>JANQJH010000503.1 GCA_028281705.1 Verrucomicrobiales bacterium
CATCCCCCAGAACGAACCCACTGAAGCCAAGTAGGTTAAGATAAAGTGGCAGGGACTTCAGTCCCTGAGCGATCGATGTCGAGAAAGAAAGTGGCAGGGACTTCAGTCCCTGAACTATTATCCTAAAAAGGAAAATGAGCGCGATGCTCCGAAGGAATGAAGCGAGTCATTCCGAGATGAGCGAGCCGGGGCTGCGTGGAGCGATTGATTTTAGGGAGACCGGGCGCAAAGCAGTGGCGCAGCTTTTTTACGGACGCCTGTAATCCATTTTCCGCCCAGCCATCGACGCAATAACCGCGTCAAAAGCAAAGCCCAGCGTTCGTCGATGCTCCATTGCTCCGCAATGCGCATCATCTGGTGTAACTGACTGCTTATCAACGTCACGGCGCGAGCAATGATTTCACCCTTCTCGTGCAATAGGCTGACCTTGATCTTTCGTTGTCCGCCGCTCCTGACCTGCCTGGCCACTCCCTGCATCAGGGCCGGCCGACTCGTGATGGCTTCCCGGTGATGTTCCTCGTCATAGAATCGAACATAGAGATTCCACCAGTTGTAGAACAAGGCCACGAGGTTGGCCATCAGACGACAGGGAGTCAGCTTGCGTGTCGTAAATCCGCTCCATCCCCATTGATTCTTGAGTTCATCAAAGGCGTTTTCGCAATCAGCTCGCTCTCGGTATAAGCGAGGCATCGCCTCAGTCGGATAATCTCGTTCGTCCAATGACGTCACCAGCACTGCGATCTTTCCGCTCCAGGGGGCCGCCGTGGCTTCCCATTCCGCTCCTGATGCTCCAGGAAGTCCTTGGCAATCCCGGCGGCGGCGTGCTTTGGCCCCTATTGGAGCTAGGGCCGGAGCTTCTCTCACAAGCACGACACGACGTTCTTGTGTCCATCCACTGAGTTTGAGCCTCGCTTCCATAGCTTCCCAGCCATCTGCGACTTCTTGCCACCCGCAACCCATTCGCATGCATGTCTGCACCAGGGCTTTCACTCGGGGCGTATGGCGCAGTTTGAAGAGATAGGGCAGCCCCTTTTCCTCGAACTCGCACATCACTTTCTCGCTTCCATAGGCGCAATCTCCTCGCCCAAAGCTGGGCCAGCGAGAGCGGGGCAGTTCTTCCAAGATCTGCCATAAACCAGGCATGCCGTGTCCCGCTCCATGTTTCTTGCCAGAAAGGACATCCACTCCTAGAGAGATGCGTAAATTGGAGACAAAATAACTATGATAGACATGACTCGGGCGCCCCGGCTTGTGGGGGTTGTAGCTGATCTCTGCGCCTTGTTGATGCCCATAGAGCGGTTTGATCGTCGTGTCGATATCAAGGATCCAAGGCAACTCTAGAGCTGGTGAAATGCATTCCCGTATTTCCCTGCGAAGCCAACTCAGACCCACGTCCTCATTGATACGTTTCATGGCTCCGCGAACCGTGTCCTCACTCACTGTGCGATCCATCCCCAGAAGTGGCGGATTGATCCCGTCACCCCGCACCGAATTGATGTGAGCGTAACGCCAGTGGCCATTGAGAACGCTGAGAAAGATCGTCCCCATCACATTGATGGCGCCGCTGCCTCGATTGCCCGATTAGTGCAAAGGACATCGGTTCATGAATTGTTCCCAACGTCCTCCGGCCTGAAGGAACTGAAAGAAGAAGACCAACTGACCGTCCCGAGTCACCGGAGCGTTTTCATCCCACTCGGCATAAAACCGGCCCCCGGGCGCATCCAGCGGCCACGCGTTGCCGTCGAATATCGGACTCTGTGACACCTCACCCGTAGGGTGAGCCTCCAATCGTTCCAGCAGACCACTCATCCCCCTGAGGATAAGCAGTTTACGCCCATTTCCTCAATACTTCATTCCCGCTTCTAGGATTATTGGAACGGCATGACCCAGGGACTGAAGTCCCTGCCACTTTCCATTCCAATCAGGGATCAACGGCGCCGGACAACGGGTTGAGAATGCGGTAGTCCGGATGAGGTTCTCTTGCCAATCGCAAGAAAACGGCCCCGTCCGGAGAAAACCACGGCGTTTCATTGTGGTTCTCCAAGTTCACATCATCCAATGGTGTCCAATACTGAGTCTGGCCATCGTCCAAGAGAAACAGCCCTTGAAAGCGCTCCAACTCCGCATCCCAAGCCAGGATCTGGTCAGCCTCACTCGGATCCAGGGCCCCGAGAAATCCGTTATCACTTGTTAGACCGCGCTCCAGTGGCGTCTGCCACAGCGGAAAGCCGGGCGCCACCAAGTTGTAGCCCTCGTTCAACGGCTGGACGAACGCATGCGTCCGAATATGGCCTGACGTGAGGAAAAGAGTCTCCGCCGCCACGGAATGACGCCGGATAAAGGCGCCGCGTCCCGGAGGCACGACTTGGGCATCCTGGTTGAGAAGTCGATCATCACCGGCCTCCGCCCAGTGGTATCTGCCTGCGACATCGAGCAGGAAGTAGGCCTCATACTTTCCTTCATCGAAGAACAAAACCTGATCGGCCAGGCCGGGATGATTCGAACCCGTGAACCGATCTTTGGGGAAGAGACTCACAAGTACATCGTGCTCGTAGATGATGAATGTGTCACCGATGACACCGCCAGGATCGATCTCTTCCAGAGTGTTGTCCTCAGCCAGCAAATCGAGCGCCACGGATTGGTCCGTGGAAGAATCCGGATCGATCCTCACGCGATGCCCTTGGTAGTCGCCGCTGCTGAACTCGGCATAGTAGCGCGAATCAGACTCCATGAGTCCGTCCAATCCACCGGCCACGGCGATGAGACGCGTTTCCGTAGCCGAGGCGATCACGCTCCCGAAAACGGGATTGGGGGTAAATGCCGATCCGTAAGACTGATAGCCGCCATCAAGCGGTGTCCCCTGCCATCCACAGATGGGCGTATGACTCACATGTCCCCAAGCAGCGTGCTCTATCCGAAGACGGATGAATCCTCGCGCGGCAGAGAGCGGCTCCCTCAAGTGAATCATGCGGTAGCGCACCCGTTCGATCCCTGGCGTCTGCGTCACAATTTCCGCACCGAGGATATCAAACCACGTCTCCAGATCCGCGCTCCCTTCCAACACATAACTGAATTCGCTGAGAGCCGGCGGCCGGTCGTAATACACATGAACGGCATCGCCGGAAAGCTCGAAACGGAGCCCGGTCTCGCTGTATACACCTTCACCAGGGTTCTGCCCCAGGGCCAGTTCGGCCGCAAGATCGAGGAGATCGCCGTCCGCATTGTCGGCACTCGAAAGCTGGGGCAAGGCAAAGCGAAAAGTCGGGCTCACCCGAGTCTCATTGACGGAAAGAGAAGCGTCCGGGATGGCCTCTCTGGGAAATCCCGGCCCTTCCCAGCTCACCGTCAGTCCCTCTTCGCCTTCCTTCTCAAAGTACTGCACTTCGATGAGATGCATCCCCTCGAGCAGGGAAACGGTTCCAGATTGCTCTTCGAATTCATGATCACCGTCATTGTCCACCACGACCTGCCCACCGACGAGCAAGCGACTCCCCGCATCGGAGCGCGTGTAAAACGTGTAGTCGCCGGCGGCGGGGACGATGAGGCAGCCGCGAAAACGGAAGGCGAAATAGTCATCCCGCATGCGAGGCGTGAGATCGACATTCTCTACCGTTCCCGTCTTCCGCGCCGCCAATGCTGCAAAATCAGGTAACGCATCCCACACCCCTTCGTAATACTGGTAGGTCAGACCATGAATGGTTCCCCCGCCAAGGTCACCAAACACCTCCACCTCAGCCAAACTGAGATAGCCCTCCTCGGCCATTTGCACACGCACATAGCGACCTGCCTGGCCAATCGCGATTTCAGCCGTTGGCTCAGGAGTTCCACTAACAAAGACCGAACGCACGCCTGGTTGAGCGATCGTGAGATCCAGATCCTTGGAGACGAAGGGTTCTTCGCTAACAAGCACATAGAAGTCTCGCAGGCGCTCGGCACAACAGTCGGTCCGATTCCAGACAAAGACATGCCCCAGCTCTTTCGAGGCCCCGAGGTCGATCTCCCACCACGGATTGGAATCCAGCTCCGTGTGGGTCACACTCCCATTCCGCCAATCCCCGTCGGTATTCCCGTCACGCGCGAGATCCGCCGTGAAATAGGACCCGAAAACGGAAGACTGCGTCGCCATCGCCTCGGGCAGTACGGCGTAATTGACCAACGTGCCTTCGCCGGTTTCCTCCGCCATTGCGGCACCGACGTACTTTTCGTCCAGGGCGCCTGATCCATCGGTGGCTCCTGTGGGAATGAGCTGGGCCACCCACACATAACCCTCACCAATTCGGCCATCTCCGGCAATTCCGATGGTGAACTCCTGGCTACCGACACCGGCCGCCAGGGGAGATCGCGCCTCACCGACCACTCGCCAACCGTCCACCGAGTCCAGGAGCACCACGTTGAGATCCCGGTCCGTGGAAGCCTCGTAGTCGACCCGAACGGTGGCGGCCGCGGCACGATGGACCGTCGATGGCGCCGAAAAATCGTTGATCAGATCCAAGACGCCACCTTCCGATGCGGGCAGTACACTCGCATTGAGGTAGGATTCGGCCACTGCCTGGGAGTTGTCGCCACCGACGGGAAGCAATCGGTTGACCCAGACATAACCGTCACCCACCCTCCCGTTTCCAGCGATGGTGATATTGAAAACCAGTGTCCCTGATCCCGCCTCGACCTGTGCGGGTGCCGAGCCCACGGTGGCCCAGTTGTTCTGTGAGTCCTGCAAGAGCAGCTCCACATCACGGGTGTCCGCGGCCTCGTAATCCATCTCCACGACGACCGTCTCGCCCCTCTCCACTTCACTCGGAGCCCTCAACTGAGCGATGCTATCCGTCAAAATGCCAGTGGTGTTCTCTTCCATGGATGCTCCGAGATAGAATTCCGCAACCGCCTCCGTGAAATCGGATCCCACCGGAATCAGTCGCACTGCCCAGAGATAACCATCTCCCATTCGCGCGGTCGGCGACACGGGCAGATCAACCACAATCGATCCTGTCCCACCCGCGACCTGCGCAAAATGTGAGGCATCGACCCGCCAACCCTCCAGCGAATCATGGAGGATGATCTGGACATCGCGCAGACCGGCCGCCTGATAGTTGATCGATACGGCCGCGGTTTCGCCGCGGCGCACCGTCGTGGGGAGGGCCACGATTTCCAGGGCATCGCCCACCTCTCCGGTGGAATAGGTGACCGACACGGTGTTGGACTCGGCGTTGCCACCTCCTAACGGATCCCCTACCGCTCCCGCCGGCAAGCGCACCGTCACTTCTCCCGGGCTGGTGGGCGCCACGGTCACGACATGGTTTTTCGAGATGCCAGTTAGTTCCGAAACCGCCCCATTGGAAACGACGAAATCGTCAGGCACCAATCCGCTGAGAGGCCGGCTGCCGACGAGTTCGACGTTGAAGGTCCCAAAGACGGTAGACGATGAGGCTCCCAAGGCGACCGTGGTCTCCGGCAGCGACACCTGATTGACACTCAGGATCCCCTCGGCAAAGGCAACTCCGAGATCGAGAAGTCCTTCGCTATCAAAATGGATCACGTCCGTCTCGATCGTCGGAATCCCATCCGTATCCAGCATCTTGACCGCGGTGTCTAGACCGTCCACGCTCTCCTGAGCCGCTCTGAGATCGGCGGCCTCCTGTTCCCCGATCGCCGGGATCTGGTTCGAAGAGAGGCGCCCGTAGATGAAAGGCAAATCCGCCCCGAAACGTCCCCGAATGTCACTGATCCATGACGTCAGGTTGTTCGCATAACTAAATGCCTGCCCCGAAAGCGCATCGGCTTCGCCTTGTTGCCAGAGAAAACCAGCCACTTCGATGGCGGCGTCCGGATAGGTGGACGCCAACTGAGCCAGGCCGTTCCCCACGACTTCGTGAAAGGTGACATACTCCGATTCACCCGGCACCCAATCGGCGTAGAGACGACTGCCCCCGCGCGCGAATTTAATGAGGGCCACGCGCACATTGGGATCCACCGATTGATAGTAATCGGCCATGGTGCGCCCAAAACTCAGCTCCGGTCCAAAGTCGGAGCCATCGGAAGACCCCGGCTGGAGGCTGGTAAAGACATCTGCGTCCCCTGGGATGCGATAGTAAAAATCCACATCAGTCTGCGGATCGGCCAAGGCCTGAGGGAGATCCCCCAGGTCACCCTCGCCCGACATGTTGGATTGACCCGCCAGGAGATACACCCGGATGATTTGCTGACTCTGGGCCACGTAGTCAACGACAACGACGTTTGATGCTTCACTCACATTACCACCTCCATCCTCGGCCGCACCCCCGGCCACGCTGATGGTCACGTCGCCCGGCGATTCCGGAGTCACGATGAAGGTGTAAGAGGCCCCCTCACCGGAAAAATCACTGACACTCCCATTCACGACGGTGACGTCTCCGGCATCAAACCCCTGCACGGGTTCGGAAAAATCCGCCGAGACCTCGAAGGCCTCTGATACCACGGTGACGCCTGCGGCCAGCACCAGCGACGGTGGCTCCTGATCGCCATAGACCACATCGATCTCATTGGAAGCCTCGTTGCCCCGCCCATTGGCATCGAAGGCGGCACCGGCCGGAAGCGAGATTGAAAGAGTCCCGAAGTCGTCCGGGATGATCCGCAACAGATAGGCCGAGTCCTGTCCCGTGAGGGCGGAGACACGACCGTTGGAAACGAGCAACTCCGAGGCCACCAATCCGGACACCGGCTTGGAAAACGTCAGGGACACATCAAAGGGTCCGTCCACGGAGGATTCCGCGGTCTCCAGGACCACAAGAGGCGGTTCGCCTCCCGCGGCGGCAAAGGCACTCGGCGGGATGATGGTTTTCGGCGTGCGCGGACTGGACCACGATAGCCGCGCCACCGCGTTCCCCCCGTTCTCGTAATACTCCATCCGGAGCGTGGCCGGCACGCCGGCGGTAAGGGCAATGGTCCCGCTGTATTCCCTCGCCGATTGATCATTCCAGCGATTGACGAGCAGTTGATCATTGATCCAGAGCCTCACGCCATCGTCGGTCTCGGTGTAAAAACGATAGGTTTCGGAAAACTCCGGCACCACCGTCCCCGTCCACCGCACGGAGAAAGTGTCTCCATCCACCTCCGGGGCTGGATCACCGCGGCCCCAGTCGAAATCGATCTTGTTCTCCGTCTTCGTCAGTAGGAGGGACCCGAAGTTTCTGCCATCAAAGTACTCGCCGATGAGGGGCGCGGCCGCTCCCGAATCGAGCTGGCCGATCCATTCCGCCATGAGGGCCATGGCCTCGGTATGCACCAAGTTTTTCGCCAGTGGCGGCATGGCATCGTCGCCGAGGGAGTTGTCACGCTGATAGAGTATCGACCGTGTGAGGTCTCCCGGTGAAACCACCAAGGGATTGGTCGCCGTGTAACTCCCTCGCAGAGACCCATGAATCAGATTCTGTTGCGCCAGCGGAGTGGTATAGCGAGCGTCGAAGTTGGCCTCCGCACCACCAGGCTGGTGGCAATGAGCACAGTTGCTGTCGAGCCAGGAACGCACCCGGTCAAGCAAGGGCCTCGAGGTGTCTTCGAGCCGCGCCGCCTGGAGAAAACCCGGTATCGCCGATTCATCAAGCGCCGGAGAAAACAACCCGATGTGGTTCCACGCACGCAAAATGTTATCATTGCGGTCGGTCTCGGGAAAGTACTGTTCGCGATTCAACTGATGGGTGCGCAGGCCAAGCACCTGCCCGCCATTGGACGTATGACAGGACAAACAGTCGGATCGACTGGGGTAGATCCACTCCTGCTCCCGTTGACTCCCATTGGCCTGCGTGACGGTGATGGATTCCTCGGCACCTGTGTGGAGCAGAACGGCATCCGTGCCCTC
This sequence comes from Verrucomicrobiales bacterium, assembly GCA_028281705.1. Lineage (GTDB taxonomy): Bacteria > Verrucomicrobiota > Verrucomicrobiia > Verrucomicrobiales > DEV007 > JAACDM01. The sequence continues at coordinate 7,832 of JANQJH010000503.1, forward strand.
CTCATTCCACCGGTAGGTCACACCATAAAACTGATCGTCCGTGCCCTTGACGAGGAATCGCGTCTCCAGACGCCTAACAAGACTCGGATCGCGCTCGTCAATCGGAAGCTCAAAGTGTTTCACCATGACCGTTCCCACCGGAAAATCCCAGTTCTCCTCCTCGCGAAAGCGGATCTGCTCTCCCAAGGTGTCGTGCGATCCATCGTTCGGTACCGCAATCCAGCGTCGCTTCTCGGCGTTGTCGGACCACAGCGGGGCATTGAGCGTGTAGGGGAGCAAGCCCGGCCGCGGCTCCAAGGTAGTCAGATCGGTGAAGGCGTCGGTCTCCGAAAGCAATCCGGGAGGCTCGGGAATGGAGGCCCCGGACCGGCTGAGCCGAAATATTTTCCCCGTTTCCGTTCCCGTATTGCCCATCTCGCAAATATAACACTCACCGTCCGGGTTCGCGGAAATGCCAGACAAGCCTCGCTTGGTCCCGCCACTGCGAAAGACACTGGTGAGGTATTCGATCCTGGGGGCCTCGCCTGGCACAGGCGTTAGAGCCCAAATTCGCCGCGAGTTGTGATCCCCGAAAATGTATTTTCCCGTCAATGTCCCCGCATGTTCCGTCCCCCGGTAAACGATTCCCCCAATGACGCAGCCGCCCTCGCTCCGGGGATAGTCGTGGATCGGCGGGTTTTCGGTGCCAATGATAGAAGACGGGCGCGACCGGCTGCCATCGATCGAGCCCTCCTTGTAGGGCCACTGATGATTGCCGCCCCTGCGGGCGACGGTCACCTCTTCCCTGGCCCCCTGCCCCACTTCGGCGATCCAAATGTTTCCCGAAGCCCGGTCATAGTGCATGGAGTGCGGACTGCGAAGTCCGATGGTCCAAAACTCCTCCAAGACGCCACCCGACTCGTCGACCCAAGGATTGTCATCCGGAATGAAATACCCTTGGGTGAAACTGGCAGGCCATCCGTTAGGCCGAGATATGGTCTCCGGCTGCCGCCGGATGGGATGACTCCTCGCACTGTTCTGATCCACATCGATTCTCAGGATCCCGCTGAAGAGACGTTCGTCGATCTTCTGCGCCACATTGTAGGAGTCGTTGGCCGCTCCCTCGTCGCCCACGACGACGTAAAGAAACCCGTCCGCACCAAAGAACGTTTGCCCGCCATTGTGCCAATTGTGACGGTCATACTGCTGGATCAACACATACTCCGAACTGGAATCGACGCGATCGGCGCCGTCTGGCACGTTGAAGCGGGAGAGCCGCATGTAGGACGGGTTGGTCGTCGAGGAGTTCGAGGGCGACGGCGAGTACTGGTAAAAGACGTAGCAGTAGCCCCGATTCGGACTGCCCGGCTGGCCGAACTCTGGATGAAAGGTGAGCGACATCATGCCCGAGTCCCAGTAGCCCCAAGTCTGGGACCTTCGGTCGAGAAAGCGCACGCGGTCTCCCGAATCCGCGCTGGGATCGTCCGGCAACTTCCAGATCTCCCCGTTGCGGCAGACGACGAAGATCATTTCCGGATCGAGCGGATCCGGCACCACGCGAACGGGATCGACAAAGCTCAGGTTGGGGAACACATCCACCAACTCCCAGGATCCCGTGGGACCGGGCGTTGAAACCGGCAAAACACCATCAAGGAATCCGCCAATGGCGACCGGCGATTCCAGCCCATAGTCCTGTGCTCGACTAGGAACGAGCAGCCAGATGGCCGCGAGTAAGATGACGCCTGGCCGGCAAAGCGGAACATTCATGAGAAATTTGCTGATTTTCAATCGAAGCAAATTTTACATGAATTGTCATAATTTCAACAACTCAGTGAGGCGGTCGCGATCCCGTTCAAGCGACTGAAGACGGCGCGCGGACACCTTTGAACGCTGGGCAAACCCCTCGACTGATCGCACGCGTGCAGGGCATGCTCCAAAACACCAACGGTGCGCAACACCGTGTGTGCAGCGGCCCCAAAAAGCCAGGCCAGGGCTGGGCTTGGGCCGGTGTCTCGGGAGCCGTAAGAGCTTTAGCGCTTGGAGAACTGGAAGCGCTTGCGGGCGCCGGGCTGTCCCGGCTTCTTGCGCTCCTTCATCCGGGGATCCCGGCGGAGAAGACCTTTTTCCTTCAGCTCGCCGCGCAACTCGGGATCGAATTTCACCAGCGCGCGGGCGATGGCCAGGCGAATGGCCCCCACTTGACCGTTGGCGCCGCCACCGGAGGCGTTGATGCTGAGATCGAATTTGTTCTGCAAGTTGGCCACCTGAAGGGGCAGAAGAACGCTGTTCTGCAGGCTGATCGTGGGGAAGTACTCGTCGTAGGGACGCTTGTTCACCGTGATTTGGCCAGTGCCTTCTCGAAGTTGAAGGCGAGCGACCGCCGTCTTGCGGCGACCAATGGTAGAGAAAACTTCACTCATGAGACGATCTTCGGGCTGCTACTAGCAAATAAATTAGATTCTTAGGAAATGGCGTAGGCTTCGGGCGATTGGGCTTCGTGCGGGTGCTCGGCCCCGGCGTAGACTTTGAGCTTCTTCATCATCTGGCGCCCCAGGCGGTTGTGGGGAATCATGCCCCGCACCGCGCCTTCGATCATGCGCTCGGGCTTGCGGGCACGCAGGGAGCGGGCGTTCTCGATCTTCTGGCCGCCGACCCAACCCGTATAACGCACGTATTGCTTCATGTTCTCCTTATTGCCCGTGAGCACAGCCTTCTCCGCGTTGATCACCACGACAAAGTCCCCAGTGTCCACGTGGGAAGTGAAGATCGGCTTGTGTTTGCCCCGAAGCAGACGGGCCGCCTCCACGGCAACGCGACCGAGCACCTTGCCTTCGGCATCGATCACCCACCACTTGCGTTCCACATCTTGGGCTTTGGCAGAGAAAGTTTTCATGTATGAATGGACGAATAGAGAAATTTTTACCCTCTCGCAGGGAGGCGGACGCTATAGGGACTCATTCGGAGTGTCAACCGGCAATCTAAAGGGGATTTGGCTTTTTTCCGCCGCCCTTTCGCGAGGCCCAAGATGTGCTAGAAACCTCGACCCATGGCGAACTCCACCAAGCTGCACGAAAAGGCGAGAAACCGTCCTCGCTACACGCCCGCACGCGTGCTCGGGGCCTTCATCATCGCCCTCGTCACCGTGGCGGTCATGACCGCGCTGCAATCGCGGCAACGGGATCTCCTGGAATCCACGGAAGCGCCCACCGCCGTAGGAGACCGCGCCTACTTTGTTCTCCGGCGCCCGGTCATTTGGAAGGTTCCCGTGGCCGCCTTGAGAGACCGCGCCCCGCTCTATCTCCAGTCCGACGAGCCCGTCACTCGAGCCGATACCGAGATGCTGAAGGTGTCCTGGTGGCGGCGCTACCACGTCTATCGAGAGCCCGCTTCCTCCGGCACCGGCACCGGCGTTGACCAAGCCAACGTCTACTACTTGAAGATGGGGAAGGGACTGTATCTCCCCCTGGGACTCGATCCCGTGGAGGAGGCGAATCCCGGGCAATGAAGTCCCCCGGCTAGCCGATCATCCCTTCGTAGTCAGCCGGGCTCAGGAGCGACTCGAGCTCAGCCGCCTCCTTCATCTTGATCTTGAAGAGCCATCCGCCCCCGAAGGCGTCGCTATTGATCAGGGTGGGATCCTCCACCACGGCCTCATTCACCTCAGCGATCTCGCCAGCGACGGGAGCGTAAATGTCACTCGCCGCCTTGACGGACTCCACCACCGCCACTTCCTCCCCGGCGGCCACTTCGCGCCCCACCTCCGGGAGTTCGACGTAGACGACATCACTCAATTCGCTCTGCGCATGGTCGGAGATCCCGACGGCCGCGATGTCTTTGCCAGTTTCGATCCACTCGTGGGATTCAAGGAATTTCAGATGTTCAGGGGCGCTCATTTTTGGGGACGATAAAAGGGTTTCTTCACCGTCGTCACGGGAAATCGTTTTCCTCGAATCTCAACTTCGAAGGCGCGTCCCGGTTTGGCCTCGAGACGCGGCAGATAGGCCATGGCGATGCCTTTCCCCAAGCTGGGCGAAAGACACCCACTGGTCAGCGTTCCCAATTCCCGTTCTCCGTCGAAAACGGGGTAACCGGCTCGGAGAGGCGGTCCCTTGCCCTCCATGACGAGTGCAGCCAGACGTTGTTCCAGTCCGGCTTCCTTCTGCTCCACCAGCCGCTGCCGACCGGTGAAGGCTGGTTTGCTCAAGTCGACAAAGAATCCCAGCCCCGCTTCCAGGGGCGTGCGGTCCGGGCCAAGATCGGAGCCGTTCAGCGGGTAGCCCATTTCCAAACGTAGCGTGTCCCGCGCCCCCAAGCCGCAGGGCGTCACCCCGAGGTCGAGCAGGCGCCGCCAAAATTCAGCAGCCCGTTCATGGGGAAGAAAAATCTCGAACCCGTCCTCTCCCGTGTAGCCCGTACGGCAGACGAAGATGGCATCGGCATCGCCATCTTCGATGCGCAGAACATGATTCCGCTCTGGCAAGCTCGGCCCGGTCTCCCACAGAGACCGGCCAATGGCCTCCGTCTTCGGCCCCTGAACCGCCAGCCCGGCATAGCCGGAGCTCACATCAGAAAAGGTGATCCCCTCTTCCAGACGCCCGCGCAACCATTCCTTGTCCTCCTCGATCTTCGAGGCGTTGACGATGAGGAGAAAGCTGTCCCTCTCCAATGCATAGAGGATGAGATCATCGATCACGCCGCCATCCTCATTCAGCATGAGGGTGTAGTGGCCCTCGCCCGGTTGCAGCGCGGCGACGCGATTGGTCAGCTGGCGGTCCAGCCAGCCCGCGGCCTCCGCCCCGGTCACGAGAAATTGGCCCATGTGAGAGATGTCAAACACGCCACAACCAGTGCGGGTGGCCTGATGCTCGGGAAGAATGCCCGCGTACTGTACCGGCATCCGCCAACCGGCAAAGCCGACCATGCGAGCCCCTAGGGATTCGTGCTCCGCTCGGAGCGGAGATTCGAGGAGACGGTTTTCAGCCACGTGCCTCCTATCAAGGGGCAAGCCTCCGCGATGTCAAATGCGCTTCTCGACCAGGGCGAGGCTCAGGATAATGGTTGCACCCTAGACGGCTCTGCGTTGTATAGGCCTTCCGATGGGCATGTATTTCCGAGTGGAACAGAGATTCGGGCACCTGGGTATCCCTGGGCTCGTGCGGATTCTGGCATTTTTCAAACTGATCACCTGGGTCCTCCTCATGATGAGGGGTGATCGCGGCGCCGTCGAATTCTGGAACATCCTCGTGTTTGATCTGGAAGCCATCTACGGAGGCCAGATCTGGCGTCTGGGTAGCTTCCTCATCTTGCCGGCCTCCATGAACATGATCTTCATGATCTTTGAGGTCATCTTTCTCTTCATGATCGGCGATAGCCTGGAGCAGGCTTGGGGCCCTTTCGGAGTCACTCTCTACTATTTCAGCAGCGTCTTTTTCGGCATCGCCGTCTGCCTTTTGCTCAGCCTGGGAATCCGCTACCCCGGCCTGAGCAACCTGGCCATCTATGCCTCGCTCGTGATGGCAGCCGGCTTTCTCTATCCCGACACCATCATCCAGCTCTATCTCATCATCCCGGTGAAACTGCTCTACATCGGGCTGCTTTCCGGCTTCGCCGTCCTCTGGAACGTGTTCGTCATCGCCGGTAACGGCCTCCTCCCGTTTCTCGGGTTGGGCCTACCCTTGCTAGCCTGCTTGATTCCCTTCTGCGTCGTCTTTGTTCCCGGATTTATCAAAGGGGCCAAGCACCGCAGCAAGGTCGCGTCCCGGCGCAGCCGATTCGAACAGGCCAAGCTCCCGGAAACGGACGCCTTCCATCGCTGTGATGAGTGCAACGCCACCGAGGTGAGCCACCCCGACCGCGACTTCCGCATCACCGCCGACGACCGGGAACTTTGCAGTGCCTGCCGCGATGCCTCCGGCAACGCCGGTGAGGCTATCTAGCCAATCACTGGGTGAGATAGGCGTCCCGCCAGCGAGACGCCTGTCCCACGTTTTCTCTTTCGCGCCGATAAGTTCGGTTCGCTCAGGAGTTAGGAATCGCCCACACCAAAGAGCACGCAGATGGGACTCGGAAGATTGACGATGCTTCCCTGCTGATAGGTCAACTCTCCGGAGTCGGGATCGATGGCAAACACCGAAACGGTGTTAGAACGCGCACCGGCCGCCAGAAGCCATTTCCCGGAGGGGTCCAGATTGATATTGCGCGGCCAGGCGCCACGGATGGGTTCGACCTCGATCACCTCGAGCTCGCCTGAATCAGAGTGGGCCCGATACACCGTGACACTGTCATGACCCCGATTGGCGGAGTAAACGAATTGTCCGTTCGGGTGCACGAGAATCTCTGAAGCCGAATTGAATCCCTCCTTCGCCTTCACGCTTTCCTCAAGCGACGCTGTGGTCGTGAGCCTTTTTGCCTGACCGCGCTCGGCGTCGTAGGCAAACGTGGTGACCGAGAGCGCGAGTTCGTTCAGGAGGAAGATGAATCGGCCATCAGTGGAGAAACGCATGTGACGCGGTCCCCCACCCGGCACGGAGGTCGCGATGCCGTGCCGTTCGATCGCACGCTTGTCAGGGTCCACCTTGTAAATGACGATGCCGTCCATGCCGAGATCGGGCACAAAGGCAAATCGCCCGTCCGGAGAATAACCGCACCAATGAGGATGCGGACTCTCCTGCCGATTCGCCACCACCTTGGACCCGCCCTCGTGATCGATCACCGTCCCCTTCCCCATCAAACCGCCCTCGTCATCGAGGCCAAATACCGCAGTGGACCCGCCGCCGTACTGCGCCGTGAGCAAGAGCCGCCCCGAGGGATGCACGGCAATGTGAGTCCCGCCACCATCTCCGATGAGCGCTGTGTTGATCAACTCCAACTTGCCCTCCCCCGGGAGACGGTAGGCCGCCACGCCGGGACCGTCCGGCGTTCGGGCGACGGCGTAGAGTTTGCTTCCGTCAGGATGCAGCGCGAGAAAACCCGGTGATCCGATTTCCGCCGCCAGGGCGGGCTTGCTCAATCGGCCACTGGAGTCGTCAAAGGTGGCATGATAAATCCCCTTCGTCTCGCGGCCACTGGTTCCGAAATAGACGTCGTGAGTTTCAGCCTGAACCGCACACGGTGAAACCAGCAGCAGAAGGGTCCAGCAAGAGAAGAAAGTGAGGCGTTTCCTGTTCATGAGCGACATTCAAACCCGCTCCCGGCCGGGAGACAAGCCCATGGCGTGATCTCGTGAGACATTAATCTTGCCCAACCCCCGGAGACTTCGTAGAGGCCTTGAACATGAAAAGGCGTTCCTTCATTCAGAAATCGGCGGCAGCGACATTTGGTTTTCAAGTGGTCGCCAGCCATGTCGTTCGTGCCCAGGATGGCAAACCATCACCCAACAGCAAAATCCGCATCGGCGCCGTCGGCTGTGCGGGACGCGGGGCAGCCAACCTCAATGGCACGAAAGACGAAGCCATCGTCGCCCTTTGCGACGTCGACGAACGCCATGCCGCGGGCTCGAGGAAGAAATACTCCGATGCCAAGTACTTTGGCGACTACGAGACCATGCTGGAAACGATGGACGACAAGCTTGACGCCGTCCTCGTGTCCACCCCCGATCACACTCACGTCGGTCCTGTTCTCGCGGCCATCGATCGCGGCAAACACGTCTATTGTGAGAAACCCCTGGCCCACTCCATCGACGAGATCCGCCGCATGCGCAAGGCGGCCCTGAAAAAGGGCGTCATCACGCAGGTAGGCAATCAAGGCCACTCATCGAATCACATCCGTCTCTTCTGTGAAATGGTGTGGGATGGCATGATCGGCGAGGTTACCGAAGTCCACGCCGGCTGCGATGCCTTCAAGAATGTCTACTGCCAGATCTCCAAGGCCGCCGAGTTCCAAGAGAAACACAAGGTTCCCGAAACGCTCGACTGGGACGGCTGGTTAGGCCAGACCCTGGAGCGCCCCTATCATCCAAACTACCTGCCCTTCGACTGGCGTGGTTACGCCGCTTTTGGCGGCGGCTGTATCGGTGACTGGGTCTGCCACGTCCTGGACCCAACGTTCTGGGCCCTGGATCTCGGCATGCCCACGGCGGTGACCGCGGAAACCAAGGGCTACGATCCCATGATCCACGCCGAGTTTTATCCCGCGGGCGTGAAGATCACTTACGAATTCGCCGCCACGGAGAAGAATGGTCCGATCAAGATCATCTGGCATGACGGCGAACACGGGATTCCCAAGCCCAAAGAACTGGGAGATGATCGCAAGGTCGTGGGCACCGGCGCCGTTGTCCGCGGGACGGAGGGCGTCATCATGCACGGATCTCACGGCGCCGGCGGTTGCCGTTTGATCCCGGAGAGCCGGATGAAGGACTTCAAAAAGCCCGAGGAAAAGATCGCCCGCGTCCCGGGCGGCCATCACCAGAAAGACTGGCTCAACGCCATCCGCGAGGGCAAACAGGCGGGATCCAGTTTTGAATACGGCGGCGCTCTCTCGGAGATCGGCTTGTTAGGCATGATCGCCATCCGCCGGAGCGGCAAGCGTCTGGAATGGGACGCCCAGAACATGCGCTTCACCAACGACGCCTTCGCCACCTCGCTGGTGAAATCCACCTATCGCGAGAGCTGAGGCCCGTTCCCCCAAAGGAACGCTCAGGCCGCCCTCACCGCCCTCTCTAACCCGGGGGCCAAGTGAGAGGCCGCCCGCCGAGCAGGTGAATGTGCATGTGCGGGACGGTTTCGCCGCCGTCCCGTCCGTGATTGACCACGATGCGGAAGCCCTTGTCCGTATCCTTCAATCCCAGCGTCTCCGCCAAGACGCCCACCTTGAGAAGAAGATGCCCTAACAAGGCTTGATCGGCTTCCGTCGCTTCTCCCACGCGCGGGATCGGTTTCTTGGGTATCAAGAGCACGTGAACCGGCGCCTGGGGACTGATGTCGCGGAAGGCGAGACAGAACTCATCTTCGTAGACGATGTCAGCCGGAATTTCCCGGGCGATGATCTTCTCAAACAGAGTCGACATGATTGGATGAATGGATGAATGAGCTTCCAAATAAGCCGACCCAAATGATGCGGACACCCCTGTCCGCCCCATCTGCGTCCTTATTTGCCGGAGATCATTTCCAAGATTGATGCGCTAACAACTCAAGCAAGCCGGGCAGGACACGGCAGTTAGACAATCCGCAAGGTCAGCGAAGCCTCGCGACCGGCGCGTTCCTCCATGAAGGCCAGGATCTCTTTTTGCAATCGCTCACAGCTGGGGCCCCAGCGCCGCGCGCCACAGAGTTTTCTCACCGCCGATTTGATCCCATGGGCGTGGATCAAATCGGTTCCCGTGACCACGGCCTCATCCAGAGAAGCGCCCAGCCGCTGAAAAAAGCTGAGTTCGTAGGAGCCGCTCACCGAGGCTTCGCTGGCGATTTGCAGGAGCGAAATTTTGTAGGGCGGCACCTGGTCGTGCAAGTGCTTGGCGATGTCCTGAAATCCCAGTGCAGTCAATGTCAGCCGGAGCTTCTCGAAGAGCTGGTTCACCGTGATCACGGTCGATTGAAATCGCTCCTTGAGGTAGAGGAAAAGGCTCCGGACAATGTCCGGGGCAAACCACCACTCCGCATGCCCGGCCTCTTCGGCCGCGCGGCGAATGGACGTTTCGAGCCATTCAGATGAGTACTCGCTCACCCCCCGGTCGCCAATCTGCAATAGAGGAAGTCCGGATGCTAATGATATCATGATGACGCTGATGAAATGGTACTGGCGGGACTGATCGTCGCCGGATTGAGATTCGATTCTTTGATTTTGAAAAGCTCAGGGTGATGTCCGCCGTTTAACGGATCTTCATGCATGGTGCGAATCTCCTCAATGAACTCGCCCACGTCCTGGAAAGAACGGTAGACCGAAGCGTAGCGAACGTAAGCCACCGGATCGATCGACTTCAGTTTCCGCATCACCGCCAAGCCAATCCTCGACGACGTGACCTCCCTCAACTGGAGTTCATCCAACTCTCCCAGAATACCATCAACCGCCTCCTCCAGCGTCTCCCGGCTAATCGGACGCTTCTCGGACGCCTTGCTCAAGCTCTGCAACAACTTGGCCCGCTCCAACGGCTGCCGGCTCTTGTCGCATTTGATGACGTAGAGTTCCCGCTGCTCCAAAGTCTCGTAAGTCGTGAACCGATGCCCGCATTCCAGGCACTCCCGCCGACGGCGAATCGAAGCACCGTCCTTCGAAGAACGCGAATCGATCACCTTGTCTTCATGAGTTCCACAGCGGACACAACGCATCGCAATTGAGAGGCTATCGCAAGATGTAGTATCGTCAATGAGAAAGACACCACAATATATTGTGCTCCCAGTAAAATTCCGCGGATTCCGCTTGAACCTGTTCACATGAACAGTTATTCTGCACCGCATGCCAAATCCCTTCGCCCTCTCACGCCGTGCCACCCACGGAAGAGGTGCCAGGGAAGCACCGCCCAACCGCTTCGAAAAGCTGCACGTGACCTGGGAACCCGAGGTTCAAGCAGGAGTCGCGCCCGACGGCAATCCCGATTCGCTCCCCCCAACCATCAAGACCTCCTTCTTGCGGGACGACACCCAAACCATCATCTCACGAAACGATAGCCCGGATATCGGCTTCGACGTCAGCCTCAACCCCTACCGGGGTTGCGAACACGGCTGCGCCTATTGCTACGCTCGGCCCTACCACGAGTACCTGGGCTTCGACGCTGGGATCGATTTCGAATCCAAAATCATGGTAAAAACGCGTGCGGCCGAACTCCTGGAGCGCGAACTCTCCAGCAAACGCTGGAAACCCTCACCCCTCGCCTGTAGCGGAGTCACCGATTGCTATCAGCCGGTCGAGAAAGAACTCGAGATCACGCGCCAGTGCCTCGGCGTTCTAGCAAGGTTCTGTCATCCGGTGGGCATCATCACAAAGAACCATCTGGTGACCCGGGACATCGACCATCTCCAGCGCCTCGCCGCCGTCGATGCCAGCGCTGTCTATCTCTCGATCACCACCTTGCACCCCAAGCTGGCTCACCGTTTGGAACCACGTGCCTCCAGTCCATCGCAGCGCCTTCAGGCCATACAACAACTCCGCCAGGCGGGCATCCCCGTGGGAGTCAACGTCGCCCCCATCATTCCCGGGCTCAATGATCACGAGATTCCCGCCATCCTCGAAGCCGCCGCCGATCACGGTGCCCTCAGCGCCAGCTATACCGTCATTCGACTTCCCTACGCCGTGAAGGACATTTTCGCCCATTGGTTAGACGAGCATCTGCCAGGGGAAAAAGAAAAAATCCTCGGGCGCATCCGCGAGCTGCGCGGCGGAGAGAAACTCAACGACGGCGCCTTCGGCACGCGCATGTCAGGAACCGGTGCCGGCGCCAAGGGAATCAAAACGCTCTTTCGCGTGAGCCGGAAACGCTACGGGCTCGACCGCAAGACAAGGCCCCTCTCTACCGCAGCCTTCACCCCGCCACGCGGCCGCCAGCTGGAGCTTTTCTAACAAAACGATACTAGTAAGCTTTCCGGGCCGGGAGAGGTGCCACCGCTTTTTCTACGAGGATCGCCCAGCCACGTGGGCCCGGGCCCAAGTTGACCTCGTGATCCCGTCGCGCTAGGCTGAATTCCATCCCACCATGACGCGCCCCTTTTCCTCCATCACTCCCGAGGCCCCGAGCTGGCGGCACCTGCAAACTCGCCGCCAATTCTTCCAGGACTGCGGGATCGGCGTGGGAAAAATCGCGCTCGCCTCACTGCTGACCCAGGAACTTGCCCGAGGAGGAGCTCCATCCTCATCCTCCAGCGGCGGCGCCATGGCGCCCCGCCCGTCCCATTTTCCCGGAAAAGCCAAGGCCGTCATCCATCTCTTCATGGCCGGGGCGCCGAGCCAACTGGACCTCTTCGACTACAAACCCGAACTCGTGGCCTACGAGGGGAAACCGCTCCCGCCCTCCATCATCGGGGACCAGCGCTATGCCTTCATCCGGCCGGACTCCGCCGTTCTCGGCCCCTGCTACCGCTTCTCCAAACACGGCCAGTCCGGCGCCGAGCTCTCGGAAATGCTTCCCCATCTGGCGTCGGTCGTCGACGACGTCTGCCTCATCAAATCCGTCACCACGGATCAATTCAACCACGCCCCGGCACAGCTTTTCTTCAACACCGGTTTTGCCCAACCGGGCCGCCCCAGCCTGGGATCCTGGCTGACCTACGGCCTGGGCGCCGAATCGAGCGATCTGCCAGCCTTTGTCGTCATGTCCACGGGATCGGGGATCAGTGGCGGCGCGGCCAACTGGTCCAGCGGCTTCCTCCCCTCCGTCTACTCCGGCGTGCGCTTCCGCAATACCGGCGATCCCATCCTCAACGTGAGCAGCCCGGCCGGCGTGGACGACGAACTCCAACGCGACTCTCTCGCCCTCATCCGCAAGATGAACGAAAAACGCCTCGGCCTCGCCGGGGACCCCGAGATCGCCACCCGCATCGCTTCCTACGAAATGGCCTACCGCCTGCAGAGTTCCGCCCCGGAGTTGATGGATCTCAAGCGTGAATCACCCGAAACCTTGAAGCGTTATGGCTGTGATCCCGACAAGCCTTCCTTTGCCCGCGCCTGCCTCCTCGCGCGGCGCATGGTCGAACGCGGGGTGCGCTTCATCAACATCTACCACGAGGGCTGGGACGCCCATTCAGACGTCGCGGGCAATCTGCGGAACAACTGCGGGAAAACCGACCAGGGCGCCGCGGCTCTCCTGACCGATCTCAAGGAGCGCGGCATGCTGGACGACACCCTCGTCATCTGGGGCGGCGAATTCGGACGCACACCCATGGTCGAAACCAATCCAGCCCTTGGCCGCTCCCTCGGCCGCGATCATCATCCGCAGGCCTTCACCATGTGGCTCGCCGGCGGCGGCATCAAACCCGGACTCACCCTCGGCCGCACAGATGAAATGGGCTTCCATATCGTGGAAAACCCCATCCACGTCCACGACCTCCAGGCAACCATCCTTCATCAGTTAGGCCTCGACCACGAACGCCTTACATACGTCCATCAAGGCCGCCGCTTTCGTCTGACCGACATCCACGGCCGAATCATTCAAGAGATCCTCTCTTGAATGAGAAAACTTAAACTTACACTTAAACATAAACTTAAACTCAATTCCGCACACTGCATGATTTGAGTTTAAGTTTTCTACTTGAGTTAGAATGGATGAAATATGTCCAACACCATCAAAAAACTCACACTTAAACGAATCTCTGTACACCGAATGATTTGAGTTTAAGTTTATGTTTACGTTGAAGTTTAAGTTTTTTATTTGAGTTGGACACGGACGGGGACGTCTTTGATGGGGTACCCCTTGGACGTCAGCACCTCCCACACCTGCAAGAGAAGCTGGAGACTGATCTGCCCATCCGCTTTCAACTCGACCTTCGCTTCGGGCAGGGCCTCTCGCAGCTGATCCAGGGCGGCGGCCAAGCCGCGGATATCTACCGGGGCATCGGCCAATCGCATTTCACCGTTCTCGGAAATCTCCAGCGTCACCCGCCGGTCCACCGGCTGAGTCGTGGGTAGATGCGTCACCTTCGGCAGGTCGATGGCGAGGGATTCCCGCTTTTCGGGAAAGGTGGTGGTGAGCATGAAAAAGATGAGCAAGATCACCAAGATGTCCATCAGGGGAATGATGGGCACAATCGGCGTGCGACGGCGGCGTGTGACAATGCGCATCCGGATTGGCTGGCTGACTCGTTAGTGATAAAAGTGCTCGATCGCGCCGTGCAGGACGCGTTCCATCCGCACAGTCAATCGATCGATCTTCCGCTGAAAATAGCCATGGGCGATGACGGCAGGAACCGCCACCACGAGCCCGGCAATCGTCGTGTTCAAGGCCTCGGCGATCCCTCGGGCGATCCCGCTGCCGGAAGGAGCCTCCGCGCCGGCCCCGGTCTCCCCCAGCCCGGAGAACACGGTGACGAGCCCCGAGACGGTGCCTAACAATCCCAGGAGCGGCGCAATCGTAATGATGACCTCCAGCGTCGTCAGGCCCGCCTGCAGTTTGGTCACTTCCTCACGAGCCGAAGCCTCCGCACTGGAGACGGCGGCCGCCCGGTCAGGGTGATCCCTGCCCAGCGCTCGTTGGCAAATCTGCCCCAGCGAGGAATCGTCGGCATCTAACAGTTCTTGAACGCGATTCCGGTCACCCCCTTCGAGAGCGCTGGCCAGGGCGGCGGGAACGACACGCTCGCCGCTCAGGCTGATCAGACGGTGAATGATGACGGCCAGGGCGACTACCGAACACACGAGGAGCGGGACCATGAACAGGCTCTCTGACAAGAGTGCGATCATGAAGCATCAGTGAATTCGGAAATTGTAAAAGCAAGGAAGATCTCCTCCATCGAGTTCTTTGTGGACCTGGGGCGGCATCTCCGGAAGACGGGCCTCGAGGATAGCCGCCAGGGTCTGATTGGTCAGCACCGCGTTCTTCGCCCGCTGGGGAACGCGGACGTTTTGCACCTTCCCCCAGCGATTCACGGTAAATTCCACCTTGATCCGAACGTTGAATCCCATGAAATCGCGGCTCGCTAACATTCTCACCTGCCAGGCGCGTTCGATCGCCGCCGAGACCGCCTTGCGATAGCGCCCAATTGGCGTGTTCTCGGCGTCGTAGGCCGCGTAACCCTTGCGCTTGGCCCCGCCTTCCAGCTTGGCCCGGCGGGTCTCCGATTGAAACGCTTCCACGTTCCGGTCCGGCACATCGACCGTCGACGGCGCCGGAGAAACGGGCAGCCCGGCGGCCCCGGGTGGCGTCGGCGCCACGGCTGCGGCCTCGACTGCGGCGGGCTCCGGAGGCGAATCTTCCACATCGGCCGGTGGTGCCTCGGATCCCGGCACCTCTTCGCGCGCCTCCTCGAGGGGATCGGGCTTCTCGAAGGAGAGATTCGGTTTCGGCAACGGGATGGCATCCGGAATCTCGGGGAGAGGTGCACTCACGCCGGTCACCGGTTTCGCCCCCTCAGCGGCCTCGGAGGGAGACGAAGGCGGGACCGGTTCGCTCGAGGTCACCAGGGAAACACTCGGTCCCCCGGGCGTGCCCGGGATGGCCTCAGGATTCGGACTCTCATCGATCAACGCGCCGTCCCGATAGCGCCGATTCTCCAGGTCGTTGGTATCCTCATCCTCGCCATCGACCGTGGGCAGATTCTCCGGCCCCCGGCCCTCGAGCTCGGCCGCAGCCAAGGTATTGCGATCCGAAATGAAGTCTGGGCGACCCGGCGCCGTCAGGCTCTCCTGATTCACCGTCGTCCGCACGTAAGCCAGCGCCTTCTTTCGCTCCTCCTCCTCCGAGTCCGCCGGTTCCTCGGGCTCACTCGGCAGCGGACTCTCCGTGAGGCTCGAGTCGACCAGAATCCATTCCGCCAGGGGAAGAACCATTTCAGAAGCCACTTGCGGCGGATCCGACTCTTCAGGATCGCGCTCCAGCCAGCGAGCGAAGGCGTGCGCCAGAGCGACGTGCACCAGGACCGAAACGGCAAACGCTCGGTAGGCCAGTCGGCGCGATCTCTGCATGGTTCGATGGGAGTTAGCGGGCACCAAAGAGGACCTTATCGTGATGTCGGGCGTAGTGAAACAGATATTGCTGGGCGTATCCGGCATAGGGACCGAAATGCTTCGCGGCGAAAGCCTGCATTTCCCGTGCGGGCCACCTCCGCTTCCTGCCCCGCGGGGCATAGAGATGCCGCAAAACACGCTCCACCCACACATCGATGGGAAACGCCGCGAACCGCGCGTAACCGAAAAGGAGCACGCAGTTGGCGATCTTCTCGCCCACCCCATAGAGCTGGCAAAGCTTCGCGCGCGCCTCGTCGTCATCCAGTCCGTCAAAGTCCAAGGAGAATTCCCCCGACGCCACGCGGCTGGCGGCGCGTGCCAAGGATTTCGCTCGAAATCCGAGCCCGCAATCCCGGAGCCGCTCCTCCCCAGCCTCGGCCAAGCGTTCAGGCCCTGGGTAGTCATGCATCGTGAGCCCCCCGAGCGACCGTTTCCGGCCAAAGCGTTCCCGCAGGGTGAGCGACATCTGCCGGATATGGGGAACCTGCTTGAGGGACGAGGTGATGAACGTGGCCAAGCATTCCCAAGGCGGCTGACGGCAGATACGCAGCCCTGGGGTGTAGGCCATGGCTGCCGTCAAATGAGCGTCTTCCGTGGGGAATGTCGAGATAACGTCATTCAATGGATCGTTGATACCCAAATAGTTGGATACCGTTTCCACGCTTGCTCCGGCAAAAATTAGCACGTTCTTCGAAGGATCGTGTTCGACGTAAGCGGCCTCGTTACCCAAGGCGCCGAAGTGGCCCTGGCCCTGGGGCGTCCAGTGAAAGACCTGACCACAGTGCAGCGTGGCTTCCAGATCCAACGCCTTCTCGCCCAAGGCCATACGATTCGTCTGCATCATCACCATCTCTTGCGGCAAACCGATGGGAGAGCGGGCGCGCGCTAGCGAACAAAGTAACTCAGGTTCTCGAGTTCGAGGGCCAAATCGACGCTGTTGACCGTCACCTCCTCCGGCACTTGAAGCACTGTGGGCGAGAAATTCAGGATCGCCTGAACGCCGGATTCCACCATGTCATTGACCACCGGCTGGGCCGCATTGCCGGGCACGGCCAGAATCGCCATGCGCACGTGTTTCGACCTGATGAACTCACACATCCGATCAACCGGATAGACGGGCGTTTTCAAACCGTTCAGCCTGCGGTCACGCACCGGGTTGGCATCGAAGGCCGCGGAAATCTCGAAGCCCTCCTTATTGAAGCCGCTGTAGCGCAGGAGGGCCGCTCCAAGATTTCCCACGCCGACAAGAATCACCGGCTGGTACGCCGTCGTCCCCAAAACTTCATTGAGCACGTTCGAGAGCGCCTTGACGTTGTAACCCAGACCGCGAGTCCCAAACTGCCCGAAGTAGGTCAGGTCCTTGCGCAACTGCGTGGACTTGACGCCGGCGGCCGACGCCAGCGCCTCGGAGCTGACCGTCTCCACTTCATTCTCAAGAAGCTTGTGCAGGCAGCGCTGGTAGATGGAGAGACGATAAATCGATTTGCGGGGGATCTCGGCTTTACTCATTTCTTAGTGAAAATTCGCCAAGTGAGTGGGGTTCACCCCCTTCCCTAGGCACGATCGCCCAGCCTGTCAACTGGCGAAAGCACCACAAAAGCAATCGGGAGTCCGCCTAAACTCCAAGAGCCTCAAGGAGATACGGCATCGGCCGGAAATGCTCGATCAATACTTCCTCCTGCTCGCCCCGCTTCATGCGGACCTGCGCGATATCGAAGTTCGGCGTCTTGTGGGGCGCGAAGAGGATATCATCATGGGTCGCATTGGCGTGTTGCTTGAACAGATCCGGGGTGATCTCACCCCCCAGATGGTCGTCTCGTCCCGTCGCCAGATGGCAGG
Organism: Verrucomicrobiales bacterium; assembly: GCA_028281705.1. Classification (GTDB taxonomy): domain Bacteria; phylum Verrucomicrobiota; class Verrucomicrobiia; order Verrucomicrobiales; family DEV007; genus JAACDM01. The sequence goes on from JANQJH010000503.1 coordinate 25,235, forward strand.
TACCGAGAACCTTCTCGTCCTGAATGTCGGCACCGGAAACCGGCAATACCTGAGTCCCAAAACCCAGTTCGCCGAGCACCCCGGTCATGGGGTCGGCTTCCAGCTTGGCGTTGTGCTCATCGATGGTAGCCTGCGCCCCGGCCACCAGGGTCGATCGCCGAATCCGCCCGCCACGCACCTCGAGTAGGCCCAGTGTGCCGTCTTCGTATTTGAGCGGGAACTCGCCTTCAGCCCCCGTGGGCACAAAATAGACCTCGCCCGCCGGCAAGTTGGCGATATCCGGAGCCGTCCCCACACAGAGGCCGTGACTCTTTTGCGCCTCCTGGCCGCCAAGCTCCAGGAGACACGTCACCTCCTGACCGCCTTCGATGACAAAATCGATCTCGATCTCATCGGCCCTGGTCATGGCCAGGCGAAGCTTCTCCGCGTCCGCGCTCACCTCCCGGTAATCCACGCTCAGGCCGCTGTTGATGATCACGTCATTGAGCCCGTGCAAGGTCGCTCCGCGAAAACCGTACTGCTTGGCAAATGCCGTTAGGGGAGCCGTCGCCGAAAAGGTGGAGATGCACAGAATCACATCATAGACCGGATAGACGTCCTTCTCCAAACTCACCCGGCGTCCCGTGCTCTGCACCGCCGTATCTTCGAGATCCAGATTGCTCCCGCCGCTCACGGGATAAGCGTAAAACTCCCCGCCGTTCATTCCCAGCGCCTCCATCACCCCGCCATGCAGCCCACGGTAGAAGGTTTCATAAGCCCGGCGCTGCACATCGAGGCGATCGTCTTTGAGAAAGGCGAAATCAACCACGTCCTCAGGATCCTCCAGATCGATCAGGACACACACCTTCATCCCTTGCGTCGGTTCAAAGACCGTACTTAAAAGGCGCTCAAGACTAAAAGGGGGAAACTCCCGCTGAGCGGGATCGGTAACGAGTTCAGAGGATGATGTAGCGTTCATTGATTTGGGGTCGAAGATTCAGGCAACACTTTCGAGAGGCACATACCGGAGTCTTATTCCCGCAGAAAACAAGCACCAAGTCGTGACCGTATCTTAACGAACGTACGGAGTCTCCCCTCATTGATAAAAATCTCCATAACAGCGCTTGGCCAAATCGCGGCAGCGTTGCATGATTTCGTCCACGGTATGCAGACCGATCAGATCGGCAACCAGGGCCTCACATTCACCGCTATCGAGATGACGCAAGGCGTGTTTCACGCGCAGGATCTGGCTCGGCCCCACGCTCAGTTCATCGACGCCGAGGCCAACCAGCACCGGCGCAAAGAGTGGATCTCCCGCCATCTCACCACACACACCCGCCCAAATCCCATGATCGTGAGCCGCGTTGACCACCATCTGGATGAGGCGCAAGATCGCCGGATGTCCCGGTTGATAGAGGTTGGCCACGCGCTCATTCACCCGGTCGACCGCGATGGTGTATTGGATCAAATCATTGGTCCCCACACTGAAAAAATCCACCTCCGGCGCCAGCTGATGCGCCATGATGGCCGCACTCGGGAGTTCGATCATGCATCCCACCTCCAAATCTTCGTCAAAGGCGACGCCCTCAGAGCGGAGTTCCTCCCGGCATTCGTCTAGCAGAGCGTTCGACTGCCGGAGTTCCTCGATTCCCGAGATCATGGGGTACATGATCCGCACACGCCCTTGCGCGCTCGCTCGCAAGCACGCCCGCAACTGGGTCTTGAACACATCCGTTTCGGCGAGACTCACACGAATCCCACGCCAACCGAGAAAGGGATTGGGCTCCGCATGACGCCCGTCGGCGTAAAACTTGTCGGCCCCCACATCCAACGTCCGGATAATCACTCCGTGAGGATTCACAGAGGCGGCGACCTCGCCGTAGGCCTGGGTCTGTTGCGCTTCATCGGGATGGCAACCCTGCTCAAAGTAGAGGAACTCCGTGCGATAGAGCCCCACCCCCTCTGCACCACGCCGCTTCACCATGGCCACCTCGTGGCCGAACTCAATGTTGCCCGACAACACGATGGATCGCCCATCGGCCGTCAGCGCCGGCTCCTCCCGGAGTTCATCCAGCCGACGGGTCAGCGCCTCCTGTTGGGAGGCCAGCCGATCGTATTCCACCAGAGTTACCGCCGACGGATTGAAAATCAAGACACCGTTGTAGCCATCCAGGATGACATCCTGACCGGATCGGAGGAAGCCCGGCGGGATCTCCAAGCCCACCACGCCCGGTATCCCCAGGGCCCGCGCCATGATTGCCGTGTGCGAGGTAAAGCTCCCCAACTCGGTGGCAAATCCCAAGAGAGTCGCCCGATCCAAACCCACCGTATCGGATGGAGTCAGATCGCTGGCATAGAGGACGTGGGCCGGCGCCTCGTCCGCGTGGGCCTCCTCATCACTCGAGAGATTTTTCAGCACCCGTCCCGCCACATCTTCGATGTCGATGGCCCGCTCCCTCAAATAGGGATCCTCAATCTGACGCAGAGAATCCACATACCGCCGGATCACCTTGAAAAAAACAGCATCGACGTTCAGCCGCTCTTCCCGCAGCCGGCCGATCACTTCATTGATGACCGACTGGTCCTCAAGCACGAGCAAATGGGCGTCGAAGACCCGGGCCTCGCTGTGATCCGCCCCCCGTTCGAGAAGCTTCTCTTTCAGCCTCTCGATCTGCTCCTTGGTCTCCGAGATCGCCTGATGCAGTCTCGCCTCATCCGCCTGAACCTCGCCCTCTTCGATCGGCCAGGTGCGGGGCCGCTGAAATTGCTGCCCCAGAAACTGCAGGGGGCCCGAAGCCACGCCGCGGGAAACCGCAATTCCCCGAAACCGGCGCTCGATGGCGCCATCCGTCACGGCGTTGGGGTCCATGGAATTCAGAGCCCTGAAACTGTCCCTAAGATGGGAGAGGCATCAGAAAAAGGTGCACTTGAGGCTCAATCCTCATCGAACCCACCGGATATGAGAGTTTCCAGGGCCGTGAGGGCCTCTGTCTCGTCCTGTCCCTCAGCGGAGATCAGAATTTTCGAGCCTTGTCCGGCGGCCAACATCATCAGGCCCATGATACTCTTGCCATTGACGCGTTCTTCGTCCTTTTCCACCCAGATCTCGGAGCGGTAGAGATTCGAAGTCTTCACAAACTGCGCTGCCGGCCTCGCATGCAGGCCGTGTTTGTTGCTGATAGTCAGTTCCTTCTGCGTCATGGTGGCGTCCAATTCGTGAGGTTGGACGGGCTCGCCCAACCGGGGGCGCAGTATACATAAGATCCGTCTCAGGGCTAAAACATTTTGTCCCCGGGGACCTCACAAGGTGCCCCAAGAGCCCGAAGACGCCCCCAATGCCCCTCTAGAATGTCGAGCAAGCACCACCGCAGAATCAGCACGCCAAGGGTGTTCAGTCGCAGCGGAATAAAACATGACTTTCCACCCACTCGGCCCCAAGGAAAAAGCCAACAATGAAAGAGCACATTGAAAAAGCCGCCGTCTTGATCGAAGCCCTGCCCTATCTGCAGCAGTTTCGCGGTGAAACCTTTCTCATCAAGCTGGGCGGCAGCGCCATGGACGATCCCAAGCTCGTCGACCAGTTGCTCCGCGACGTCGTCTTCCTCGAAGTCGTCGGGGTCAACCCCGTCATCGTTCACGGCGGCGGCAAGGCCATTTCCGCCGCCATGGCCAAGGCCGGGCTCCGCCCGCAATTCATCGGCGGACTGAGGGTCACGGACGCCGACTCCATCGCCATCGTGGAAAAAACCCTCAGTGGCGAGATCAATCCCCGCCTCGTCGACGGCGTCCGCGCCTCCGGGGGCAAAGCGGTCGGAATCCCGGGCAACCAGGTCTTTGTCGGTGAGCGCATCCAGGGGATGGATCCCGATTCCGGCGAGTCCGCGGACCTCGGTTTTGTCGGCAAAGTCGTCGATTTCCAGATTCAAGCTGTCGAGTCGGCCATCCAAGACGAGGTCGTGCCCGTGATCTCGCCCATCGCTCTCGAGCGCGAATCCCGGCAAACCCTCAACGTGAACGCCGATCTGGCCGCCGCCGCCCTCGGAGCCAGGCTGAAAGCCTCCAAGGTGGTCTATCTCAGTGATGTCCTCGGCGTCATGGAGGACCCCAACCGGCCGGAGTCACTCATCCCCAGCCTGACCCGGTCGAGCGTGGAGGATTACGTCACCCAGGGCGTGATTTCAGGCGGCATGATCCCCAAGGTGCGGTCGGCCCTCGATGCCCTGGATGCGGGCGTGGGCAAGGTCCACATGATCGACGGGCGCATCCCGCACTCGCTTCTGCTGGAGATCTTCACCCGAAGCGGGATCGGTACCGAAATTGTCTCCTGAGTGACGTGGAGTCCACGGTCATCGCCATCCGCGTCATTCCCAATGCCGCCCAGACGCTATGCGCAGAGAGGGGCGAGGACGGCGTCTACAAGATCCGGCTACAGGCCCGGCCGGAGAAGGGAAAGGCCAACAAGGCCTTGGTCAATTTCCTCGCCAAGAAACTCGGGGTGGGAAGGAGCGGCATCCAACTCGTCTCCGGAGAAACCGCCCGCCACAAGCTCCTCCGCATCCACGGACTCGAGGAGCGCGAAATCGAAACCCGGCTTCTTGGATAATCCTGAGCTGTCCCTACCGGATCTCTCTTACAAGCTTGCCCCGGCTCCCCACTCCGCGTTGAATGACGGCGGCAGTCATCTACCCACGCCAAATCTCCCATGCATCGTTTCTTCCCCGACGCCCTTCGTTCCATTGTCTGCCTAACGATCGCCCTGAGCGCGACTGCTCAGTCCCAAGAGCAGAAGCAGCCCAATCTCGTCTTCATCATCGCCGACGACTGCACCTACCTCGACATGGAGGTCTACGGCGGCCAGGCCAAGACACCGCACCTCAACCGCCTGGCCAAGGAGGGCATGCAGTTCTCACGCTGTTTCCAAGCCGCTCCTATGTGCTCGCCCACGCGACACAACCTCTACACCGGAATCTACCCGGTCAAATCCGGAGCCTGGCCGAACCACACCTGTGTCTACCCGGGTACCAAGTCCATCGCCCACTATCTCAGAAACGCCGGCTACCGCGTGGCCCTCTCGGGCAAAACGCACATCGCGCCCAAAGAATCGTTCCCCTTCGAATACTCCAACGATTTCCGTCAGGCCGATCCTAACAAGAACAATCCCTACCCGGCCATCGACGCCCTTTTCTCCGAATCGAAGAAGGCGGACACCCCCTTCTGCCTTTTTGCCTGCTCCAACGAACCCCATTCTCCCTACAACAAGGGGGATGCCGGCGCCTACCCGCCGAAGAGCCTGGTGCTACCGCCATCGTGGGTCGACACCCCGCAGACCCGCCAGCACTACTCCAATTACCTCGCCGAGATCACCTATTACGACGCCCAGTGCGGCGCTCTCCTCGAACTCCTCGACCGGCATGGGCTGCGGGAAAACACCCTCGTCATCGCCGTCTCGGAACAGGGCTCCGGATTCCCCTTTGCCAAGTGGACCTGTTACGAACTCGGCCTGGCTTCGGGCATGATCGCCCGCTGGCCCGGCAAGATCCAAGCCAGCTCCACTTCGGACGCTCTCGTCGAGTATTGCGACGTCGCCCCCACCTTCCTCCAGGCCGCGGGTGCGCCCCTGCCCCCGGCGATGGACGGCCGCTCTTTTCTCCCGGTCTTGTTAGGCCACGCCCGCGAACACAAGGCCGTCACCTTCGCGATCCACACCACGCGCGGAATCATCAACGGCTCGGAAACCTTTGGCGTGCGCTCCTGTGCCAACAAACGCTATCGCTACATCCGCAATCTTCATCCCGAAATCACTTTCACCAACGCCGTCACCCGCCAGGGCGGCGACAAGGCCAATTTCTGGTCGTCCTGGATCGAGCGCGCCCAAGCGGGAGACGCTCACGCCAAGGCGATGACCAAGAGATACCAATCCCGGCCCGCGGAAGAACTCTATGACGTGGTGGCCGACCCCCACTGCCTGACCAACCTCATCGACGATCCCGACCTCCAGGCCACGAAAGTGGAACTCTCGGCCCAGCTCGATGCCTGGATGCTCTCCCAAGGCGACCAGGGCCACGAAACTGAAGCCATGGCCCACACGCGAAAAGCAAACTTCAACAAGAAGGCAAACCGGAAGGCAAGAGCGAAACCCAAGGCCTAACTGTCCAGCTTTCTGTTAGCACAGAATGGCGCTGTCTGCAGTAGATGTCAGCGTGTCGGCGATCTGACGCTTTGATAGCTTCGAGAATTCACTAGGGACCAATTGCGGGATTGGAATGACCCCAATCGGTTAGCAGGAGAATCCATTTTGACAAAGTTCCAGATACGAAAGACATCGGGGAGGGCTGACCCAAGAAAGGGTGCTCAGTTCAATCCCGCTCGCCCTTCCAAGTTCCAACTAGCCATTTCGTGATTTTCGTGTCGTTCGTGGACAACCCACGGTCACCATTCGTTGTCCACCAAAGTCACGAAAATCACGAAAGAGAGTATGGTGAACGAAGTTCTCATGGTGACAGAACTCAAGATCTCAGGGAGAAGGCGGGACTTGGTGACGTAAGCGAGCCCGACCGATTCTGTTCATTCTGAGAATTCAGTGATTTTCCTCGTTGAGATAGAATCTGCTTCTACAATAAATATTCATACCAACATGTTGGTCACAAGTGGTTACTAAGCGGCCATCGGCTTCGAGAGGGACTGAAGTCCCTCCCACATTCTAGGAAAGTGCGAGGGAGTTTAGCCCCTTGATCAGCAGGGGGCGAAGCTCTAATCAATTCCTCATCTACCGAGCGGCCCCCGGAGCCACCCCGGGTGTCCCCTCGTCCCGCTCCGATGCCTTCCATGACGCGGGATCATCGGAATAGGGTGCCGTGGCATCACGCTCGAGAGAAACGCCGCCGCCGTCGGCCTCTTCCGGCCAGGGGTCGCGGTCGTTGAAGCGCACCGAATCGACTTCCAGCATGGGCACAATGGTCTCGCCCGTCTCCAGATCCGGCAGATCGGGACGCAAGAGCCGCAGGCGCTCACCCTTATTCGAGATCTTCACGTCGACCAGGGGACCGAACACTTTCACGGATTCGGGAACTTCGTAGCGACGCCGGAAAGTCGCCGGCTCCAGCTTGGAAATCACCGCCACCTCCTTCGGAGCCAACGTCTGGCCGGTGGGGAAGGTGAATTTCACTCCCGAAAGCGCCCAGGTATTCGTCGGATGCTGCGGGTCAAACAGCGGCACACTCTGGTTGCTCCAGTTCCAGATTTCGATGAACTCACTCTCCTCGTCCGGATCCTGATCCCCGGGGTGATACATGATCTCACTGATGACGACCAGAGGCTTGCGCGGTCCCGCATTGGCTTCTCCCAAGGTCACCCGGCTCTGAGGAGGGAATTGCTCCTTGCCAGCCGAGTTCAAATGGCGTCCAAAGGAGACGCCGTTCCGCCCTGCGATGAACTCGAAGCCGTGACTGTACCCCGTGCGATTCCCTTCCGCGTCGGCAGCGAAAAGAAAGATCTCTTCACCGTGGGAACTCAAAGAAAAACTCCGGGCAAAGCGATCTGCCGGAAGGGCATCATTGTTCGCTGGAAGATCGTCCGTATCTCCCAGGATCACCAGGTAGCCGCCGGCGGGAATGACCGATCCGGAAACGATGGCATACTTGCTCGGCTCATCCCGATCATCGGTGAGGAACCAGCCACTCACATCGATCTCACTCTCAGTCGGGTTGTGCAATTCAATCGCATCGACGGCGGGCAAATCAGTATGTGTGAGGATCTCGTTGATGACAACGCCGCCGGCCGTGCTCACATCGCCCTCCCCGGGAGACCCTCCCAGCTTGCTGCTCGCTTCCCAACTTCCCGCCTGGTTTGGTGAGGGATTGCTCTTGGGCGACTTCAGCACCAGAGAAAACCCAAGTCCGTCCGCGCTCTGCGGCCAGGGCGAGCTATCCTTGTAGGAAACACTGACAATCCTTTCCCCATCGGCATCTTCCAGCGTGATGCGCTCGCCCGAATTCCTCAGAGCACCATCGTAGATGCCGAGAACGCGCGCCGCACTCCCATAACGTTTTTCGAAGGCGCCACGGTGTTTCACCAGGACGGCGCGATCGCCGGGCTGGAGCACGGTGTCTGCCAGGAACTCGAAGTCGATCCCCTGGGTAAACGCGGCCCCGGCCAAATCCACCGGCTTCTCACTGATGTTCATCAACTCGAGGAATTCGAAATCATCCGCGTCTTCGGAGACATCGGCCGCCTCGTCTTCGGACGGTTCAGCTGGATGGTACATCAACTCGGAGATCACCAACAAGCCCGCCTTCGCCGCTACCGCGGCCGCGCCCGTGTCGCCGGCCACCACCGGAACGACGCGCATGGGTCCCCAGTTCCCTTCGACAAAAGCCCGCGCCCGCAAATCCCGCACGCCGGCAGCGAGTTCGATGGCCGTCCCGGCAATCTCCCGCTCCGCCACCAGCTGAGGGTAGACCAAGAGGTCGGAACTCCCGAGGCGATCATTCATGCACTGAATCGCCAAGACATTCTCGCCCTCACGCAATGCCGAGAGGGAGTCCGAGATATCAAAGGATCGCCAGGTCAGTGCCTCCGTGTCCCGGTGCTGCATCGTCGCCAGATTGACCTCGCCCCGGTCTCGCGGCGCGTTGTGCGACGCCACCTCCTCGCCGTTCAGATAGGCCACGAAACCATCTTCGAACTTGAGCTTCAGCACCAGGCGCTCCACCGGTTCGCCATCCCACTTGAACAAAGAGCGGGTTAGGACCGCGGGAAAGCGGCCCGGCATGACCTCAACGAAATTCACCCCGATGAGACTGGCGTAATCCCCCTGCCGATCATACCCGGCCCCGCCAATGCCGGCACGCCACTGACGATCATCGAAATCCAGTTTTGTCCAAGCCCCACCCAGTGTGTTGTCCTTGGGCACATGGGCTCGAATCATGCTTCCCGGTCGCAAGAGCGCCTTCTCCACCCGGCGGCTCGGCGTCGCCTTGTTAGGCGTCCGACTCTCCCGGGGATCACTGCCATCCGTGGTATAGAGGACCGTATCCCCTTCACTTAGACGGAAGAAGCCTTTCTTCCCCCTCGCACCATCCTGCCAGCGCATCACCGGGATGGGCACGGGATTGAACAACGGCGCCGGCTCCACATCGCCACCGGCAAAACGGTGCGCCGAACGGAGCTGCTCCGGGACAATGGCCGTCCGCACTTTGAGCACTTCGCGCAAACGCTCCGCCGCCGCCTCCCAGTCCGCCTTGGTGTAACCGGGCCGGTCCTTGTAATCTCCCCAGCGCGCACATTCGGCCACAATCGCCTTCTCCACCGTGGCTGCGCGGCGATTCACCCGCGCCGTCGCCGCCTTGGCCGTCAGGGGACCGTCCTCGCTCAACAAGGCCCACTCCGCCCGAACCTGAAACGCCTTCCGGTAGGCCTCCACCGCCATCAACTGCTGATGAATCCACTGCGGATTGCTCGAATGGCGATCTTCCCCCGCGGTGAACGGTCCCACACGGTCAATCTCGGCATCCCAATCCGACCCCAGCGAATGCTCCGTGTCATGGCAGAAAAACTGAAATCCCAAACGCCCCTCACGTTTGAATACGGCAAACCAGTTGTTCGCCCCACGGTCCCTCATGAAACGCGACACCGGCGCATCAAAACTCCCCACGTAAATGATTGTCAGCATGTAGTCGATCAGGTTCTCCGCATCGAGATACACCGTTTTCTCTTTGTCCGGGTTTCCCGCCGCATCGAGACCCTGGAGATCACGATAGGCCGCCAAACGCTTTCCCGCATCGGGCTCAGCCGCAATGGCATCGGCCATCTCGTGCAGATGAAACCAAGCCTCCGTCCCACCGTCCGTCGCCCCCATGCCCCGGCCCTGCACGCGCGCCTTCATGACGTCGAAGTCTTCCTCGTCCCCGCCAAAATAACGCGCCGCATAGGAGGCCTCCGTATGTTCCTGTGATTGGTAGAGCCCCCAGTAGAGCCCGTTCAGATACAAATGGTAGTATCGACTCCGGGCGTAGGGTTGTCCCAGGGCACGCTGCGTGTCCCGGGCGAAGATCTCGCGCAGCATCGTCATCTGCGAGCCGTCATCGGAGTAGTGATAGGAATAGTTCTGCGAGGTGCGGAGATCCACATCGTCGAAGACATCGGCACCCTCGCTCCCGAACAGTGGGTAGGTCAGCTTGCCATCGCCATAGTCATCCCGGAAGTAGACCCGGAACGCATGCTTGGCGCAGAAGGGTCGCCGGCTGTGGCCCCCGCGAATGCGCAATCCGGCATTCCACTGGAAACCGGCTTCCTCACCCGTCGGATCGATGAGTTCCACCGAGATCGGACGTTCCCAATCCCGGCCGCGATTTGATGGATTCGCGTAGATACCCTTCTCGCGATCCAGCAGATGCCCCTGATCGGTCACAATGGAAATCGAGGGTATCGCCTGCAAGGCCTCCACGATCTCCGCCTCCGTGGCCTCGATCGAACCCGGATCGGCCATGGCGTAATCCATGGGAACGCTCCCCCCGCCCCCGAAACCGAAAAAACCGCTCCGGCGACCGCGATAACCCGGTCGCGTCCGGGGCCAGCCTTCGGGACTCTTCGGTTGCTTGACCACATCTTTCGGGAAAATGTAAGTCTGCGTGTCCACATCGCTGGAAACATGACCCTCGGCGATGGCCAAGGCCCGGAGCGTCGTCGTCGTCGCCACCTCCAACGGCCCCGTGTAGACTTCGCCCCAGGTCTCGCTCGGGAGCCTCCCATCGGTCGTGTAACGGATTTCCGCGCCAGGCGTCGCCGAGGTGATCTCGACCGTGATGGGCGATTCATAGAACCCGCGATCAACCGAGAATTTCGTGTCCTTCACCCTGGGCAAGGCCCAGGAAGCCGTATTGGGGGCCCCCGGCGTCGCTTCCAACAACGCACCCGTTTTCTCCAACTGAGCTTCGCCCCCCTGAAAAACCACGCCGAACGACTGATTCTGGTCCAATTTCGGAAGCTTGGGCTCAAAAGCCTGGATGGCCTCCTCCTCGCTCCCCAATCCCAAGTACTCGCCCTGGGCCCTCAGACTGAAGTTGGCGTGCAACACGTCGCCATCGCGGCGGTCCTTGCCCGAGGCAAAGACAACAAGAAATTCGCCCGGCCCCAGGGCCCGGTCGGGAAAGGCCCATTTGCGCGGCGCCTCGGGATCATCACTCAGCCAGAAATGCTTCAGCGCCACCGGCGCATCACTCGAATTGAAAATCTCCACCCAATCGGAGGCATCCCCATCCTCATCGGTGAGCGCACCCTTATTCGATGACATCACCTCCGTGATGACCAAGGGGGGAGAGGCGGAAACGCCGGAAGCGGAGGCACCAAGGCCAAGTGTAGCGAGTAGCCCGAGACAGAGACTCTTCTTACTGATTATCATCATGCGTGGTTGTTGTTTCGTCAAAATGCCCAGGAGTGCCGCCGATGCCAGCCGACGCTCTCCAGGATTGGGGTTCATCAGTGATGCTGGCGGCACCCAGCCGCTCCAGAGACTTGCCGCTACCATCGGCAGCCTCCGGCCACGGGGATCTGTCATTGTAGCGCAAGGAATCCACGGGGACCATGGGAATCACCATCCGTTCGCCATCGCGTTCCGGACTCAAGGGCCGGACCAAGGTCAACCGTTCCCCGCTATTGCCCAAGGCGCCGTCAAAGGGCCCGTAGATTTTGACCGTCTCCGAGAGTCCACGCGCGGCCCGGAACAATTCCGGATCCTGCCGGACAATCACCGCGCACTCCCCAGCCTCCAAGGTCTGCCCCTCGGGAAAGGCGAACTTGGCGCCCTTGAGCTGCCAGACATGCTCAGGATGCTCGGGATCGAAAAGCTCGATCGGATGATCTGTCCGGTTCCAAATCTCGACGAACTCCGTCGTTTCCTCCTCGTCAGCTTCTTCCGGATGGTAGAGCACCTCCGTGATGATCACCGGCCCCAACAAGGGCAGCCCGTTGGGCGCTCCCAAGGTCGGCTTGCGAATGGCGAAGACATCCTTGCCCGCCGAATTGATCGAACGCCCGAAGGCGATGCCGGGCGGGAGCGCCTCAAATTCACAGCCATGGGTGTAGCCCGTCAGTTGACCGGTCTCGTCCGCGCTGAAGAGATGCACTTCCTCTCCGTGGGAACTCAAGGAAAAGGCGCTGCCAAAAAACTCGGGCGGCAGTTCCGCATTGTTCAATGGGTCCTCGTCATTGTCTTCCCGGGCGAACCAGTAGCCGCCCGCCGGGATCACCGTTCCCGGCGGAATCCGCCACTTGTTGGGCCGCTTCACGTCATCCGTCAGATACCAGCCTCCCACGTGAGCCGGACGATCGCTCGGATTGTGAAGTTCGATGGCATCCGTGTCCGGCCAGTCACTATTGGTCAGCACCTCATTGATGACCACACCGGCAAACTTGGACACCGGCTCCCCCCTCCCCGGCGATCCATGAACTTCTGCGCTGGCACGCCAGCTCGAAGCCTTGTTCGGATTGCGCCCCGCCTTGGGATCGACCAATGTCAGGGAAAAACCCAGCCCGTCGGCACTCGCGGGCCACGCGCCCTCGTCATCATAACGAAACCGCAAGATCTGCTGGCTCCTGCTGTCTAACAAGGTCAGGCGCTCCCCGCCGTTCTTCAAGCCACCGGCGTAGGGCCCCAAAACCCGTTTCACACTTCCATAGCGCAAGACAAAGGCCCGCGGATTCTTCGCCAACACGAGATGCTCGCCCGGCATGAGGGTCGCTTCTCTGTCAGGAAACTGAAACTGGATCCCGTCGATAAATCGCACCTTGGAAAGGCTGATTGCCTTCGCCCCGATGTTGGCGAACTCGAGAAACTCAAACGCATCCGGATCCTTGACCCCCGCCCGCGCCTCCCGGGGCGAGAGGTCAGGCGGATGATACATGATCTCCGAGATGACCAGATTCTCCGCTGAAGCCCGCTCCACATTCCCCGAGGGCTGAAACAAGGCCAGGGCACTCCAGGTCGCCCCCACCTGGGCCCGCGCCTGCATCCGCACTGCTTCGGCGGGCAGGGTGAAGGCCTCCGCCCCCACCACGCGCTTCGCCTCCACTCGAAGCCTCGGCTGATCCGACACGCCCTTCGTCGCACAGCGAAAAGCGAGAACGTTCCGCCCCTCACGCAGCCTGTGAGAATATGCGCCGAGGTCAACGACCTCCGATTCCCTCACCTCCCCGTCGGCAATCGCCTGTCCATTGAGGTAAAGCTCAACCTCTGGAGCTAGAGCACCACTCGCCCGAGGAAGCCGAAGCTTGAGCTCGACCAATTCAGAAAGCTCCTCCAGGTGGAATTCAGCCCTCCCATAGCGGATCCCGGCGTCCCGCTGGCAGGACACCTCATAGCAATCGAGCTCACCTTCTTCGTCATCGCCCACAGGAGTCCATCCTGAGTCCTCGAACTCCGGAAGGATCCAGTTAGCGCCGGGCTCACCCTGCCCCGTCGGGTAATACCGCAGAGAGACCCCCATTCCAGTGCCATCCTCGCTCTCCAGGCGTCCGGCCCTCGCCACCGACACGGAAGCCGCCTCCACCTTCGACTCCGGATCCGAGCCGTCGGTTGTGTAATGCACTTCTCCCTCTTCAGCCGCCACCACCACCGCCGCGGGATCCGCCAGGGGCGTCCACATCTGCGGCGCGTTCACCAACGGATAGAGCGGCGCCATGACCAAATGTTGATCGGGATCGCCCAGGGCGTAGTGCGTGCCGCCCTGCAACTGGCGCCGAAAGACCGGGGGGCGCTGCCGAAGATAATCTTGCAGGCGGAAGACCGCCGCGCGCCAGTCCTCCCGATTTTTCGGCGGCATGCTGCGAGCGCCGCCCCAACGCGCCGCGTGCAGGGAGATCGCCGGCGCCACCTCATCGATCCGGGGCCTCAAGCGCTCCAGACAGGCCTCGGCACTCAGCGCCCCCAGCCGACCCAACAAGGCCTCGGCCCGGTCGCCAAAGGATTCGCGATAAGTCTCCACCGTCATCAGCTGTTGGTGGATCCACTGGGGATTGCTATCGACAAAGGCGGCGCCGCCGGGAAATGGCCCCAGGCGATTGTCAGAGACACCCTCAGGCAATCCCAGGCTGTGCTCACTATCATGCACAATAAACTGAAATCCGCGATGGCCGTTCCGATGACGCAAGGCAAACCAGTTGTTGGGGTGGGTGTTCTGCAGGAAATGAGAAATGGGCGCGTCGTTGTTTCCCGTGAAGAGAATGATCATCATGTAATCGATCAAACTCGCCACATCGAGATAGACGGGCTTTTCCGGATCGCGAATCCCCTCGGCATCGCATCCTTGAAGTTCCCTGTACTGAGCCAATCGCTCACCGGCATCGCGCTGCGCCGCCAGATGATTGACGCCCTCCCATAAATGCCGCCAGGCCTCCAGATCGCCGTCCCGGGCAGCCACGTGCGTCCTCAGAATGCCGGGCCGCCCCACCTTGATCACGTCGTAGTCATCAGGCTTACCTCCCAGATAGCGGGCCGCAAAGCGAGCATCCACCCGTTCGTGCGTCTGATAGATGCCCCAGTAAATGCCATTGAGAAAGAGGTGGACGTGGCGGCCCCTGGTATGCAAGCCGCCGAGATCGCGCTGCGTGTCCCGGGCAAAACTGTCTCGCAGAAAGGTGTTCTCCGATGAGCCGTCGCTGGCCCAAGAGTGATTCTGCGGCGACCGCAAATCCACCGTCTGACAATGTGGGGGTCCCGTCTCACCAAAGAACGGCCAGTCAAACCGCTCCGTGCCGTAGCGCACCCGGGCGATGACGCGAAAGCCGTGCTTCGCCACCCGACTCCGCCGGCTGGCCCCGCCTCGAATGCGCAAGCCCGCGTCCGCCTGATAGGAATCCTCCGGATGGACCGGATCGATCCACTCCAGCGAGACCGGCCGTTCCCAGGCTTCCCCACGCGCCGTCGCGTGGATGTAGATCCCGCGATCCTTGCCTAACAAATCTTCGAGATCCATGCTCAGGGCCACCGTCGGCAAATGGTAGAGACCGCTCGCCAATTCGGCATGACTCGCCCCAAGATTGACCGGAGCTTCGATCCCATAGATCATCTTCTGCCTCCCAATGAAGTGGTTCGGGGGCCACCCCTTGGGAGCATGGCGGGTCGGCGTGAGAATATCTTTGGGAAAAAGATAGGTCTCCGTGCGCACTCGGCTAGGAAGCCGCCCCTCTCCCACCGTCACCGCGCGGATAACCGTCGTGCCATCGATCCGCAGGGGACCACGATAGATCTCTCCATGGATCGCCGTGGGCGCGCTCCCGTCTCGAGTGAATCGAATCGTGGGATGCGAGGCGATTTTCTGCCCCGCAGAGGGCAGAAGCGTGAGCTTGAGCGTGAAGGGTTCATCAACGAACCCCCGGCTCCGGGAAAACACTGGTGCCGCCAGCGGTCGCCCCACCGGTGGCGCATTGACCTCCCCGGGCGTGGGGCGTTCCAACCGGGCCAATTCGGGGTAGCCGAAGCTGACGTCTGCAGGCAACTCGGGAATCTCCAGGACATGCCCGCCGGGTCCCACGAGTTCCAGGCGCGTGCCCGCCGCCTTGAGGCGAAACGGCAACTCATAGTCCCCCGCTCCCGCTCCCCACCCATCGCCCCCGGAGGCGTGGAGAACGAGCCGCTCACCCGGGACCATGATCTTCCCGGGAAACCGCCAGCCGGCAGCTTCCGGGTCATTTCCCCAGCGCAAACGGTAAGCACTGAGATTCAGCGGCTCCGCACCCCGGCAGGTCAGCTCGATCCAGTCGGGCGTGCGCCCCGCGGCATCGCGAAGGGTAGAGGCATTGCAGGTCATGACCTCCGTGATCTGCAACTGCGCGCCCACCGGAAGAAGCAGGGCCCAAATGAGCCCGAGTCCTAACAGAGTTGAGCAGCGGAGAGACGGCATACGGAGGATTCGCGGAAACATGACCGATCCGAACCACAAAAGCACGCGATATTTAACCTGGCAGCCCTTGACAAGCAAACGTATAAGACTTGACGCCCAACCGGAAATTCGCCAATCGAAGCCCAAACCCACAACCCTACGAAGCCTTGGAGGAACCCGCCACGCCCGCCGAAGAAACACCCAACAAAGTCCAAGATGTCCTGGAGCTGACGGAAGCAGACCCTAGTCTCTCTCCTCCCGATAACACGGACGTCGGCGCCACCTTCGATTGGGGACTGTTAGGCAACTTCCTCATCCTCATGGTGATATGCGCCATCACGGCCCACCTCCTGGAGCGTCTCTACCGGCGCTGCGGGTTCTCTCTCTCGAACCGGTCCGATTTCAGCAGGAATTTCATCATGCTCTCCTGTTCGACCATGATGATCGTGACCATCGTCAAATCCTCGCTCGCCCTCTCACTCGGGCTCGTCGGCGCCCTCTCCATTGTCCGTTTCCGGGCAGCCATCAAGGAACCGGAAGAGCTCTGCTTTCTCTTCCTCGCCATTGGCATCGGTCTCGGCTTCGGAGCCAGCGTGGGTCTGGGCTTCCTTTCCCCGGAGCCCTACATCCCCCTTGTCTCCTTTGCCTTCCTCACCGTCATCTTGTTCATCCGCCGACGCTTTACCAAGGCAGCCACCGGCGGCGATTATCACCTTTTGGTGGCCAGCGAAGACCCCACGGCCATCGGCCACGGCGCCATCCAAAAAATCATCCTGGAGCATTCCCAGGACGCCGCCCTCAAGCGCTTGGATGAATCCCGTGCCATTCTCGAAGCCAATTACCAGGTCCACTTCACCGGCCCGAATCAGTTGGAAGCCTGCCGCCAGGCGTTGTTAGGCCTGGGTGACAGTCTCACAGTTAGCCTGATGGACAATCGTGGCCTCGGCAACTGACAGCCAAAGTTCCACCGCGAAGCCGGCGGAACCCACCCATTTTCGCTACGAGCGCAAATTCACCACGCGCTGGCCCTACCGCGAAGTGATCGCGCTGATCAAGAGAAACGCAGCCCAGTTCCGCGAGATCTACGAAGAGCGTTATATCAATAACGTCTATTTCGACGACCTTGATTTCGGCAACTATTTCGCCAACGACGATGGCATCCGGGACCGTCTGAAAACCCGCATCCGCTGGTACGGCATTCTCTCGGGCCTGATCGAGCGTCCCGCCCTGGAGATCAAGGTGAAGCGCGGGTGGGCCGGCGAAAAACCGACCTTCCGCCTGGCGCCGTTCACCATGGGCCCGCGCTTCAGTTCCGCCGACGCCCAGGACCTCTTCCGCCGGTCCGATCTGCCGGGATGGATCCATCAGCGGGTCCTCACAGAGTCACCCATGGTCATCAACCGCTACGCCCGCCGCTATTTCCTTTCGGCAGATGGCCACTGCCGCCTCACCATCGATCGCGATCTCCGCTTCTACCGCTGCCCCTTTCCCGGCGCCTTCGTCCCCCGTTTCTTCGAACCGCGGGAGACCCTCATCATCGAGATGAAATACGCCTGCAAAGGCGATCTCGGCATCGACGTGTTCTCCAACTCCTTTCGCTTCCGCATGTGCAAGTTCTCCAAGTACGCCACCGGAATCAATCTGCTCTACCGCTAGCCGCCAAGCCGGCCTCACCGCAGTTTGGACATTTTCCGAACCACGATCGCAGTACCCCTCCATCTCAAAATGACACATCGAGTGGGTCTCTGTGTTCACGGTCCATCGGCCATTCGAATATCGATAATCTTGACCTCGCTCACAGCATGATCAGCCCAATAGGTGATCGCATATCGACCGATTACCTTGATCTCAATCTGACGTTGGGCATCATCATTCTCCGAAAAGTCTCCCGCCAGAAACGGATTCACAGTCAGCGCATCTATAAATCTTGAGATGCGCGTTTTCTGGACTCCTCGAATCTTCCGAAGCATTTCCATCGCCTCGAGCCGAAGAAACACCTTGTAATTCATCCTCCCGAATCGGCCTCATCAAGGCCAAATTCGGTTTTCGCCTCTTCCCAGGAGATCCAGTTCTCCGGATTATCACCCTCAAGACGACGCTGAACTTCCGCCAGTAATCCTTCACGTTTCATCCGGAGGTGCGCTAGAAATGCCGCGAGCCGATCCTGCTGATCGGCCGGAAGCGATTCGAGTTCTTGCTGGATGGCAGCAACGTCCATGACCGAGATCATCGCAAATTCCGCTCCAGATGCAAGTGCCGAGGAGCGTATCCCATTCTCTCAGCCGTCAAGAGAAACTCGACTGACTACGCAACCGCCCGCCATGAACCTCCGTGCCGAAAGCCGTGTCAAAACAGCTCCTTGATCGGCTGACCCTCGAGGATGGCCCTGGAGATTTCGGGAGGTAACAGATCCGGCGAGACGCGAAGTTCAGCCGCATCAAACAGGGTGTGCAACACGGTCGCCAGGAGGTTTTCCGGCCCATAGGGTTCGGTGATCGGGCGACTCCCCGTTCGGTCGGACTGACCGACGACCTGCCCCATCTTCAGGCCGCCGCCCGCGAGCAGCAGTGGGGTCAAGCCGCCATGATGATCCGTGCCGGCGTCCCGGTTTTTCTTGATCGGCGAGCGCCCCATTTCCCCCGTGATGACCAACAGGATCTGATCGCTGAGGCCACGTGCCTCAACGTCATCGAGAAACGCGGCCACCGCGTGATCCATCTGAGCTCCGAGCGTTTGCATGCCGACCACCGTCCCGGGATTGTTGGCACCACGCCCGTGAAAATCCCAACTGGAATCGACCACCGTGACGAACCCGCACCCAGCCTCACACAGACGCCGAGCCAGCAGCATCTCTTTGCCTAGCAGATTCGTCCAACGCGCTTGATCGACGAGCTTCTTCTTCCCCTTGTAGAGAAAGTACTTACCGCCTTCATGGTAGTCCGCCATGTTGAAGAGATGGCTCGTATCATACTTCGCCAGGGTTTTGGGATCCTCCTTGGATAAGTCAAAGGCGTCGGACACACCGCGGAGGAGCAAATCGTAAGCCTGACGTTCCACTTGACTCATCCCGTTGATCTCACCGGCCCAATCGAGGTGACGCTTCAATCCGTCGAGTTTTCTCATCAACTGATAACGATCCACAAACCGGTCGCGCGGCAACTTCAACTCGAAGTTACTCAACGATTCACGACCTCCGTCCGCCACAAACCCCTTGTAGGGACTGCCCAAACTTCCTGCCCCCGCCACTTGTTGCTTGATTCGGGGCAGCCCAAACGTTGGGGTCGGCGAACCGAGTTTCAGGCCCGGCTGCACAGCCTCGGGAACCACGACCGTATTCATCGGCACCCCGGTCAAAGGATGAAAGGCACCGGCGCCAAGCGCACACATCGCTCCCATTGCCGCTCCCGACGGATGCCTGCCGGTCAAGATCGGAAGATGATTGTGACTCCCATCATTGGTCGCAAAGGAACGGACCACGGCCAAGCGATCAGCCCGTTGCGCCAATTGCGGCAACGTGCCGCCAAACCAGACACCCGGAAGTTTCGTCCGAACCTCGCCCGTGCAACTCCGGTTGTCGCTCGCCACATCGATCTTGGGATCAAAGGTTTCAATCTGCGGCGGGCCGCCTTGCAGGAAGAGAAAGACGACGGATTTATTCTTGAACAAATTCCGCTCCATGGCCGCCTGCGACCGCGTCTGCAGCAACCCCGGCAATGCCAGTCCGCCGAGGCTCCCAATCCGAAGAAAATCGCGGCGGCCCATCAGGGACGATCCTTGAGCAAATCTTCGGTCGGTAATGGTAAGCATGATCCAGTCCTTGAACTCAGCTCAGCATAGCGCAACGCCGTGACAACGTCGAATCCAGTCTGGAACACCAAGCCCATGCTGACAAGGAAAGATCGATCCTAGTTCATCGGCCGAGGGATACCATTCGTGGATGAAACTACTCCCCGATTTTCCTACCCTCTCGGTAGGTGGCAACCACTTCGATTTCGCCTATGATGTGATCGTTAAACTTTTCGAGTTCTTCTGCCGGGATCCAATATTCCGTAAGGGGCGACGCACCCACACATTGCTCTTCATACCGGGCCAGAAAGCCGCATCGACCTCGAAACGCGCGATATGGCCCAGTTCGCCTTCCCTGGCATGCATTCCAGTCCAGTCCCGGGCACGCCTCACCAGATTATTCCGCCCCCTGGGTATTTTCCACTTTCAAAATCTCGGCCTTCTTCTGCTCCAGCTTTGACACGAGGTTGGAGTCGCCCAATTCTTTGGCAAGACCAATCGCCTTGGCAATCGCTTTGAACGCTGCCTCAGGTTGTCCTGCGGCGAGATAGGCGGTAGCCAGCGTTTCAAACTGGTTCGCATTGCCTTCCTTTCCAAGCGCAACCGCGCGCTGGGCCAAGTCGATTGCACGCACTGGATCTCGGCGATTCGGATCAGCATGGGTTGCCAACAGGTAGGAAAGATTGTTTAGCCCGTTCACATGGTCACCGTCATGACGCACTGTCGCTTCGAGTGACATCATGGCAGCCTCGACCTCTCCACGCTTTAATGCGCAGAGCGATAACGCATAGTGCGCTTCAGCGTGATTGGCACCCGAATCCTCCGCGAGGACCCGTTGGAGTTCGACTTCGGCGGCATCGATCTGGCCCAACGCCTGGAGTGTTTCACCCAATCCCACCCGCGCCTCGTGAAACGCCGGTTTGTAGCGCAGGGAGTCCTGGTAGGCGCGAGCCGCGAGGGGCGGGTCGATCCCTTGAAAGGCAACACCCTGTCGAAACAGAGCATAAGCCTCGTAGTCGCTTGCCGTTCCCTGGACCCGTTCATGCGGCAGACGATGACCTCCCAAAGACAGCGCCCGCTCCCAACGCTCGTCAAGTGACCGCTCCGCGATGGCGGCGTCATCCAGTACCGTATCGATGTCCACGACTCCTTTGTATACGGCCACCACTTGATTTCGTGGATTGATCAAAAAGCTAGTGGGGACGGGCAGATCCAGATTGAGAGTGCTCAACTGATCGGCAACCTGCTGATACGCGGCTACCAAGTTTTTCGTAGCCAGACCTCCCCGATGTGGAAAGTCCGCCTTCTGGAGAAATTCCTCGACGTCCACAGCACTAAAAATTCCGGCCCCAGAGTTCAATGCGTCCACTGCCAAAGCGAGCACGTGAATGTTCGCCGCCTCCAGATCGGCCGCCCGCTCCGCAATTCCTTTAAGCTCCTCCAAACACGGGGCGCACCAAGTCGCCCAGAGATTCAACCAGGTCCATTGTCCAGACGCCACCCATCTCACCGGTTGGCCCTGGAAGGTTTGATAGGTGATCTCAGGCGCCTGAAACAACGTGATTGGTGAAATCCTAACTTCAGGATCCGATTTGGGGAGCTCCAACGGCATCGGTCTGAGAGCCGATGGTTGGCGGTTGGGAACGCTCCAAATTCGAGGTCGCCCTCCCTCGGGCAAGAGATAGCGTTGGTTTGGCTCGAGGCCGACAAAGCTCTCCACGGTCTCCAGCCCCCTCCGGGGCCACCGCACCACAACCTTGTCAATTGCCACCTCGCCAGTCCCGAGGCCGAAATGCAACCACTTGCTGGACTGCGAGACAAACCCTTCGCCCGCCCGCACCGTCTTGATCAGCCGGTGGCCAGCCTCGGACCTCAGGATCACCTCGACCCGGGCACCAACGGCATCCCGATTCGTGGTGATGCCGTTCCCCTCCAGACGCAGGGCGAGATACTGTCCCGATCGGCGTCCGGCCTCGTTCCGCATGAGGCGCAGCCGGGGAGCGCTTCGGTTTCCCAGCCAGACATCGAGGTCTCCATCTTGTTCCCAATCTAGCACAGCCACAGAGCGCCCGTCATCGGCATAGTCGAGGCCCGAAAGGGCGGAGATATTGGCGAATCCAGTCCCTTCATGATCGCGGTTTCCCACATTGAGAAAACAGCAATTGCGCTCGTTCCCACTCCAAGACCGACCCGCCCGCAACATCGAAGACAAATCACGAGCCCTGCGCCCATGTTCCGAATCAGATCCGGCAGGATCACCAGTTGGAGCTCGCGGCAGAACCTGACGCCAGAAAAAGCTTCACAAGTCTCCCGATTCCGGTCCGGTGATGTAGCCGTTGGCCACGACCAGATCTTCCCAACCATCGTTGTTGATATCGATAAACGGTGAACTCCAAGCCCACCGACCCATGACCACGCCCGAATCCTCACTCACATCGACGAACTGTCCAACACTTCCCTCGTTTCTGAGGAGAGTGTTGCCCCGCGCATACTGCAAGTAGTTCAGTCTGGCGTCCTCGGTCATGCCTGGCCGGAAGCGCGACTGAGGCACGATACGCTTGCCTGCCGCTGACCACATATTGGCGATGTAGGCGTCCATCCAACCATCTCGATCGTAATCACCCCACGAGATAGACATTCCAAAGGCGCTGTCTTCGGCTCCCACCCTACCTGCAATCTCGACAAAGCGACGCTCCCCAGATGCCTCGACATCCTGGCGGTAGAGACAATTGCGACCGAAGTCGTTCGCCACGTACAAGTCCGGATCGCCGTCGTTATCAAAGTCCTCCCACGAAGCGGCGAAGGTCAGGCGTCGATTCCCCAGATCCAGGCCCGAGATGGCGGTGACATCCTCGAATTTCCAGCGACTTCCGTTTACTTGGTTTCGGAAGAGAGCGTTAGCCCCTCCCTTGTTGAAATCCAGATAGTCACCTGCGATGACAGGCGATGAGCCGACGCGACGAAGCGGAGCATCCTTGTGATAGGTACAGGCAAAGACATCGATAAGACCGTCCTCGTCATAATCAGCGGCAGCCAGGTGAGTGGTCTGTTGTGGCATCGGCAGGCCACAACGAACCTCGAAACGACTCCCCTCATTACTGGCAATCATCACGCTGCTGACCAAGGCTGCAACCAGGTCTTGATCGCCATCATTATCGAGGTCCACAAAGAGAGCACTACGGCAGCCTTCTAGCCAATCGACCCCCCATTCCTCCGCACGATCGAGCAAGGTCGAATCCGATTGCTGAAGGAGCAATCGATTGGGCACCCCTCTGCTCTCACATACGTACATGTCCTCTCGACCGTCCCCGTCAACGTCCCCGACCGCTACCCCGAGAACGCCCCAGAGATCGATATCATACCGCACGGGCATCCGCTGCTGCCAGTGGCCTGCTCCACGCAACAACTGCGTCTCGAAACACCCATTATTTTCCAACGCAGATCTTGTACAATCCGTAAAGAGGCTCTCTGCATTTTCCTGGACGATGCGTTCGAGCTCCACGATTTCCACCGACCTTAACGCTAGCTCATGACCGTCAATCAGCCATCTCACATCCATTTGCGCATGCACAAGCTGCCTCTCGCCAGATGTTGCAGACCAGGCCTCCGTACGGACCCGCGTCACGGCATGCTCATCATCGAAATCAACCCCAGTGACCTTGAACTCCACCCGGCGTTCGATTGAACTCGAAATCAAGAGCCGCTTGCCCAGGTATCCCATGCCCTCGGGACTCTGGACCACATGGTCTGCGCCTCCTGCCCTCGAGACGTAGCGGACCAGCGGCTTCAACTCGGATCCACCCAGCTGCTGCTCCTGCACCACGCGATCCCGCACGCCCACCCCCCCGACAAACTCTCCTACTGTGCCACCACTCCTACCTACAAGCTCTCGAGCCAATTGCTTCAGCTTCCCACCCGCCGCAGAGGCGATCATCTCTGACCTCCATCCGTCTTGGCTGGGATCGTCGAACTCCTCACGTGGGCTGATACTCAACACAATAGGAACCCGCTGTTCCTTCGGATCTGCTGCAGAACCCGAATCCTCCATCGTCGCCGTACCTCGCCTTTCACACGCCACAATGAGGGCGCACAACATCCCAAGGATCACGCCGCAAACTAGTGGCGCAGGGCGACGCGGGGTATCGGATGCCGTTCGGCACAAAGAGTCAACCGTGGTCCGACCCATCGAGGTTCCGGCCAAACCGGCAGGGTGAGAGAGTCGATCTCAGCTGACTGGTGACGGACGGCGCCTCCGTCGCCGGAGGCACACCGCACATCCGAGAAGGAGTGAGGTCAGAAATGCTGAGGACTCAGGGACAACGGCAGAGGTAATCGCGATAGGCTGAAAGCCAGCAGAAACGGCTGGAATCGACGGTCCACCGATTGCCCCTTCCAGCCGAGCCTGCGCTCCTGCACTCCAGCTCAAATAGGAAATCGGCGATCCCGATCCCGTAAGAGTACGCGTCCCGTCTGTATCGCTGACCCGGACTTCCAAAAACCCGCCGGATACGGTGTTGCTCGTAACCGTAAGGTCCGTCGAAGTGGGAGAAGCAAGGGCCAAACCTGTATCCTGAAACGTACTGCTATCCCCCGTACCCCCGACTCCAGTGAGCTGCCAAACGGCATCCGAGAAGTTGACCGTCCCTGTGTCGCTACCTGAAAACGTGATGCTCTTTGCCGTGGTATCGACCACCATGATGATGTC
Source organism: Verrucomicrobiales bacterium (assembly GCA_028281705.1). Classification (GTDB taxonomy): domain Bacteria; phylum Verrucomicrobiota; class Verrucomicrobiia; order Verrucomicrobiales; family DEV007; genus JAACDM01. The sequence goes on from JANQJH010000503.1 coordinate 49,580, forward strand.
GGCTCGGGAGAACTGCGCCAAACATGCCAACAATGCTAGACTCAGTATGCGAATACAATGGTTCGAATTCATGTTAGACAAACGGGAAGGAAGGGAAGAGATGGCCTTCGACTTGAAATCAAAGATCGGCCCCCGATGATTGGGAGCCGCACGAAACCTGTCAAGCCCATTGTAGGAATTCTTGAGCGCCTCTGTCTTAGAAAGACAGAGATCGGGATTCGCCGTGAACGCCTACAAAGGAAGGATCGTCAGGTCCAGCCAAACTTCAGAAGCGATCTTTCACATTTGGGGCACGGTGTCCTTAAGAGGTCGATGTCGATGTTCGCGATGTGACATATCGGGCAATAGACACCGTCGCCTGGAATCCCGATCGATTCCCGCAGTGACGAAAGCCGATCCGCAACTTCATAAGTCTCCTCATCAGTCGCTTCGGATGGCGGAAGGCCTTGGCTCGTTGGATCCGGGATGCTCACGTTGAGAAGTATCGTCTCGACCCAATCGTCGGCCTTGAGAGAGAGGTTGTCGTCGAATGCCTCAGTGATGTCTACCTGGCTGAAGGAAATCTCCTGCGGCGAAACGACTTCCTGTTTTGGTTTTCGCTTGAATGGCCACATGAGGATCTCTAATCTCTAACGTTATTCAGTTCACTCCAGAGGACTCTCGACCTCTGACGCCTGGCAGGTGCGATCCAGTAATCCACGCCAACCGTCGAGCCAAATCCTCTCCGTCCATCGTGTAGTAAACGGCATACGGAAATCGTTTGGAAAGGAGACGATGATACCCGAACACGTTCTGGTGCACTCCTGCATAGAGAAGGAGAGAGTCGATATCGGAGAAGAGGGAATCCTGAAAATAATCGCCTAGACCTTCCTGTTGCTGCTCGTAGAACGACCATCCCCGCCTCAGATCATCAAGAGCGGACGGGAGAATCTTCAGCCTCATTTCCGATCTGTCCGCAGAATCTCCTTGGCGTCCTCCCAATCAAGCGGCTGTTCGATCCCATCCGCGACGCGTGCCTCAGTTTCGCGCAACCGATCGGCGTGCCATGAGGGAGAACTGAGATCGGCGTCTCCTGCGGAGAGATCCTCCCACAGCATCTCCATGACCTTGAGCTTTTCCTGCCTGGAAAGCTGGCGAATATCGGATGCGGTGACCATGAGTTCAATCTAGCCAGATCCATCCGTGCGCGTCAACCCGGCGGCCGATCGTCCTCCTTCATGATCTCGGACTCTTCTCGCCTTCCACCAATTGCGCCTCTATCTCATATGGATAGCGCACACTTCCGGGAGGACCTACTCGAACCAACAACCCATCATTTCTTCGCCGGAGTCCACGTCACCTTGAGATCATCAAAGAGAATCTCCTTCCCCGAATAAGGCGTCCCCCAAACCGATGCCTTGCCCTGCCCAGACGCCCCGCCTTCTTCACCCTCATACACCAACGACGGCTTCGAAGGCGACTCGCTCCCCTCGGTCCAGCACCAGGCCTCAACCTTGGGTGCCTTCCCCTCCTCCTGAATCAGCGCCAGCTTCAAGGTACACCACTTTCCCGATTCCCAAACCAGGGGAGCCGTCT
>JANQJH010000513.1 GCA_028281705.1 Verrucomicrobiales bacterium
ATTGCACAAGAACGCCCTCGCGAAACACCGCCAGGCGATCCGCGATGATGAGGGCGTCCATCACGTCGTGGGTCACGACCAATGCCGTGGCCCCAACCCGCCGGATGATATCCAGCAATTGATTCCGCAGATAGGCACGCAGGCTGGGATCGAGATTGCTAAAGGGTTCATCGAGCAAAATGATCTCGGGATCCGGAGCCAGGGCGCGCGCCAGGGCGATGCGCTGACGCTCGCCGCCGGAGAGCTCATGCGGGTAGTTGAGGCGTTTGTGAGAGAGACCCACCAGCGCCAACATCTCCTCCGCCTTGTCCGCGCGGGCTGATTTTGGAAGACGATGGAGTCCGTAAGCCACGTTGCGCAACACCGTCATGTGGGGAAAGAGCGCTCCCTCCTGAAAGACGAAGCCGACGCCGCGGTTCTCCAGCTTGACGAAGGCACCTGGTCCGGCGACGACGAGATCACCGACCGCAATCCTTCCCGCGGTGGGCCTCTCGAGGCCGGCAATCATCCGCAACAAGGTCGTCTTCCCGCTGCCGCTGGCGCCGACCACCCCCAGAATCTCACCCTGGGCCACCGCGAGATCGACTCTGTGAACGGCGTCTTTGGAAGTGCGCGGGTAGCGTTTGCTGACGCCTTCCAAGTGCAAGGGGGAACTCATGAAACGCTCCTTCCGCGCAGCCAGCGGTTGAGAGGAATGAGCACGGCGATCCCGGTGAGAACGATGCTGAGCGAGGGCACGGCACTCTCATGAAGGCGGCCTTCCTTGGCCAAGCTAAATGCCTTGGTGGCCAGAGTTTCGAAATTCGCCGGACGCAGGATCATGGTGAGGGGAAGTTCCTTGAGAATATCGACAAAGACAAGCATTCCCGCCGCCCCCAGAGGACGGCGCATGAGCGGCAAGATCACCTGCCAAAGTGTCCTTCCCGGCCCTTGCCCCAACAACTGCGAGGCCTCGTCGAGTTTGCCGCAAAGGCGTTCCATACCCGTCGTGATCGGCTGGTAGGAAACCGCGAGGAAACGTGTGAGGTAGCCAAACATGATGGCACCCAGCGTGCCGCTGAAAAGGAAGATGGAGGCCGTCCAGTGGTCCGTCATTCCCGTGATCATCATGACGCCGACGGCGACGACGGCCCCCGGCATGGCGTAGCCCAAAGTCGCCAGACGGAAGCCGCTACGCCAGGCGCCCGAACGGCAAGTGCGCGCCGTGAAGGCCAGCAGCATGCCCACGGCAAGGATCAGGAGGGCGGACGCGGCTGCAAGCCCCAGGCTATGCCACAGGATATCGACGAAATTCGCCGGCACCGATCTGCGCAGTGTGAGGATGGACCAGCGAATCAGTTGCCACACCGGGTAGAGCAATCCCAAGGCCAGTGGCAGGAGACACACCAGAAAGGCGAGCAGGCCTCCCACAGGCCTCAGCCGCACACGCTCCAAGGGGTGGTCATCTGTCGCCGTCCCGGCGTACCCACGCCGGCCTCGCTGGATGTATTCCACGGCTAACAAAACGAGGACAAAGGTGGTGACCAAGCCCGCCAGGCGAACCGCGGAGTCCCGGTCCTCCAGGCCGAACCAAGTGCGAAAGATCCCGTCGGCCAGAGTCGGCACCCCGAGCAAATTGACGGCTCCGTAATCGTTGAGCACCTCCATGACGACCAAACTCAGTCCGGCAATGATGGCGGGTCGTGATAGTGGCAGGGCCACGTGGAAAAAGGTGGCCCACGACGAGCGTCCCAGCATCTGCGATGCCTCGATGAGGGCGCGACTGTGATGGGCAAAGGAAGCGCGTGCCGTGAGGTAGACGTAGGGAAAGAGCACGCTGGCGAGCACGATGGCCAGGAGCCCGTAGCGAAGGCAGGTTTGGCAAAGAAGAAAGGCATCCGTGCCGTAGGTGGCACGAATGTGGACCAGTGCCGGGATGAGCGCCTCCGGCACCTGCAAATAGGTCACCGCCCCGACATAAGTAGGGAAGGCCAGCGGAAGCACGAGCGCCCATTCAAACACCCGGCGCCCCGGAAACTCGTGCCGGATGACGAGCCAGGCCGCCGGAATGGCCAAGAAAAGACTGAGCAGGCTGACGAGGAGGGCGAGGATGAGCGTGTTCTTCACATACTCACCCAGCAGGGTGGTGACGACGTATTCCCACTCCGGCCCCGTTCGGCTCACCCCGAGGAGTACCGCGCCCAAGGGCGCCATGACCAGCGCGGCTAACAAGAGCGCGCAGACCATCCAGCGGTCCCAGCGCAGGACCGCAATCCAGGGAACGGTGGCGGCGATCCTACCCACTTAAATAGTCGACCATCGCCATCATCATTCGCCCATCAACGAAAAGGCCTGCGATCTATTGCCACCCGGCCCGGCCGAAGATCTTCACCGCCGTCTTGTTCAGTTTCCCCAAGGTGGCCAGCTCGAGCGAATCCTGTTTGAATGCACCCCAGGACTTCAAGAGGTCCGACCAGGGCACTCCGTCCACCACGGGGTACTCGTAGGTGGCGTTGGGAAAGGATTCCTGCGCCTTCTTGGAGGCGAGAAACTCGAGTAACTTCACGGCATCAGCCTTGTTCTTCGAGGTCTTGACGACACCGGCGCCACTGACATTGATGTGGGCTCCGCGGCCGCTCTGGTTGGGAAAGAACACCCCGATCTTCTCCGCCACCTCCCGGTCCTTCGGATCCGCCGAGTTCTTCAACAGTCCCACGTAGTAGGTGTTTACGATGGCGATATCTGCCAGGCCGGCGGCCACGCCTCGCATCTGGTCGCGGTCACTCCCCTGGGGAGGACGCGCCATGTTCGCCCGCACGGCACGGGCCCAGGCGAGAGCCTCTTTCTCTCCATGAGCGGCCACGATCGAGGCCAGGAGGGACTGATTGTAGATGTTCGACGATGAACGGGCAAGAATGCGACCGCGCCATTTCTTTTGCGCCAGGTCTTCGTAAGTCGAGAGTTCCGAGGGCTTCACCCGGTCCTTGGCATAGACGATCACCCGGGCGCGACTGGTAAAACCGAACCACTGGCCATCCGGATCGCGCAGTGGGGCTGGAATGAGCTTGGTCAAGGTATCCGACCTGGCTGGCTGCAGAAGCTGGGATTCCTTGGCCCGGTGCAGGCGTCCGGCGTCGGCCGTCATCAGAAGATCTGCCGGCGAGTTCGCTCCTTCCTGCTTGAGCCGCTCCATGAGCTGATCCGCGCCGGATTTGACCACGTTGACCTTGATCCCGCTCTCCTTGGTGAACTCGGCGAAGAGCTTGTCATCCGCCTCGTAGTGCCGATGCGTGTAGAGCGTGACCTCACCGGCTTGAAGAAGCGGGTTGGCAAGGAACAACGCGGCGATCGTCAGTGGTATCAGCTTCATCATCATGGGCGCATCATGTGCTTTTGAGACTCAATCTCAACAAGGAATTCGCCCAAAAAGGATTTCTCCGGGATTTCCTCGCATGAGGAGGTCCTACTCCGTGACGACGAGGACTCCGCGGGTCACCTGCCAGTGCCCGGGAAATGTGCAGAGATAGGGATACTCGCCGGGCTCTTCCGGCACATCGAAGTAGATCGTGTAGCGGCTTCCGCTCTGAAGGATGGGCGACATGGCGATCACCCCGTCGTCTTCGATGACGTAGTGCTTGGCCAAGCCTTCGGCGCTGGCGGCCAGTTTCATCGAGCCCTCTCCAATCGCCTGCAGCCGTTCGGGCCGGACCAACACCAGGTTGTGCGGCATGCTCGGATCCCGATTGATGACGGTCAGACTCGCTCGCGAACCCGCCTTCGCCGTGAGGCGCACGGGTTCAAACTTGAGTCCGGCGACGGCGTCGACCTCGAACCTGGGAACGGCGGCCAGTCTGGCCTCGTCACCCAGAATCTTGCCTAACTGTTCCTGCCGCAGGAGTCGGGGATCCACGGGGTTTTTCGAGGGCGTGGGAAAATCATTCCAGGGCTCCTTCGGCACCGGCGCGTACCCGTCAAACCCGGTGAAGGGTTCGCCCAAGTGAAAGACGGAATAGTACAAGTCCGGGATGAACGATCGGCCGTCCGCCGTCTTCAATTCCATGTAGAGATGCAACTGCATCACGGGATGCAACTGCGGGATCTCGACGAAAACAGAGGCCTCGTCAGGCAAGAGATGCATGCTGGCAATCTTGACCGGATCGTGTCCGGCAACGCCCGGCGTCTTCACCGAATACTCCTGGGAGCCATAGGCCCCGCTGTAGAGGTAGTTCCACTGCTGAGCAAACGCACGCTTCGGATTGACGGAGTTCGGATCAATCTTCGTATTGAAGTGCACCACGAATCCGTTAGCGCGGGTCTCCACCCGGTGAGGAATGGCGTAGGATCCGCCGGTATAGCGCACTCGCTGTAGAGACCCGTTCTCCTTGGCATAGCTCTGCCAGCCGTCACTTCCCGCGATGTAGAGGTGGCCATCGCCTTCGCCAAAACAAAACCGATGGGATCCCGAGAGAAAATCTCCGGGGAGCGGAACCACACCACCCTGGACGCCATCCCCGATCGTCTCCCGCAAGACCAGGTAATGTTGTCCATAGCCAAAGGACGAGCCCACCATCTTTCCTGACAGAGCTCCTAGCCGTTCATCCTGCGGCAGAAAGACGATGTCTCCTGACGAATTGTCCACTCCCCGGGGGATAAAACACATCGGCATCTGGTAACCGTGCTTTCCGTACTCCGGACGCGGTCCGCCGTGGCCGTGGAAGCTCCCGCCGCCAACCTCGAAGATGCCTGAAGCAGGCTGCCAATCACCTTCCTGGGGCATGGCGAAGACGATGCTGCCATCCGGCGAAACCCCCAGCCCGTTGGTCCCCCGCAAGCCGGTGGCGATCGACTCCGGCCTCGATCCGTCATTCTTGAAGCGGGTCACACCGAAACGCCCCGAGCGCGTGAACCAGTAGAACGATCCCTCGGAATCCTGATGCAACGTCAGGGCAAAGTTGTTGCCTCCCCCCGTGGGAAAGGCGTTGGTCACACATTCATAAAAATCGGCCTCGTCATCGCCGTTGAGATCGTGCAGTCGCGTGAGTTGATCCCGCCCAATGACATGAATGAGGCCATCGCGCACGACCAAACCAAGAGGCTGGTGAAGCCCGGAGGCGAAGCGACGCCAGGTCAAGGTATCGAGACCGTCATCCACGCCGTCCACCAGCCAGACATCCCCCATCAAGGTACACACCGCCACCCGCCCGTCGGGCAGCACGCCCACGCCGCCCAGACGCATCGGCGTCTTGAATGGATTGGCATCCCGATAGGGTACCGTTAGGGTATCGATGACATAGGGCCCCTCACCCGGCACTCCCAATTGACCGCGGGTTTCGACCGTCCGGTCCGCCCATTGCGCCGGCCCCGCAGGAAGATGCCCTTCTCTCTTGCCCTTGCCGAAAATCGTGGGCGGCCCCTCGAATCCAGTCAGAGCGCCGTCAATGGAGAGTACGCGGTAGAGCTGCCCGTCGATCACCTTGACCGATTCCAACACTTTGGCCTTTCCTAACTCATAGGCGAAAGTCACCTCTTGGCCACGGCGATAGAAGCCGATATATTTCCGCTCCTCCAGAGGGAGCCCAAGTCCTTCCCACGACGGCGGCCTGGTCCAAGATTTCAGTGGCGCCGCTGCCGCCCTCACGCCCGAGGTGATCCCGTAGCGGGACGAGGCCCAGAGTACCATGTCCCCCCGCCACGCCGTGACGAAACACAGTCTCTCGGGATCAAAGAGAGCGGTGAAGTCGCCCACCCGCACATTCACACCCTTGCGTACCTCGCCGCCCTTGTATCTCGTCACCTGCATCAACAGGCCGCCAAAATCCACCTCGTTGAGACGATCGTCCACGTTGTCCGACTCCGGATTCTGCCCCCAATGCCCCCAGGCACCACCATCGAGCCCGGGGAAAGGCGGCAGGATGGCCGGCAACGGCGTCTTGCGATCGAGAGCGCCTTTCGCCTGATTTCGATAAAAGTCGCGGACGCGATTTTCCGGAAAGGGCCGTTCCTCAGCCCACCCGATGCCAACGGCAAAGACAAGGCCACAAAGCCATATTCGTTGCGTCACCGCGAGTTTGTTCAGGGCATTCATGCGGGCGATCCTGAAGCACTCCGTCACGGCTGCCAACTCAAGAAGCGGACGACTTTCCGCCAATGCCGCCACGTCACATTCTGAGACTCAGGCAAGCCGGTGGGGGTTTCCTCTTCCGATCCCCAGCCGGGTTTCTCCTCGTCATGTCATCCTCACCATTGCTCCCGTTTTTCGTGCTCCACCTTCTCGCGCTCTGCGCCATCGCTCAGAACGCAACCACGCCCTTCTTCATCAAGGTGATCGATCGCGAAACGAAGCGAGGCGTGCCCCTGGTGGAATTCAAGACGGTCCACGGGCTCCGCTATGTGACCGACAATGCGGGAATAATCGCCATCGACGATCTCGATCTCATCGGGCAAAGCGTGTTCTTTCACGTCGAGAGTCATGGCTACCATTATCCCAAGGACGGCTTTGGCTACGCCGGCGTACGTTTCACCGTGACGCCCGGCCAATCGAAGACCATCGAGATTCGGCGAGACAACCTCGCGGAACGTCTCTATCGGGTGACGGGCGCCGGTCAGTACATCCATCAAGCGCGAACTGGCCAATCCGCCCCCGTCGCCGCACCCTTGCTCGCAGCCCAAGTCACGGGTTGTGACAGTGTGCTCAACGCGATTTACCAGGATCGCCTCTTCTGGATCTGGGGCGACACCAACCGGCTTCGCTATCCCCTGGGAAACTTCGACGCCACCGCGGCCACCTCGCGCCTGCCTAACAAGGGCGGCTTGTCTCCCGACATCGGCGTCAACTTCGATTACTTCACCAGGGAAGACGGCTTCGTCAAAGGCATCGCGCCCATGGCAGGAAAAGGCCCCACCTGGCTCAGCGCCCTCGTCACTCTGCCGGACGCCTCCGGCAAGGAGCGGCTCTGCGCTACCTACGTCAAAGTGCGAGGCTTTCTCGAGGTCTACGAACGTGGCCTCTGCGTGTTCGATCCCGATAAACAGGTTTTCGAACGGATCCACGTCTTCCCCACGCTCGACGGCCATTTTCCCGACGGTCACGCCTGTATCCGTGACGGCATGGCCTACTTTGGCCAGGCCGTGCCCAATCTCCGCATCGAAGCCCGCTACGAAGCCTGGCTGGATCCCGAGCGCTATCAACCCCTCAAAGCCGATGTGAACTTCTTCGAAGCCGGCACGAGGCGCCCGATCAAGGCGCACCATGGACACTGTGCCTGGAATGCCTACCGCGGTGCCTGGATCAGCATCTTCACCGAGACCGGCGGAGTCTTCGGGCCGCTGAGCGATATCTATTACGCCGAGGCTGCCAAGCCCGAGGGCCCATGGCGCCGGGCGGTGAAGATTGTCTCACACAACAACTACACATTCTACAATCCTGCCCAACACCCTTGGTTCTCCCAAAGCGACGAGTCCCAGCTCTATTTTGAAGGCACCTTTACCAAGCTCTTCTCCAAGACCCAGGTTGGGGTACCGCGCTACGACTACAATCAGATCATGTATCGGCTGGACCTCACCATGCCCGCATTGCGGCCGGCTCAGCTTGAATCGAGGACGGAGTAACCGCATCCGATGGATGGCGATCTCTCGAAGCGTGAGTGACTCCGGTGTCCCGTTTTCACTGCGCCTTCGCAGGCCCTGTGATCCTGGCCTTGGAAAAATCGTAGGGAGTCAACTCCACCCGAACCGAATCGCCCTCGGCGAAACTCGGAGGCGCGTTTCGCAGTTCGCGGGCCAGATGTCCCACGATCTCTTTCCCGTTGGGCAGGGCCACGCGATAGGTCACCTCGCTCAAGGGTTCTCGGATCACGGCCACGGCACGCACAGGGACTTCGGACATGGGTCACGGTGACTCAACCAGCGGCGTTGGCAATCCCCGGCTCGCCCTTGAAGCCCCGTCTTGGCCGCCGCGAATGGCCGGATGTGGCGCAATACACTTGCAAGGGAGACCACGACGTCCCATGAGTGGACAGCGATGATCAACAATTACCTGTGGGACACCGATTTCAGCAAGCTCTTCGCCCGCTGCTTTGAGCGCTACAAGAGCGGGGACACGGATTTCAATCAGTACTACACCAAGGAAGACCTCGGTTTTCTCTACTCCATCGGGTACAAGCCGCGCGAGTTCTTCGATTTCGTGGAGGATTTTGGCGACGAAGGCGTCCCCTCGCCGACGACCGCGGTCCTGATCGCCTCCGTGCGCCGCGACTACTTCATGACCATCCAGCGGGGCGCCCTGAGCGATGAACTCCTCGTGCCGGAAGATCTCCCCGATCGGGGGGATGACTGGGACGGCTTCCATTGGCTCCCGCGGATCGTGGCCAAGGCGCGTGCCAAACTACGGGGCGAACTCCACCCGGACATCATGTATGGCTGCGGTGGCGATCGCAATTTTCTCTCCCGTCATGCGATCCACCCGGCGGACTTCCTCCGAGTCGTTTGGGCCGCCGGAGACCACGATGAGGCCATCATCGCCTATGTGAAAGCCCACAGCCCGTCCACTCAAGAGGCCGAAGCCTAGTCCAGGACGG
>JANQJH010000528.1 GCA_028281705.1 Verrucomicrobiales bacterium
GGATTCACTGAGCCCAGCACTCTCATGACCATGAACCGGCGCACCTGGCTTCGCACCACCTCGGCAAGTCTCCTCGCCTGGCCCGGGCTCGCCGGCCTCAGCAGTTGCCGGAAGAAGGAAGGCCCCAAGCTGGACCTCCAAGCCTATCAGAGCGACATCCGCAAGGTCATCAAGCAGCACGCCGAAGTGTGTGCCAGCGCCTACCGGAACGCCTGGCAGAAGGCAGACGGCCTGAAGGCGCAGATCGAACTCTTCCTCGCCCAACCAACTGCCCAGAGTTTTGGCACCGTGCGTGAGTCCTGGACCCAGGCCCTGCTGGCCTACATGGAGACCGAGGGTCTTCGCGGGTTTACCACCCCAGCCGACACCATGCATCGGCGAATCCAGGCCTGGCCGGTCGACCCCGAGAAGTTGGACATCGCCCCGGGCAAACCGCGGTCTGGCATTGTCTACGACAAGAACGCTTTGCCCAACGTGACTCCGGAACGCCTGGTCGCCTTGCATCGCCCCAGCACCGGCGACGTTTTCATCGGTTTCCATGCCCTCGAATTCCTCATCTACGGCGTTGACCTCTACGATGACGGGGGCGGCTACCGGGCGTACACAGACTACACCAAGGAGAGAGAGTCGAGCCGGCGAGCCCGCATCCTCCAGGAACTGGCGAACTTGCTCTCCCAGGATCTCAAGCAGCTCTCAGACGCTTGGCATCCGGCCCAACAGGGAAACTACCGAGCGCAATTCATGGCTAAGGCTTCCACCGAAGCACTCCAGATCATCTTCTCCGGCCTCATCTCCGTGTGCTCCAATGGCCTCGAGGGCAAGCTCACCCGGGCACTGGCCTCCGGCGACCAGAGGGATGAGGTCTGCAATTTCAGTGACACCAGCCTCCAAGCCATCCGCCACGCCCTCATCGGCCTGCAGAAGGCATTCTCGGGCGCCGCGCCCGGGCGCGTCGTCGCAGGAGAGGAACAACCTCTCCTGAGTCTGATCGCCCTCGCCGACCCCACCCTAGCGGCCAACATCGACTCCGGATTCACTTCCATGCTGGCCCAACTCGAGCCCTTTGACGAACCCTTCGATCAGTTGATCAAGAAAGAGAACGCCAGTGCACGCAGCTCCTTGAACAGCGTCGCTGCCGCCCTCGAGAAACAGCACGGGATGCTGCAGGACGCCGCCCGGGCGCTCGGCGTTCGCCGCGGCCAGGCAAGCGCCTGATGAGACCCCGTGTCGGTAACGAGCGTCCCCTCACCGCTCCACGGCCGGCTGCCCCACGGCTGACCAGCCGGCGAAAAGGTCCTTCCACGGGTACCACCGGCCACTCCAGTCATAGCCCTCCAAAGCTCTGAAGTTCTTCTTGTAGTCGTAGAACGAAGCGCAGCGGTAGCAGTAGCCATGGTAGTAGTACCGCTTGCCCAATCGGCGCGCGTGCTCCATTTCCAAGAGCATCGTGTAGATCCCCAAACCGCGCTTTCCGAACTCGAGATCGTACATTCCGTAAATCGTCGAGAGCGACTCGGCACCCACATCAAAAAAACTCGCCCCGATCAGCCGATCACCTTGATAGAGGGCGATCTCGCCGCCCTCACAGGGCACCTCGTGCGGCTCGGAAGACAGAAAATCGAGCAGCGAATCGGGCACGTTTTCTTCAAACTTCGCCTTGTGCTGGAGAAAAAGCGCCTTCTTCTCATCGTCCACCACGGCGGGCCCAATGACCATGCGGTATCCCGCTGCCTGGTTGATCCGCCAATTGCGTCGCTGGCTTTTCGATTTCTCAAACTCTCCTAACACAATCCGGAGCGGAATCACCTCCGTCAGCATGCCCTGGTGAAACGCGAAATTGTAGCGATAAAATTGGACGCCGGCATGACGCCAGCCGCTGGCTAACAACCGGTCCAGCTCAGCCGGGGCCACCGACCGACTCTCGAAGTCTTCGAAAATGATTCGAGGCGTTTCCACTTCAGTTTCAAATTATCTTGCCTATTCTCAATCGCAACCACGGCAACGCACTCGCAAGAAGCGAGTTCCGCTTCCAATCCTCTTCAGCACGCACTCCTTTTTCCATGTTCGACGAGCCCGCCTCCACCTTCCTCTACGATCTCCTCAGCACACCGAGCCCAACAGGATTCGAGGGCCCCGGACAGCGTAAATGGATCCAATACGTCCGGCAGTTCGCTGATTGCGTCGAGAACGACGCCTACGGAACCGCCTGGGCGACCATCGAGGCCAAGAAAGCCAGGTCCGGCAGCCCCCTGACACTCATGCTGGAAGCCCACGCCGACGAGATCGGTTACATGATCAAGCACGTGACCAAGGACGGCTTCCTCCACCTGGATCGGGTCGGAGGTTCGGATTCCGCCACCGCACGAGGCCGCCGGCTGACCATCCTGGGCGACAAGGGCCCCGTTCTGGGTGTGATCGGAAATACGGCCATCCACATCCGGGACCGCTCCAAAGGCGAGAAAGCCCCCGAAGTCCATCAGCTGTATGTCGATGTCGGCGCCTCGGATCGGAGCGGGGTCGAAAAGCTCGGCCTTCGAGTTGGACACCCAGCCGTCTACGTCGACACCGCCGAGCCGTTTGGCAAGGATCGCCTTGTTGGCCGGGCTCTCGACAACCGGATCGGCGGGTTCATCATCGCCCAAGTCATGGCCAATCTTCGGGCATCCCCTCGCAAAAAACCCGCGTCCACCATCGTGGCCCTGAACGCCGTCCAGGAAGAGATCGGTGGCCTGGGGGCGAAAATGGCAACCTACAGGCTCGAACCGGATGTCGCTGTCTGTCTCGATGTCACCCACGCCACCGACACGCCCGAAATCGAACACAGCAAACACGGCAAAGTGGTCTTGGGCGGGGGCCCCACGCTCACTCACGGTACCTGCAATCACCCCAACGTCGTCCGGCGCCTCATCGATGTCGCCGAGGAAGCCGGCATCCCTCTGCAACACGAGTCCTCATCCCGCTACAGCGGCACCGACACCGATCAGATCTACCACCAGCGAAGCGGTATCCCGAGCGCGCTGGTATCCCTCCCGCTCCGCTACATGCACTCCGTGGTCGAAGTCGCCGACCTCGACGACATCCGGCAGACGATCGACCTGCTCACCGCGTTCAGTCGATCCCTCCGCCCTACCGATCAGTTCGGGTTCGATTTTTGCTAGTCTGGCTCAGCCCTCAGCTCTCAGCTCGTCCCCGGCCTCCCGCGACCGACGCCATAGGCCTCGAATCCGAGGGCCTTGAGGGCTTCGAGATCCACGATATTCCGCCCATCAAAGACGAAGGCCGGCTTCTCCATGCCTTGGTAGATCTTGGCAAAGTCCTCGTGGGCAAAGGCATCCCATTCCGTGAGGATCACGATCGCATGGGCGCCTTCCGTCGCCTCCTCGGCCGAATGGCAGATTGTGACCTTCCCCTCGTCATCCTCGCAGCCAAGGTCTTCGCGGATACGCGAGCCAGGGACCTCCGGGTCAAAGATCTTGAGGTGAGCGCGCTCATTCAAGAGATCCTGGCACACTGCAATCGCGGGCGATTCTCGGGTGTCATCCGTGTCTTTCTTGAAGGCAAAACCCCAGATGGCAATCGTCTTCTGGCTCACCGTGTTGAACATCGTCTGCACAATCCGATGCGAGAAACGCCTCTTCTGGTAGTCGTTCATTTTGACGACCTGTTCCCAGTATTCAGCGACCTCCTTCAAGCCGTAGTGCTCGCAGAGATAGACGAGGTTGAGAATATCCTTCTGAAAACAAGACCCCCCAAACCCCACGGACGCTCGGAGAAACTTGGAACCCACTCGGCTATCCATGCCGATCGCGTGGGCCACTTCGCCAACCTCCGCATCGGTCGCTTCACACAGCGCCGAAATGGCGTTGATCGAAGAGATCCTCTGGGCCAGGAAAGCGTTGGCCGTCAGCTTGGAAAGTTCGGAGGACCAAAGGTTGGTCGTGATCACGCGCTCCCGCGGGACCCACCGGCCGTAGATCGCCGCGAGCGTCTCCACAGGCCGTTCCGATTCACCGCCGATAAGAATGCGGTCGGGCTCCAACAAATCGGAGATCGCGGTCCCTTCGGCGAGAAACTCCGGGTTTGAGAGAACATCGAAGTTCACTTCAGGTTTGCCTGCCTTGAGAATGCGCTTGATCGAGTTCGCCGTCCGGACGGGAATGGTGGACTTCTCCACCACAATCTTGTCGTCTTCCGCCACCGAGGCGATGCGCCGTGCACACGTCTCGATGTAGCGCAAGTCCGCCGCCCTGCCGGCACCGGCCCCAAAAGTCTTCGTTGGCGTTCCCACACAAATGAAAATCACATCGGCAGCCCGAATGTGATCATCAATCACCGTATCGAAGAAAAGATTCCTTCCTCGACGCGCAGCCACAATCTCATCCAGCCCAGGCTCGTGAATGGGCAAGTTGTCCGAATTCCACGCGCGAATCCTTTCCTCGTTCACATCGACCACCATGACCTCGATATCCGGGCACTGATGCGCGATCATCGCCATCGTCGGTCCGCCCACGTAACCAGCACCTATACAGCAAATCTTCATGTCTTATCGGAAGTAACACAGAAGCCAGAGTCCCCAACCCAAAAGACCGCCAATCTGTGCCTTTCCAGCACTTCTCACCCCCATTTCACGTCGCTCCTGGGAGACGGCACTAGAGCTTGTTCCTCACCATCCCACTCAGATCTCGGAAGCACTTTCGAGGAGGCTGCTGCCTCCGATCACGAGGGCCCGGAACACGCAGGCCGCCTGTCTCGACCCGCGGGTTGGGTGAATCTCCTCGCGACACCCGTTTCTGCCTGACCCGCTCAGCAAGGCATCCGCCTTCAACGCGAAAAATCTAGCGGATCCACATGGCCATCGCCCCAAACAGGCGGGAGCTTGGCAACGGCCCTCACATCCAGCGATACCAGGGGCGGAATCGTCCGGTCTCCGTGGTCAAAATCGGCAGCCCCCCTGATACAGTATCAATCCTAGATCGAAGACCCTATAGGACAATCCTAGAACGACTCGAGGAGCGTCGACACGGTCTCTCTGCCGGCCTTCTATCAATGGCCTGACAGGAGTCCCGGATCACCATGGATGCACGACCGCATCTAGTTGTCATTAACTAGTTAACTAGATAACAAACTGCGTAACCATCGAACTCGCAGTCCTCGAATGGAGATTCACGAGACCCCTGCAACGATATGATTTGCATAAACAGACTTCCATCGTTCTCTATTGAAGAACCAAAACTCATGAGCACCCGGGGCTAACGAATCTTGCTGTGATAGCATCATTTGCGGACTGTATCGGGTAGACCAATGATGCCGCCATTCTCCCTCTCAAACTCATTCATCAATGAAAGTGTCATGAAAACGCCTATTGAGATACTCGTCGTGGACGACCATCCAATCGTCCGTAAGGGCCTCATACAGATCATCACGGGAGACGGCCAGGACATCGTCGTGATCGCGGAGGCTGAGAGCGGAGAAGAGGCTCTAGTGCTGCTCGAGAAGTTTACCCCGGACGTGATCGTGACTGACTTCAAGATGTCCGGCATGACGGGGCTCGAACTCGCACAACGTCTCAAACGGAATCGGAAACCGCTCCCCGTGGTACTGCTCACCATGTATGAGGACGAGGGTATCTTCAATGCGGCTGCGAATGCGGGTGTGGGCGTTTTTCTCCTCAAGGAGGAAGCTGTGGAGAACATCCAGGAAGGGATTCGGGCGGCTGCGGAAGGGAGACCTTTTGTCAGTCCTTCATTGGGAAGATTCGCCATGCGGCGGAGCGAGCGCACCGAAAGACTGCAGCAAAAACACTCGGGGCTCCAATGTCTGACACCCTCCGAACACGCCGTGCTCAGGCTCATCGCGGATGACAAATCAACCAAAGAAATTGCCGACGTTCTCTCCGTCAGCCCCCATACCATCGCCTCCCACCGTAGCAATATCGCCCATAAACTCGATCTCTCGGGGAAATCCCGGCTGCTCAATTTCGCTCTCTCCAACCGATCAGCGATTCTTAATCTGCCGTGATTGTGCCTCGGTTTCTTTGGTCGTGACTACGCACTAATACGTAGGTAGCCCTCCCTGGCACTCCGATTCCGAGGCTCCACGTTCCGGCTTGTTCTCCCAACTCCTTGGTTAGCACGTGAGCACTTCAATCTTGAAGATGGACTCGACAAATGAATAGGGAGCGCATTGAACGGATGGGAGTGTCCGCATCACTTGGAGGTCATTCAATCCCATGCAGAGGCTCAGAAGGCTCGCATCGTCGGATTGTTAGCAATCTCTAGCCAACGCTCGAGGGTGGCGTCCATGGGGATCCGATTTAGACCTCGCCGTCAACATCAGGGACCCTGGACCCTGGAAGCCTTCATCTCCCTCGAAGGCGCGCCAGTGCCGGACTTGGGAATCTCAAGGATCAAGCTCGCGTCGAATCGGAGAGCCCAATCTCCAATTGTCCTTGCCTTCGATGCACACGCGAGCATAGTAGCGGCCCAATTGAATCGGTCCGTGAATCTCCGGGATCTGGAGGGGTGGCAGAGCGGTTGAATGCACCGGTCTTGAAAACCGGCATAGGGAAACCTATCGTGGGTTCGAATCCCACCCCCTCCGCCA
>JANQJH010000624.1 GCA_028281705.1 Verrucomicrobiales bacterium
GAGGAGTTTGGCCAGCGCCGGGACGGAATTGACCGAGCGCACGATGAAGAGGCCGCGACCGCCTTCCTCGAGATACTCCCTCGCGGGCTCCATGGCCACGTTGCCCGGCGGGTCCGAGAGGACGACAAAATCCAGCAGACTCCAGTCTAACTGATCCATCGGTTCGCCGAACTGCTTCAAATTGAGTTCCGGCTTGAAGGTCGCCGTCTCGATGAGCCCACGCTTGAAAAAGAAGAGAGGATTGCCCGAGCGATCCGGATCCTCAGCGCTATGATAGAGAATACGCAAGGGCTTGGCCACAGGCGGACTCTGATAGAAGCGGTTGTCAAAATCGATCTCGTCACCCTGGAGCACGAGAACCGGTGCCGCCGTTCCGGTGGAGGTCTTGGGCGCCGTGAGGATTTCCGTCTCACCCGGAGGAACAACGACACTGATGGGCGGACTCGCCTCCGAGCCGTCTTCATTTTGCCAGGCGATGGTAAAACGAGAATCCTTGGAGCCCGCATCATTGCTCAGGCGGAAGCGGTCCTCCTGTTTCTGCAACTCGGCGATCCCCGTGGCCCGGGGCAGCAGCTGCACACTTGCATTCGTCTTGGTCCGGCCGACACGTTCCTCCACCACTTCCACTTCCAAGGGCCACTCATACTGGCCCAGCGCTTCCAGATTGGCCCCCTCCTGGAGATCGCTCACGAGATAGACCTTGCGATCCGCCGGCGCCTCGCCCTCGACATCCTCGAGGGCATCGCGAAACGACTCCACCGCCGTGATCATGGCCTGCCCCAGATCAGTCCCCTGCCAGCCGGGCTCCACGGTTTCCAGTTTGGCTAACAAGGTCGGCTTGCGCTCGACCTCCGCCGGTTCCCGCCAGGCATCAAAGGAGTGCAGCAGCCTCGCCGCCCGATCGAAGGTGAAGACCTGCACCTCATCCTTGGGATCGAGATCGTCAATGATCTCCCGGGCGCGCTCCATGGCGGCGTCCCAGAGCCCGTCCTGCCGCATGGAGGCGCTCGTATCGATGAGGATCACCGCCTGCTGACTCTTGCCCTCGAAGTCCTTCAACAAATCCTGACGCAAGAACGGCCGGGCGAAGGCCAAGGCTAACAACGCCAGGATCAGACAGCGCAGGGCGAGGAGAAGCCAGTTCTCGATCCGCGCCCGCTGCTGCTGTTGGATCGGTGTCGGCTTGAGAAAACGCAGCGAGCTGAAAGGCACCACCTTCTTCAGCTCCCGATTGCGTAAGTGCAAGAAAATGGGCACGCTCAAGGCCGCCAGTCCGAGCAAATACAATGGAAAGAGAAAATTCATGCGCCTCGCCGTCTACGGTCCAGTTTTGATCGCACGCCCAAGAGCTCGTGCAGGGGTTCATCGAAGGGCTGATCCGTCGTCACCTTGATCAGATCCATGGCCAGACCGGAACAGAGTTTCTCGATCTCCGCCTGGTGCGCCTTCATCTGCTCACGGTAATGTTCCCCCACGCGCTCGGGGTCTAACTGAAAGCGCTCCCCCGTTTCCATGTCTTCAAAGACGGCGTGCCGGTCAAAGGTCCAGCCGGCTTCAGCCGGATCCAGAATCTGAAAAATGACAATGTCATGCCCGCAGGACCGGAGATAGGTGATCTGCGAGGCGATCGATTCCGTGTCCTCCAGCAAATCGGAAAAGAGAACGACGAGCCCGCGCTTCTTCAGCATGGGAACCATGTCACTGAGGGATTTCCGCATGTTCGTCCGCGTGCTCTTGGGCTCCGACTCCAGGCCGACGATGATCTGATGCATCTGCACCCGGTGCCGTCGCGGCGGGACGTACTCGTGGATCTCATCGGCAAAGGTCACCAGCCCCACGGTGTCTCCCTGTGAAAAGAGAAACTGGGCAAAGGTCGCGGCCAAGGTCGCGGCGTAGTCCGCCTTGTTGTACTTTAGCGAGCCAAACTCCATCGAGCGGCTCCGATCGACCACCAGATGACAGATGAGATTGGTTTCCGCCTCGTACTTCTTGATACAGTAGCGGTCGTTCCGGGCAAAGAGCTTCCAATCGATGTGCTTGGGATCATCGCCCTCGGCGTAGGCGCGGTATTCGCTGAACTCGACCGAGGATCCGTGATAGGGGCTGCGGTGCAGTCCCTGCATGTAGCCCTCGAGAATGCGACGGGCTCGCAGATCGAGCGATTTGATGCGCATGAGCGCATCCGCATCGATGCGTTTGGTGAGATCCACCGCGGGCATGTCTCTAGGATTGGTCTACTTGACGACTTCGAGCAGTTTCTTGATCACATCTTCCACCGTCACTCCATCGGCCTCCGCCCGGTAGTTGAGCAGGATCCGGTGGCGCAGCACCGGCCCGGCCAGAGCGCGCACATCATCCTCCGTCACGTGCGCGCGGCCCGCCAAAAGGGCGCGCGCTTTGCCTCCCAAAATGAGGTACTGTCCGGCGCGCAGACCGGCGCCCCAGGAAACCCACTGGTTGATGAAGTCCGGTGTCTCCGGGCCGCCGGGACGGGAAAGCGTCGCCACCCGCACGGCGTAACGGGCCACTTCCTCGGCCACGGGAACTTTGCGCACAATGTCATGGAAGGAGCGCACTTCCTCGGCGGAGAACAAGGTATTGAGTTCGTAATCGTCCTTGGCCGTGGTTTTCGTGATCACCTTGACCTCGTCATCCTCGGAAAGGTAGTCCACCAGGACATTGAACATGAAACGGTCTAACTGCGCCTCGGGCAGCGGGTAGGTCCCGTCCATCTCGATCGGGTTCTGCGTCGCCAGCACGAAGAAGGGCTCGTCCAGCTCGTAGCGCACACCCGCCGCCGTGACCTGGTGTTCCTGCATGGCCTCTAACAAGGCTGCCTGCGTCTTTGGCGGCGTCCGGTTGATCTCATCCGCCAGGAGGATGTTGGCGAACACCGGCCCCTTGACGAACTTCAAGGCGCGTCCCCCGCCCTCGGTCTCCTGCAGGATCTCCGTTCCCACAATGTCCGTCGGCATGAGATCGGGCGTGAACTGGATGCGGGAAAATTGCAAACTGAAGACATCGGCGATGGAGGAGACGAGCAGCGTCTTGGCCAAACCGGGCGCCCCGGTAAGCAGGCAATGCCCTCCGGAAAAGAGCGCGATGATGAGCTGATCAATAACCTCCGTCTGGCCGATGACCGCTTTGGCCAGTTCGGATCGTATGTTTTGGCTGGCCTGAGCGAGCTTTTCCACAGCATCACGGTCTTGTTCGTAGGTAGCGGAGGCGGTCATGAGTCGTTGGGAGATGAGAAGGGCGAAGAAAAGTGGGGTCAGTTTCCGATGAATATGAACGAGCGGTCCGGAGAACTCCCGGACCTGGGTCCGCGAGCCCGCCATCAATACCGCGGGTAGTCTCGGAGCGGCGCTTCTCAACGTCAAGGCGTAGAAACCACCTCAATTCCGCAACACTTCTTGACATCCCCCCTGG
Organism: Verrucomicrobiales bacterium; assembly: GCA_028281705.1. Taxonomy (GTDB): domain Bacteria; phylum Verrucomicrobiota; class Verrucomicrobiia; order Verrucomicrobiales; family DEV007; genus JAACDM01. The sequence goes on from JANQJH010000624.1 coordinate 3,430, forward strand.
AATCGGATCCAGACCGGCGCTAACCGGGGTAATACACCCACCGCGGGTCGTCCTCCGCCCGACGGTAGTCGAAGGCCAAATCCGCCATCCGGGCCATGTCGACCCGCGGCTTCCACCCCAGGAGGTGCCGCGCCTTGCGGTTGTCCAGCCAGGTCGAATGGAAGGCCGTGGCGATCTCCACGCTGGGCAAGCCGCGCGTTTCCCGGAGGTACCTCGCCAGCTCCCCGTAATGCACTGGCTCGTCCATGGCGATGTGGAACAGTTGCTGACGGGCCCGGGGATGATCGATGGCCGTGATCAGGGCACTCACCAGATCTTCGACATGGACAAAGTTGCGCCGCACGGGACACCCGTCCGGATCCAACATCACCGGCACTGTCTGACGGGCGGCATACGCCCTCGCCGTCTCCCCATCCACGTAGTCCGCCCAAACCGGAGCTCCAAAGACGTCCTCGCCAAATGAGAGCTGATAGCGGAAATCGTCCTTCTCCATGATCCAGGGCGCGCGCAGGCAGCAGCCATTGAGATCGTAGGGCCGGTAGTACTGCGCCAGCATCACTTCCTCCAAGACTTTTGAGAGGGCGTAGCATCCCGGGTAGGGCGCGTATTCCTGCTCCTCCGTCACCGGCCCCTCATGCGGATAGTGGAAATGTCCCACACAGGCATCACCCCCCACGAGGATGAACTGCCGGAAACCGGCCGACTTCCGCGCCTCTTCCAAGAGCCAGAAGAGCCCTTTCACCGTCACGTCCATCACCAGTTCCGGCGTTTCCTTACAAGTCGCCAAATGGATGACATGGGTCACTCCCCGCATCGCCTTGGAAACGATGTCAGGATCCGCGATCGACCCCTGCACCACCTCAACCCGATCCGGGGAGGCGGGAAGCGCCCGCTGATGACACAACGCGCGAAAGTGAAAGCCCTTCAGCTTCGGGTCCTTCAGCGCCGCCTCGAGAAAGTGACGCCCGACCTTGCCGGTCGCGCCCGTGATGAGAAGCAGCGCTTCAGACGACGATGAAGATGAGGATGATGCCATCCCGGCAGCACAACCGGAATCGCTCGTTGATGAAAGATCAATCTTCAGCGCGACAGCCCCACGACGCGAACAATCCTCTCCGACTTCGTTCGCTTCGCTCTCGCGCCCTCACATTTTCCAACACAGGACTTTGTCAGGTGCAAATAAGTAAACAAATAAGGGAGGGACTGAAGCCCCCAACGTTGATGAAAGTGGTAGTGACTATCGTTCCTCGCTCATTTCGGGATGAGCATCGACGGGTTACCGGGCTCATTAGAATCGGCCCGCGACCAGATTGACATACCTCTCTCCCCGGGCACTGAGGTGCTTTCCGGTATTGGTCAGCCGGCGGCGCGTGTGGTAGGCCTGCGGATGAGGGGACTCTTTCACCCAGGTGACCTGCGGCCGGGAAAGAGGCGTTTCCGGCCGCACGCTGGTCACGCCCAGCGGCAGACCTGAAGCGTCGAAGGCGATCTCCCAGGCCGTCCCCTTCTCCGTCCCGCCTCTCCTCAGCCACGGATAGCGCCGGAGGATTTCCATGCGGCTTCCCTCCTGAGGGACCACGACCTTGTAGTGAGGCTCACGCCGCTGAAGAAAGTCGCTGATGCTCAATCCCGGCTGGGCGCGGCACGCGAGAAAGTAGTCGGCCACGGGGATCCCCGCCAGGTTGAGGCCATTGTGAATCCCATGGGGATTTCCCGAGCCATCAAGTGAACCGTGCCAGACGTTGAACTGGCTATCGAGCAGGAGATTGATCTCGAAATGGAGGTGCGCTCGCGTTCGATCCAGTCCCGGTCCCGTGTAACCCATCATCCCCAGCGGCGTGCCGTGGCGCACCGCCTGGCCCACCTCGACCCGGGCCCGTGCAAGGTGCGCATAGAGACTGTAATAGAGGCCATCCGAACAGACGTGCTCCACCACGACGTATTTCCCGTAGGAACTGTGCCCCGTCACCGGATTGACGTGCACCACTCGACCAGGCCCGACGCTCCACACGACATCCAGGGGATCGCCGCGCTCGTCACGCCGCGTTGGACGGATGTCCAGGCCCTCGTGAAACTTGATGTAGAGTACCTCATCCCGACTCTTTAAAGGCGTGCGCACAAAACCATACTGCCCGCCCTGCCACACGCGGTAGGCCTTCCCGTTCCAGGTCCGGGGAACGTACATGTAGTAATTCCCGTAATCGCCAGCATAGAGCGATCGATTGGCCGTCGGCAAAATCCACGCGTTGGCGTGGGCGTTCACCGCCGCAGCCAAGCCGCCCAACAGCACCGAGACGAGGGCCGCCATGCCCCGAAGGCCATTCCGCACCATTACCTACTCAAAGATGGAGAAGTTCTTCTCAAACACCTCCATATCTTCAGGCCTGAGCTTTTCCCAAATGACGATCTGGCCATCGTCATAGAAGCGATCGATCTTCGTCACCGAGCGCGGCTCGCCCTGCACAATGGCCACCATGTACTTGCCCGGGTGCGCCTGCGTGGCCGCATGAAGCGCGTTTCTGCCGCCGGTCGTGAGCCGAAAGACGACGCCCCAACCGCCGTCATCCCCGTCAAAGGCGGAAAACGACCGGATCTGGCGGTGATGGATCGTGGGGGATTTCTCGTAGAAAATACCGGAACCCCGGGGCCATTCAAAGACGCGTTTGCTCGCGGCAAAATCCGGGTCCGTCTGCACATGGAACGAAACGATGTGCTTCGAACTGCGTTTACCCATGCCTAGGCAGCCGAGAGCCAGCACGAGAATGAGACCGAGAGCGAGACGTCGTTTCATGGGCTAAGCAAATCGCGGATCGCCTCGCTTTGCAATGCGAAAGTCCCCCAAGACAAACGCGCTTGCAAAACTTGAAAGCCTTGTGCTGAAATCCGTGGCAAATTCTCAATTGCCGATTATACAAACCGCCCGAAGTAACTAGAAAGCACGAACGACAAAGATCGAAAAAGGATCACCCAAGAACGCTATGACCGAAAACGAATTACCGTCCAATCTGAAGAGTCTCTGGGACAAAGCGGTGAAATCCATGCGCATGCAGAATTTCGACTATGTCGCCCAATTGCTCTCCCCCATCGTCAAGGAGGCACCCGAATTTCTAGAAGCTCGCAAGGCTTTGCGGAAGGCCCAGATGCTCAACGTCAAGGGGAAGAAGAAGGGCCTGCTCTCCGGCGGGGCTGCGCTCAAGGCCGGCATGAAGCTCAAGCCGATGATCTCCAGTGACCCCCGGAGCGCGCTCGGTGCCCTGGAAGATGAGTTGGCCAACGATCCGGCAAACAAGGGGCTCAACGAACTGCTCTACGACGCCGCCATGGCCGCCGAGCTCCCCGAGGTCGGACTGCTCGCCCTCGAGACCCTGAAAGAAGCGAACTCTAAGGACACCGGCGTCCTGAAAAAGATCGCCAAGCACCACGAAGGCCAGAAAGCCTGGGACAAGGCCGCCGAGTCCTACAACGCCGTTTCCATGCTCGACCCCTCGGACCTCGAGGCCATCAACGGCGCCATGAAGGCCTCGACCAACGCCTCGATGGAGAGGAACAAGCTCGAAGAGGGCGGTAAGAAGCGGGACGAGGAGGAGATCCAAGAACTCGAGCTCGCCGATCGCGAACACCTCACCGCCGAGCAACGCCAGCGCGTCCTCGACCGCCTCCTGGCCGACTACGCGGAGAACAACGAGAACATCGTGGTAGTGAAGAAGATCGCCCGGCTCTACGAAGACGGCGGCGACCTCGATTCCGCCACCTCCTACTACGAATGGGCCCTTCACCTCTCCAAGGGTGACACCGCCCTCCAAGGAAAGATCACCAATCTCAACGACAAGAAGCGGGAAATCGAGTTCTCCCAGATGGAAGCCGAGCTGGCCGAGAATCCCGACGCTCCCGATGCCGACGAAAAACGCGCCCGCCTCGAGGAGCTGAAGAAAGAGCGCCTGATGCAGAAAGTCGACTACTTCAAAGACCAGGTCGAACGCAACCCGACCGACCCGCAATTGCGATTCTCTCTCGCGGAATACCTCTACCTCACGGGACAGGCCACCGATGCCATCCCCGAACTTCAGCGCGCCAAGAGCAATCCCCACGTCCGCACCCGCGCCCTCCTTCTCCTGGGCAAGTGTTTCTCCGAGAAGAACATGCTCGACCTCGCCATCAACCAGCTCGAGGAAGCCGAGAAGGAACTGTCCGCCATGGACGGCACGAAGAAGGATGTCGTCTACGAGCGCGCCCTCCTGCACGAGAAGCGCGGCGAGCAAGACGCCTATCTTGGGGCTCTCAAGCAGATCTACGAGGTCGACTACGGATTCCGCGACGTGGCCAAGCGCGTGGAGTCGTCCTATGCCTAAGCGCCGGCCCCATCGATCATTTCACCCAGAAACCACCGCCATCTTGGAAACAGGATGGCGGTTTTCCTATCTGCCTGCATCCTAGATAGATAGATAGAACTGCTCGTCTCGTCCTCCCATGACCCTCGCCGAACTCGATCGTCTCGCCCAACTCCCGTTTTTCGAACTCCTGCAGCAGGCACGCGCGACTCACGAAAGGCATTGGCCCAAGCAGGAAGTCCAGCTCTGCACCCTGCTCAGCATCAAGACCGGCGGCTGCAGTGAGGACTGCTCCTACTGCGCCCAAAGCGCCCGCTACAGCACGGGTGTGGATGCCGAACGGCTCATGTCCAGAGACGCCGTGATGGAAAACGCCCGCGCCGCCAAGGCCAACGGCTCCACCCGGTTCTGCATGGGCGCCGCCTGGAAAGGCGTGCGCCAGGGCAGCAAACGCTTCAACGACGTCCTCGAGATCATCCGTGATGTGAGCGCACTCGACATGGAGGTCTGCGTCACCCTGGGTGAACTCGGCGCCGAGGAAGCCGGCCTCCTTCGCGAAGCCGGCGTGACGGCCTACAACCACAACATCGATACCTCACCCGAGCACTACGGCAACATCGTCAGCACCCATACCTTCGAAGATCGCCTCAACACCCTGAAACACGTCCAAGACGCCGGGATGGCCGTCTGCTGCGGCGGGATCCTCGGCCTCGGGGAACAAGCGCAAGACCGGCTCCGCATGTTGGAAATCCTCTCCAACCTCGATCCCCAGCCCGAGAGCGTCCCCATCAATGTCCTCATGCCCATGCCCGGCACTCCCCTGGAAGACGCCCAGCCCGTCGATAGCTTCGATCTCATCCGCATGATCGCCCTGGCACGCATCTCCATGCCCAAGGCCAAGGTCCGGCTCTCCGCCGGACGCACCGATTTGAGCAAGGAAGCCCAGGCCCTCTGCTTCTTCGCCGGGGCCAATTCCATCTTCTACGGCGAGAAGCTTCTCACGGCGAAGAACCCCGCCGTGAAACGCGACCTCGATCTCCTAGAAGCCCTCGACCTCACCCCCCAGGCCCCCTTCTCCGACGTCCCCAAACCCTGCGCCACCGCCGCCGGGATCGCCTAACCAAATGCGTGCAGCCAAGTGGTGCCGACACTCTTGTCCGCCCGATCGGTGTCTTGATCTTCGGAAGTCATCTCGAAGACATGGAGGGACTAAAGTCCCTGCCACTTTTCCACAACATGCAAGGGTCCTCGATTTCTCGCAGCGAGGTCTCAGCTAGGCAACCAACTACCCACCGGCCTTGGCCGCTGCCGCCCCGAGCACTCCCAAATTCAAGGCGTCACTGATCCCTGAGGGGACGACCATCAAGGAGCCTTTCTCCTTGATCGCTTCATAGGTCATGTTCATGGCGCGCAGTTGCATCGCCTGCTCGTTGTTCTGATAGGTTTCCGTGGCCTTGGTCATCTCTTGGGCCACTCGCAGTTCGCATTCGGCGAGGATGATTCGGGCTTCCTTCTCCCGCTCTGCCTGGGCCTTGCGGCTCATGGCATCTTCCAGCCCCCGGGGAATGGTCACATCCCGGATCTCGACCGACTGCACCGTGATTCCCCACTCGGCGGATTTGGCATCGATGCTTTCCAGCAACTGGGCATCCAATCGAGCCCGGTCGGAGACCATGCCGGCCAGCTCCGTCTGCCCGATCACATCGCGCAAGGTCGTCTGGGCCGCCCAGGAGACGGTGTCCCCGTACTCTTTCACCTCCAGCACGGCTTTCTTGGCATCCGTCACCACCCAGAACATGACGGCATCCACGTCGACCGGCACCGTGTCCTTGGTCAGCGTTTTCTCGGCGCAGAATGTCGTCGACCGGACACGCATGTCCACGGGCGCGATCAGTTGATCGATCCCCGGAATCACCCAATACATCCCGGGAGAAAGCGTCTTGCGGTATTTCCCCAGCCGCAAGAGAACGGCCCGGTCCCATTCATTGATCAGCCTGGGTGAGGTCGCCAAGACGAGGCCAATGATGAAGATTCCCGCAGCCCAACCCAAATGGAAATCGATGACCACCATGACCCCGAACAACACGAGATGGAGTAGCAAGATGAGGACTGAAACAATGTTTTGGCTTCCTGTAGGCATGGTGTTCCTTTCTGTTTGGTTTATCTATCGATGAGTCGTTCTCATGAAGTGTCAGAGACGTCTCCGCGCTCGTCCCACCGCGTCTTGAGCAACTGAAACAGCTCCACGGGGAGCATTCGAGATTCCTGACAAAGCGCGATCAATTGATCGGCCACTCTCTCGATCTTGCGGAAATCCTTCTGCTTCACGGGAAGCGTGGGGTTCGACTCCGAAACGAAGGTGCCCTTGCCCCGGAGCAATGTGAGCACTTTTTCATTCTGCAGCTCCCGGTAAACACGCGTCACCGTGTTGGCATTGATCCCGAGTTCCACGGCAAGCGCACGCGTCGTCGGCATGGGATCGCCAGGCCCCAAAACTCCCCGGCGGAGCAAGAGACGGATCTGCTCGCCCAACTGGAGATAGATGGGAATCCCGCTGTCCTTCTCGATGGTGATCGGCAGTTTGATAAGCACCACTTTATTGCACTAATGCACTAGTTCAATAGTTATTTAGAGATATTTCCTTTCCGAAGAGGCAGGCAAGAACGCAAACGGGCCCGGCGAGAGATTCCGCCGGGCCCGCTCCAAGTGGATTTACTTAATTTTTCCGATACCGTACCTAGCTGGCAAACTCCCAAAACGCGATGGGAGCGCCCTGGGGATCGACGAGGCCGGCAAAGCTGCCCTTGCCGGGGACCTCGGTCACCGGCATGCAGAGACGCGCGCCGAGTTCTTGCGCTTTCGCCACCGTGGCTTCGAGGTCTTCGACGGTGACGTAGTTGATCCAGGTGGTCGGCGCGTCGGCCTTCTCCGCCGGCGGCTTGACCATGCCGGCAACGGGGCGCTCGCCCAAGTTGAACATGGTGTACTCCATGCCCCCCGGCATCTCCATGGTTTCCTTGGTCCAGCCGAACAGGTCCGTGTAGAACTTGGAGCTGCCCTCGAGGTCCTGCGTGACCAACTCCCGCCAGCTGAAAATTCCCGGCGTCCTGTCTTCTTCAGTACTACAATCTTTTTCGCTCATGTGGTGTCCTCTCTTCTATAGTCGTTTCTCATCTTCCTCGGGTTTGTAATTTGTAAGGAAGCTTCAGGCTAATTGACACAGCTTCGCCGCGGATGAAAGGCGAACCTCCTGAAATCCTCGTCGCCGCAATCACCGGCCGGTCTGGCGTTTTCCGCCGATTTCACTCGGGCACCCTCCCCGCGAAGGCTATACTGACGGACGAACCACCTCACCCATTTTCAGGCCGGTTGCCCAACCCCTCAGGAGGTCCATTGTGAGCCAAATCACCGCCCATCAAGTCGCACCCCGCCCCTACAACTGGCTGCCGGATCGCGCGGGAAACCTACCCAATACCTTGTACTACATCGACAAGCATCGTGCGCCTGGTCTCCCGCTGAGCACGGCCATGTTTGCCATCATCTTTTTCGAGGAATCCACCTGTTGCAACACGGTCCAGAAACCGCCCTATGCCATCGGGCCCGGCCAGATCCAGGTGGCCGATTTTTGGCCGCGCCACTTTTTCGCCGGCGAAAACCCGGCGGGCGAACGCAAGGACAATGCCATGGGTGGACGCTGGGACAGCTCGACCACGACTTGGGCCGTGAGCACCAAGACCGGTAAACGTATCGTCCGACCCAAACGGCTCAGACCCGATCTGCCGGAACTAACCCCGGCTCAGATTTTTGCCGACTTCGAATTCGGCGTCAAAATGCACGTCAAGATGATGGAATGGGAGTGGAAAGGCCACGGAAACGGCGTCCCCAAATCCTCCTTCGGTCAACTGCTCGGCGCCCAGCTCGGCGGACAAACCGGCGCCACCCGGCAAAAGGCCCGGGCCGCCTTCGTTCGCGGCGCCAGCGATCTCGAGGCTCTCATCCGCCACAAGCCGAAACTCCAGTTTGGACCCGATGGCAACTTGGACGCCGCGTTCTACGAGCAACGAAGACGCGCCTTCGCCACGGTCCTCAACAGCGCCCGCAGCGCCATTAAAGGCAATCCGGTGGGCTTCAAACACTTTACGAATTTCTGGGAGTTCTTCTTACCCGACGGCTTCCTCGAAGATCCCTCCGGCTACCTGCGTTGCGGCTTCTGATGGAATGGATATCCACGAAAAATGCGAGAGCCTTTTCGGGCAGAGTCTAACTATCTAACTAGAATGTGGGAGGGACTTCAGTCCCTCGGCTATTGGGAAGCACACCATGTCCTAGCTACCAGTAGCCGCAGTGCAGTGCAAGACGCCCATGGGACGGACAAAAGTGTCCGCATCACTTGGAACCTCTGCGTGCTCTGTGTCTCCGTGCGAGCCTTCCACACGGAGCCACCATCACTTCACTCACCTTCCTCAGCAGTAGTCGGCGCCGCTTCCTCGGAGGAAGTCGTCGCTTCAGCCTCAGTGTCGCCGGAGGTGTCATCAGCAGCATCCGCATCCACGCCGTCTTCTTCGCCCGTCTCCTCCTCAGGAGCCGGCGCCGGAGCCGGCGGGATGGCGATAGGCGGTGTCGTCGCCGTCGGCTTCTCTCCTCCACCCAAGGGCGGTACAGCGACGGGGGCCGAAACCGCACCCGCGCCTTCGGGCAAGTTGATGCCTTGGCCGATCCCAGGAGGCAACTCCGGCACCACGGGTGGTTTGGCCAAAGATGCGGGAGGCTCACCCGCTTCCGCGGCTTCCTCCTTCTCTTCGTCCTTCAGAAGATCGGGCCGCGATTTGAGAAGTGAATCCACGCGATAGCTACTCAGCGTGAACCAGTGCCCCTCGAGCGCTTTCTCCGTCGTGAGCTTGTCTTGGTTCTCCTTCAGCTTGTCGGCAAATTCCTGGTCGGCCTTGGTCTTCTCTTCCTCCGTTTCCTCGACACCGGCCTCGACCGTGCGCTCCTGGGGAAACTCGCCCGCCACGGTGAACTTGATCGGGATGACATTCTCTTCTTCATCCTTGGCCCCCATGAGAATGGTGTAGGTGAATCCCTCAAAAGTCGTCAGCACGGATTCCGTGGCCTTCGCCTCGTCGATCTCAGCCACTTGTTCGTCCGTCAAGAGATCCTCGAAACTAGCGTTCTGCAGAACGGTTTTCAGACTGCTCACCTTGCTTCCGTCGAGAACCTTGCCCGGGGGGATCTCTCCCTCGAGCACGTAGTCGCCCGTATCACTCTCGCGATCCAAGGCATAGCTTTCCTTGTCACCGTCACGGTAGTTGACCGCGATGCTCTTGATCTTGGCCACCTTGATGAAGTCCGTTTTGTTCAGCCAGGTACCGGGCTCGGCATCGATCGCACCGAAATTGAAAGGCCACCCCGAAGAGAGCGTCTCGGAAAAATTGTTTGCCACCTCCAGGACCTCTTCACTGTCCTTCGAGGTTCGGAGGAAACGGCCCGTCTTGCCACCGCCGCCCGCCATGGGATTGGCACCGGGACCGCCAGACTTGGGAGGGCTGTCTTTGCCAATGAGAACATGCCCAATCTCGGCATCGCCCGCGCCCTTGAACGTGATCTTGGTCGCCTTCTTCTCTTCGTCCCCTTCTCCGTCCGGATCCACGAGGCTGAGACGCTCGTTCTGCGAGGCACCCGCCACGAAGGCGGTGACCACCGGGGTCTCCCACAGCTTGACGAGAAGGCCCTGCACCCGGCTGGGATCGGCCGGGAAATCTTTCCGATCGGTCACCACCCAGAGATTGTCCGGTTTGGCCAGGTTGACCACGGCGTCCGCGGACCTCACCTCGATCGCCTTGACGTCATTGATCGGCCACCCTTCGAGCGCTTTGGTCCCGCGGCGCTCGGCAGTGTCTGTCTTGGGGCCGCCACCGGAGCGTCCGGCGATGAAGGCGATCAGACCAAGGACGGCCAATACGGCGACTAGAATAAGGAGCTGTTTTGGTTTCATGACGTCTTACGAACTTACTTACTTGGCAGCAGTCTTGGATTTGCGGATGAATGCGAGGACGATGCCGACAAAGATCACGAGAATCGGCATCAAGAGGATGTTGGCGGCTTTGACTCGAGCGAGGAGAGCCTCTTTGTCTTTGCGCCGGTCGAGGTTGATCTTGCGCAGTTTCTTCTTCGCCGCGGCAAAGGTCTCCCGGGTTTCTTCCAAAGCTTTCTGAGTCTCGGGATCGAGGTTGTGCACACTGACATTCTCGCCCTTGGACTGGAGGAGCTGGGAGAGCTTTGCCTGCGCGGCGTCGACCTCTTCCTGGCCCTTGATCGCCGCTTCACGGAATTTCTTATCACTTTCCTCGTCCATCTCGCGGAGCTTGATGAAGGAGCGCTGGGCCGCGGTCCGGCTCCTGATCTTGATGAGGTTCTCGTTGCCCGCCATCTGCTCCAAGAGGTTCTGCACCAGGACCATGTTGGTGTTCCCCATCGTCTGGATCGTCTGTCCGGTGAAGGTCCGCATGGGCCTGAGGAACGAACGGTCATGCAACATGTCGACGTCGCCAATGAGCACCACCGTGTTTTCCTCGGCGGACTCCGTCAGGTGCTCCTTGCTGCTCTCCTCGGGTTCATCGTCGCCTTCGCCTTCACCGTCTTCAGCCTCGCCGTCCCCGGAGTCATCAGCCGCTGGGGCGCCATCGGGAAAGGCGGTCTTGAACTTGCCCGCCACCATGACCGCCAGGTCATACTCTTTTCCTTCAGCGCTGAAATTGTTCATGATCTGCTCGGCATCGTTGCCGAACATCTGCATGGGCGTGACCAGCTGACTGTTCTCCGTGCTGTGAATCAGCGTCGTCTTGGTCAGCCCTTCCGCCGGCGTGCCGGTAAAGACGCCGGCCTCCCACATGAGCATGTTTTGCAGCGAACCCGTGGCCGGGACGTCGTCGTTGAAAGCGTCGTTGTTCATCGAGAGGACGCGCGGCTCGTTGATCGGCTGGCCTCCACTGCTCACCTGGGTCCGGTAGGCCACATCGGCCAAGACTTTGGTTCCGGAAAAGGTCAATCCCCAGGCGGGAAGGAGCTTGTTCAGCGTCGAGGGCTCACTGCCACCTCCCATGTTCCCCATCATTGGGTTGGGCTGGGCCGATTCGCCAAACTGGAACTTGGGATCGAGAAAGGCGATGAGCTTGCCCCCACCCAACACGAACTGATCGATGTTGTACTCCATGCTCTCGGAGATTTGCTTGGGATGGACGACCAAGAGGAGGTCCGCATCCTCCGGAATCGCATCCGCATTCACGGAAATCGTCTCCAACTCGTAGTCCCGTTCCAACAACTGCGGGAAGTACCACGGAGGCGAACCGCCGCCTCCCATCGGATTCATCGGGTTGCCCCCGGGCCCACCGTTGATCGATTCATCGGTGACAATGACGATCTTCGGCTTGCTCGACCGGGTCACCTCGGCCACGGCACGCGAAAGCTCATATTCGAGCAAGGTCTCTTCCTGCGGGTTCAAAGACGGCAGAACGACCTTCTCGTCGAGACACTGGACGACGATCCCGTTGTAGAAGGACTCGACGAGGTTGAGCGTGTTGCGGTTGATCCCATCCTGAAGGGCGGCCACCTCTTCATCGGAGTCCGGCTCGGGATCGAGCAGTTCCACCTCCACCATGCCCTTGCTCCGCTTGCGATACTCGTTGAGGATGTCCTCCACCCGGCGGACGTAGACCTGCACTTGCTCCGGCAGGAGCTTCTTGTCCTCCGTCCGGTAGTAGCGGATGTTCACCTTCGTATCGAGATCCTTCACGATGTTCACCGTGCCCTCGGAAAGGGTGTAGAGCTTGTCTTCCGTGAGATCGATCCGGGTACGGAAGAACCCGAGACCCAGGAGAAAGTTCAGCACGATGACGATGAGGAGAACCACGAGAGCCCCCATCCAGGAGAATAATTTGGTCGTCTTGTTCTGATCCATGTCGGTTAGGTTTTTAAGGCTACGGATGGATGGATTAGGCGCGTTTCGTTTTCAGGATGACGGCCGTGAGATAGAGGCAAAAGCCGATCACGCTGGCAAAGAAAAGGATGTCTGAGCTGACCAGGATCCCCTTGGTCAATTCATTGTAGTGCGTCAGCACACTCAGCTGGGCGAGCTTCTGTCCCAAGCCCGGGATCCAGCCGTCAATCGAAGCCACCACGATGGGCCACCCTGACATGATCATCCCGAGACAGAGAAAGAGAGCCACGATGAAGCTCACCACCATGCTCCGGGTGAGCGCCGAAATCACCCCCGTCACCGCGAGAAAGGTGATCCCGACGAGAAAAGCTCCGATGTAGCCGGCGAAGGCGATCCCGTTATCCGGGTCCCCTAACCAATTGATGGTAATCAAGACGGGGAAGGTGAGGAAGAGGCTCACGAAGACGATGACCGCCGCCGCGAGGAATTTCCCCATGATGGCGTGCCACGGCGAAATCGGCATCGTCATCAAGAGTTCCATCGTGCCGAGACGATGTTCCTCCGACCACAGACGCATGCCCACCGCCGGCGCGAAGACCATGAAGATCCACGGCACATACAAGAAAAAGGCGGCCAGCGAGGCATTCTGATATTCAAGCAAGCCTCCAAAAAGAAAGGCAAAGCCCTGGGACAAGAGGAGGAAAACCACGATCAGGACCCAGGCCAGCGGGGTACTGAAATAACTTCTCAGTTCTTTCTTCGTGATCGTCCAGATATGACGACAAGTACTACTATTCATCGGTGTGAATTAACGTTGATTCGATTCCGAAATAAATCTCAGTCGGGTTGTATTCGGCTCAGGCAGCCGAAGAAGAGGCTTCCGTATCCGAGGAAGTGATTTCACGGAAGACATCGTCCAGGCGTCCCTCGACCACGGCGAGTTCCTGGAGCAACCCGTTCTTCGAAGAGACGTAGTTGAAGATCTCCTCCGAGGCCCGCGCCGACTGGCCGGAATTCGGAAAGGCCACGCCGCGAAGGGTATTCTCCTCTTCGCGATCCACGCTGAGCGAACCAATGCTGTTCAGGGCCTCGAGATCCGACTTCGCCGTCGTGGCCGGAATACCGGCAAGCTGGAAGCGGATCGAGCCCGACCCTTTGGCCTTGCTCTTCAATTGGTCCGGCGTGCCGTTGGCCACCACGGAGCCACCGCTAATAATGATCGCCCGAGAACAGGCCGCCTCGACCTCTTCAAGAATGTGGGTCGAGAAAATGATCGCCTTCTCTTCGCCCATCCGCCGGATGAGGCCCCGCACTTCGTGCTTCTGGTTGGGATCCAAACCATCCGTGGGCTCGTCCATGATCAGGACTTCCGGGTCGTGGATCAACGCCTGGGCGAAGCAGGTGCGGTGACGAAAACCCTTGGACAAGGTATCCACACTCTGATGACGAACACCCTGCAAGTGGCAGAGATCCATGGAACGGTTCACGGCCTTGTCGAGCTCCGCCCCGCTGAGCCCCCGGAGTTCACCGATGAAATTGAGGAAACCCTGGACGGTGAGTTCCGTGTAGAGCGGCGCATTCTCGGGGAGATACCCGATCTTGGCCTTGGCCGCGATCGGCGAATCGACCACGTCGGCCCCGCCGACACTGATCTTTCCTTCCGTTGGAGGTAGGTAGCCGGTCACCATGCGCATGGTGGTGGACTTACCCGCCCCGTTGGGCCCGAGAAAGCCAAGAACCTCACCCTTCTTGACCTCAAAGCTGATGTTGTCGACGGCCACCTTGGGCCCGAAATGTTTCGATAGATTCTCTACGGTGATCATGAATATCAGAGGACGGCACTTCCTCCGCAAACGCGCAGGGAAGCGGGGAGTTGGGGTTCAATCTGTCAGCATCTGGGATAACTCACGAGTGGACATTTTTCATGGAGAGAATCGCCGTCGATGCAAGCACTTTCCTAGAAAAAACTGACGGTTCCGGCTCGATTTTCCCACCGTTCTCGGCTGATTGTTGCGTCCTCGTCATGACCCGCAAAAGCCATCCCACAAGCCTCATTTCCTGGAACGTCAACGGTATCCGCGCCGCCCTGCAGAAGGGGTTCGCCGACTTCTTCCGATCGAGTTCCGCCGACGTCATCTGCCTGCAGGAAGTCAAGGCCCTCGAGGAACAGGTCGAGGACATGAGTTGGGCCGAGGGCTATCAAATCGCCTGGAATCCCGCCGTGAAAAAGGGCTACTCGGGAACCGCCATTCTCTCCCAGGTGAAACCCCTCGCCACCGTGCACGGGATGGGGATCGAGGAGCACGACCAGGAAGGCCGGGTCCTCACCCTCGAGTTCCACAACTTCTACGTGGTCACCGTCTACACACCCAACTCGCAGCACGGCTTGAAACGCCTCGACTATCGTCAGCAATGGGATCGCGATTTTCTCGCCTTCCTCAAGCACCTGGAGAAAACCAAGCCCGTCGTCGTCTGCGGCGATCTCAACGTGGCCCACAAGGAGATCGATCTCGCCAATCCCAAGAGCAATCGAAAGAACCCGGGGTTTACCGATGAGGAACGGGCCGGTTTTGACGCCCTCGTGGAGCATGGATTCATCGACACCTTTCGCCACTTCAACCAGGAGCCGCACCAATACACCTGGTGGAGTTACCGGTCCGGTGCCCGCGCACGCAACGTCGGGTGGCGCATCGATTACTGGCTCACCTCCGAGGTCCTGCGCCCGAAACTCAAGTCCTCCACCATTCTCAACCAGGTCATGGGCTCAGATCATTGCCCCATCCAAATCGAACTCAAACGTTAGACAGATCCATCCGTGCCTTCTCCCATGCCCGCCCGAGTCCTCATCCGAGCCGCCCTCACTCTCCTCCTTCTCCAGTCCGCCGGCATGGCGGAAGCCGCCGCGGCGAAGAGCGACGACGACGCCACCGTCCGCGTCTTCATCTTCGCCGGCCAGTCCAACATGGTGGGGTCCGATTCCAAGGTGGCTGACATCAAACGCTTCCCTCCGTTTGCCGGCCTGGAGAAGGCTCAGACCGACGTGCGATTCTCTTACTCCATCGGACGGGAAAACAAGTTGGAGTCCCGCGGCTGGACCGATCTTCAACCCGTCAACGGCGTCGTCGGTCCCGAGTTGAGCTTCGCCCACGAAGTCTCGCAACACATCCAAGCACCCATCGCCATCATCAAGATTGCCGCCGGCGGCACCCATCTCGGCGGCGACTGGAACCCGGACCAGCCCTCCGGCTTCAAGATGTACCCCCTGGCCCTGGATCTCATCCAATCCTCCCTGGCCCTGCTCGAGGCGGAAGGGATCCCCTATCGTCTCGAAGGCTTCATGTGGCATCAAGGTGAGAACGACATGTTCAATGAAACCTACATGGCGAACTACGGCGAGAACCTGGCCAACCTCCTCGCCTGCTGGCGCCGGGATCTCAAGACACCCGACCTCCCCTTCTACATCGGCGAACTCTGTACCAAAACCATCTGGGGCATGGATCTGCGCCCCCGCATGGATGCCATCAGCCGGGGCCAGAGAGCCGCGACCTCGAGCGATCCCTTGGCCCATTACATTCCCACTGCCCACATCGGCGTCGAGATCGGAAGGGGCGTGGGACTCCACTATCACTACGGCACGCTGGGCCAGTTGGAGCACGGCCACAACTACGCTGAGGCCTACCTTAATCGCCTGGGGAAGGTTGAGAAAACGCCCCGGCCGCTCGAGCAGTGGCCCTACGCCAAGGGCGGCAAACTCAAACTCTTCGTCCTCGCCGGCCATCGCAACATGGAGGGCGAACGGGCCTTCACCCAGGAACTCGCCCAGCTGGACGACGCCGATGCCCAACTCCTGCAAGACAATCACGGCCTCCCCTCCGATGCTGTATTT
>JANQJH010000643.1 GCA_028281705.1 Verrucomicrobiales bacterium
AGCCGCTCCTCGCCGCCCAACTCGACGACAGCGGTGGCCAGGTGGTCTGCGCTACCAACGAGGACGCCCCCTTGGAATGGCTCGGCGACCGCCTCCGCCAACGGATCCCGCCGGAGCGCGTGTTTGCTTGCTAACAAACACTCTTGTGAATAAACAGAGGCCTGGCTGCTCAAGAATTCAGCTGGAAGTCCCCGGCGTCACTCAGCAATTGATCCACAGCCTTCCGATAGGGAGAGGCCATGGCCAGTGCTGGCACCTCTGCCAGTGAGACCCAACTTCCCTCAACCCCTGACCGCCCGGGGCCTCCATAGACATGCAATGTCACACGATGATGCGTGATGCTGTACTTGGCTTTGTAGAGCAGGGCCAACTTCTCCCGGCCGTCCTGGGAGCATTCCGGCAATTTCCACAATCCCTGACGCCTGCGCCCGTTTTCCTGGACTAACAAGAGCCGGTCTCCCTCCAGGAGAAAAAGCACATGCTCATCGAGAAAGACCGTACTCCGGCGCTTGGTCTTCCGCGGCAGCTCCTCCGGTCGACGCGTGCGGCAAAAACGCGACACCGGGCATTCCTGGCAGAGCGGTTGTTTCTGCAGGCAGATCCTCTGTCCCAGCTCCATCAGACCCGCGTTGTAATGCCGCGCATGCGCCGGAGGAACCAGCGTTTCAGCCCAGGACCACATCTGCTTCTGACCCTCTGTCTGATCCACTTCATGCGGATAATCAAAGAGCCGGGCAAAGACCCGGAGAACATTGCCGTCCACGAGAGGGACGGATTGATCGTGGGCAAAGGAGAGCACGGCGCCCGCGGTGTAGCGGCCGATCCCCGGGAGGGCCAGGATGTCCTCCAGGGTCTCCGGCATGCTCCCGCCGTGGTCGGCGACGACGACCTGGGCCAGGCGATGCAGGTTGCGCGCTCGCCGGTAGTATCCCAAACCCTCCCAAGCCCGGAGAACGTCGTCTTCCGTCGCCTCGGCCAGCGCCGCGAAATCGGGAAACTGGTTCAGCCAACGCTGGTAATAGCCGCGATTCAGAACCGTGGCGATCTGGGTCTGTTGCAACATGAACTCCGAGACCAGGATGGCATACGGATCCGTGGTTTCGCGCCAGGGATAGGATTGCCCCTCGCGGCGAAACCAGCCGACGAGCGCGTCCTGAAACGCGGACGGTTCATCGCACGCGTGGGTCTGCGCGACCGGCTTGGAGTCAGGGACCATGAGAGTACATACAGTGGCGATGGAGTCAGTGGCGCCTTTCTGAACGGAGCCGTGAATGCATTTCAAGGAGAAACCGTCCTCTGATCGCCACCTCTCTTCCCCCCGGGGTTTTCTTCATGCCCAATACTTTCTCTCTTTCCAATGGCGCGAAAATTGCGATGCCCCCTCTCTCGTGTAACCTTGTAACTTGTTGTCTACAAATTCCTTTGCTATCCTACAAATCCATATGTGCCGATGAAAACAATCACAAAACGAGACCTGGTCATGGAACTGAGCGATGAGCTTGGAATGACTCAACGCGACGTCTTCAACATTCTCCAGGGTTTCATCGGGCAGGTGACGACCCATCTCTCCAATGGAGACGAGGTGGTCTTGCGAAACTTCGGCACATTTCAAGTGATGGAAACCAAGGCCAAAGTCGGCCGAAATCCTCGTCATCCCGAGAAAGAGGTCACCATCCCACCGCGGGCGGTGGTCAAATTTCGCCCCGGGAAGGAAATGAAGGAAAAGGTGGCCAAATTGCTGCCCTCGCTGAAGCGCAAGACGAAATAGTCCAACCGTTCGCCGTCTCTCCGTTCCATGCCCAAATTTTTCCTCGGGATCCTCTGCCTCGCTCTCGTCAGCTGTGCCAGTTCGGGCTGGGTCACCACCCTCAAGGACGGCCGGGAGATCACCTCGAGGGATTTCCCTCGCTTGAACGACGACACGGGGTACTACCGCTGTGTGGACGAAAGTGGCGAGACGATCATTTTTCACGAGAAACAAGTCGCCTCAATCGTTTCTCAGCCCAGAGACTGAGAGCCGCTCGGCGTGATTTGACGTCGGTCATCGAGCACCGCACGCGTGGCGTTTCCAAGGCAAAACCCTCGGGAAATCGACCTTGACGCTGATTAGACGGCCCTCTAATTTGCCGCCCTCCCGCGCCCCCAGAACGGGGCCGGGTCCCATTTGGAATGAATATTCACGAGTATCAGGCGAAGGCCCTGTTTGAACAATTTGGCGTCGCCACCCCGCGCGGAACGGCGGCTTCGACCAAGGAAGAAGCCCTGGAAGCAGCCAGGGGACTCAATGCGGGTCAAGTCGTGGTCAAAGCGCAAGTGCACGCCGGCGGACGTGGCAAGGGCACCTTCAAAAATGGCTTCCAAGGGGGGGTGCACCTGGCGGACAGTCCCGAGGCCGCCCAAGACCTGGCGGAGAAAATGCTCGGCCAAGTCCTGGTCACCCACCAGACCGGTGAGGAGGGAAAGCTCGTACGCCAGGTACTCATCGCGGAGTCGGTCGATATCGCCAAGGAATACTACTTTGCCATCCTCATGGATCGGGAGAGCGAGCGCCCCTCGATCATCGCCAGCTCCGAGGGTGGCGTCGACATCGAGGAAGTGGCCGCCTCACAGCCGGAAAAGATCTTCAAAGAAGCCATCCACCCCGCCCTCGGTCTTCAAGCCTACCAGGCCCGCAAGATCGCCAGCCAGCTCGGATTCACCGGGAAACAGATTCGAGCCGCTTCCTCACTGTTTCTCGCGATGTATGACCTCTTCATCTCCTGCGACTGCTCCATGGTGGAGGTGAATCCACTCGTCCTAACCACCGGCGGCGATGTTTTGGCCCTGGACGCCAAATTCAATTTCGATGACAACGCCCTCTTCCGGCATCCCGACATCGCGGCCATGCGCGATCCCGCAGAAGAAGACCCGCGTGAAGTCGAAGCCTCCAAGTTCGACCTCAATTACATCGGCCTCGACGGAAATATCGGCTGCATGGTCAACGGAGCCGGTCTCGCCATGTCGACGATGGACATCATCAAACACTGCGGCGGCGATCCCGCCAATTTCCTCGACGTGGGCGGAGGCGCCACCGAGGACCAGGTCAAGGAGGCCTTCCGCATCCTCCTGGGAGACTCCAAGGTCGAAGCCATTCTGGTCAATATCTTCGGTGGCATCATGCAATGTGACGTCATCGCCCAGGGCATCATCAACGCCGCCAAGACCGTCGACCTCAACATCCCGTTGATCGTCCGGCTCGAAGGAACCAACGTCGAACAGGGGCGCGCGCTCCTCAATGAATCCGGCCTCGCGCTCATCACGGCGGACGACCTGGGCGACGCCGCTCGCAAAGCGGTCGAGGCGACCCGCGCCGCGTAACCAAGCAGACGAGGAAGCGGAGAATTTGTTATGTCAGTATTGGTAGACAACAACACGCGCCTGCTCGTGCAGGGGATCACCGGCAAATCCGGAACCTTTCACACCCAACAGTGCATGGATTACGGAACCCAGGTGGTCGCCGGGGTCACGCCGGGACGCGGCGGAGAGACCTTTGAAGAAAAGGTGCCCGTGTTCGACACCGTGAAGGAAGCCCGGGCAGAGACCGGCTGCAACGCCACCATGGTCTTTGTCCCCGCCGCCTTTGCGGCGGACTCGATCCTCGAGGCCTTCGATGCCGGGATCGAACTTGTCATCGCCATCACCGAGGGCATTCCCGTGATGGACATGATGCGGGTGAAAGCCGCGTCCTGCCACACCAAGTCGATTCTCATCGGCCCCAACTGTCCCGGGATCATCACCCCAGGTGCCTGCAAAATCGGCATCATGCCCGGCTACATCCATCAGCCCGGCCGCATCGGCGTGATCTCCCGTTCGGGAACGCTGACCTACGAAGCCGTGTGGCAGCTGAGTTCCCGCGGCCACGGCCAGAGCACCTGTATCGGCATCGGCGGCGATCCTATTCACGGGATGACCCATCAGCAAGCGGCCCAGCTCTTTACCGAGGATCCGGATACGGACGCCTTCATCCTCATCGGGGAGATCGGCGGCACGGAGGAGGAAGAAGCCGCGGCCTGGATCAAGGAACACTGCGAGAAACCGGTGGCCGCCTTCATCGCTGGCGCCACGGCGCCTCCCGGCCGCCGCATGGGACACGCCGGCGCCATCATTTCCGGCGGCAAGGGAACGGCGGCAGCCAAGAAAGAAGCTCTGCTGGATGCCGGAATCGCCGTTGCCGAGAGCCCTTCTGAGATGGGCGCCACCTTGCTCAAACACATGGGCGTCTAACACCAACCTCTATCGAAAAAGCTTGTTATGTCAGTAGTTGCCAAAGGACTTGAAGGGATTGTCGCCAACGAATCGAAGTTGAGCAAAGTCGAAGGTCTCGAAGGGAAACTCAGTTATCTGGGCCTCACCATCGACGACCTCGTGGAACACTCGACTTTTGAGGAAGTCACCCACCTTCTTCACCGAGGGAAGTTGCCCACGGAGAGCGAATTGGAATCCTTCACCCAGACTCTCCGGGCCCAACGCTCTCTCCCCAGCGGCGTGATCGAGTTCCTTCAATCTGCCCCCAAGGATGCCGGCCCCATGGATGTTCTTCGCACGGGCGTTTCCATGCTCGGCCTCTACGACACCCGCGGCAACCATCAGGACCGCCCTCTCAACGAGGAACGCGCGCTCAGCATCGTCGCCAAAGTCCCCCTCATGGTGGCCTACTACCATCGCGCGCGCCAAGGGAAAGATCTCCCTCCCATCCGCACGGATCTGAGCGAGGCGGGGCACTTTCTTTACCTCATTTCCGGCCAGGAGCCCAGCGCCGACGCCACCCGCACCCTGGACGTGGGCTACATCTTGCACGCCGACCACGGGATGAATGCCTCCACTTTCAGCTCTCGGGTCACCATTGCCACCTTGAGCGACATCTACTCCGCTGTCACTTCAGCTATCGGCACTCTCAAAGGTCCGCTTCACGGAGGAGCCAATGAGGGTGTGATCAAGATGCTCCTTGAAATCGGCTCCGAGGACGCCGTGGACGCCTGGGTCGAGGAACGCCTGACGAAGAAAGAAAAGATCATGGGCATCGGCCACCGGGTCTACAAAGTGCTCGATCCCCGCGCACCACATCTTCGAAAGATGGCGATCAAACTCACCAAGGAACTCGGCGAACCCAAGTGGATCCGAATGTCCGAGCGCATCGCCGAGATCATGCGCGAACGGAAGAAGCTCGAAGCCAACGTCGATTTCTACTCCGCCACGGTCTACTACTCGCTCGACATTCCCACGGATCTCTTCACCCCCATTTTCGCCATTTCACGCGCCGCCGGCTGGACCGCCCAGATCCTCGAACAATTGGATGACAATCGCCTCTACCGCCCCCTGACCGACTATACCGGCCCAGAGCCTCCCCAGCCCTGGATCCCCATGGACCAACGGTCCTAACCAGAGTAGTAAGGGTTTTTCTCATCGAAGGCGTCAGGCTGAGACTGGCGAGCCCTCAATTCAGACCAAGAGTTTCACCTCACGAAGCCGTGATAAAGTCGAGCGCCTTGCGCTCCGTCGTGTAGGGCTTGATGATCTCCGCCACGTACTTCACGTGCAAGGGATCGTCCCGATACGTCGCCAATGCCTCCATGGAGGCCACCACGACCTCGAGAAAGAACGGCCACTCACCCTCGGGCTCAACATTTCGGCCGGCACGCACGCTTAAGACGGAGTCGATCCGGGAAAGCTGACTCTCCGTCTCCCGAATCATTTCCTCGAGCCGAGCGTCATCGACCTCGGGCGCGAGCTTGAAGAGCACCAAGTGGAGGATCATGAGCGGTCCAAAGAGTCAGGGGTTGTCGATTGATCAATCAATCAATGAATCAGTCACTCCACTGCAAGGCCCCCTTCTTCAGGGCATAGAGATAGGCCACGAACAGGATGCTGACGAAACTCAGCATACTCCAGAAGGCCATCGTATTCTGAACCACCAGCTCCTGGAACGTCACCGCCCAGGGATACATGAAGACGACCTCGATGTCGAAAATGACGAAGAGCATCGCCACGAGATAGAATTTCACGCTGAAACGCGGCTGGGTCTCTCCGATGGGGAGCATCCCGCACTCATAAGCCGAATCTTTGACGGGAGATCCCGAGGCACTCTTGCCCAAGAGGACGCTTATCAGGAGTGTCACCGCGGCGAAACCTCCCGCGATCAAGGTTTGGATGAGAATGGGTAAATAGTCGGTACTCATGGCCCTAAAAGGAAAGCACTTAATCCCGAGATTTCCGAAAACGGAGATCTCAAGATTAAGTGCTGTTAAGAGGTAATCACCTACTCGTCAACTCTAGAGGCCAACGGGAAGGTGTCGCCGGGCATCGTCTGGCGAATACCCAGCGAATTATTGATGGAGGAAGTCAGTATTCAGCCTCTAGGAAGCGGCCTTCTGCTGGAGTTTTTCGGCCTGAGCGGCAAGATACTCACTGGATGCTTCGTGAATCCGATCCGTTCCGCGATACTTGCGGCCTTCCTTTTCAACCAATCCACGGGTCACCAGGTTTTGGAGCTTCTCGTACGCCCGAAGACGCAACATTTCTTCACCTCCGCTAACGGCGTTTTTCTCTTTGAGGTTCTCATAAACGGACTCGAACAGTCCATTGAATGGCAGAAACTCATCATTCCCTTTCATCACATTGACGATTTCATCAGTGACATGATCGGGGATTCTACGAGAGAAACGTGTTCGTCTAGTTGTAGCCATAGGACTGCCAATCTATCACAGCTTCGATTCGAAAGCGAATTGTTTTAGTTCTTGCCACGGGGAGAACAGTCTAATCAGTGCATTTAATCGCAAAAAGAAGAATCAACTATGGAAACCGGAGAGCACTATAAGAGAGGGTGAAAAACACCCTAGAGTCACCGTCAAACACCTCTCCAAGGAACAGCCCGCAACTCACGATCACCCTGAGCGTCGTAATCTTCACGACGAGGCATCATCTCGCTGACGAAGTAATCGGAGGCTCATGACCGCCCTTCGAATTACCATTCCTTTAAAATATATAAATAATTCCAAAGTTTTAAGCTTTTTAAGACTCTCTGGAACCCATCCGTTACCAAGATCGAGAATAAATTAGAAGCAGCCAACTCACCCAAAATCGAGACAAGAAACATTTAAACTTGATTTACCGTCGATGTACCATATTTATATATAAATACCATAAACACCAAACTGAGAATATCAGGCCACTCTTGAATTCTTCTCAGATAAGACTAGACCAAATCACAAGTGAGACGCAGAATAAAAACACCGCCAAAAAAGAAAGATTTACAAATTGTTAATCGTCCGGATCGTAGTCACTTACAGAAAACTTAGCTGGAAAAAGTAAAGTCTGTGATTTATGATAACTGTTGAAATTAAACCCTCGAACTAGTCACCCCATGTCTACACAGGTCCTGACAGACGAGCAAGAGGCCGTTCGCCGCGACGCTGGCAAGCTGGCCGACTTTATCATGTTCACCCAACGCTCTTTCCTTCTGAATCTGTCGAAGGAACTCAATAAGGGGAACGTCTCTTTCGCCCAGTTCTTCCTCCTTGGTTATCTGGCCAATGAAGATTATCTCACCATGACCAGCATCTCCAAAAAGATGGGGCATTCCACGGCGGCCGCTACCGGCCTGGTGGATCGCCTGGAGAAGCTCGGCTACGTCCAGCGACTCCACGCGAGCGACGACCGTCGCAAAGTCATGGTTCAGATCACCCGGAAGGGCATCGATCTCGTGGAAAGGATGCGCGAGGATATCGTCGGCAACCTTGTCGATCTCATGTCCAACTTGGATCAAGGAGAGAAGCGTAGCTTCATCGATACCTACGGAAAGCTCTCGGATTCATTTGCCGGCGTTAGTGTGGCACGCTAGTGGAGCGTGACTCCATCAATGCCGAACGCCGCGCCAAGTCTCTCCTTTCTCGAACATCAATCTCTGAGCGCATGTGCCCATCTCGCACATGCGTTTCTCTTGCGGGCCCCGGACATCGAAACCGCGGTGCCCAAGCAGGCAGCCGTTGAGCGGTTGTCTTCGTCCTACCGAAAGCACGTCGAACATCTCGGTTTCTCCTGGAGCCACCTGCAAACGGCCGAGCAAACTCACGGCGACGGTCTTGCAGAAGTGACCCACCCCTTGGGCGGCCTCAACAGCATCCCTGAGGTAGACGGTCTCCTAACCAATCGACCCGGCGTCCTCCTCGGCATCATGGTGGCCGATTGCTGCGCCGTGTCCCTCGTGGATCCCGCCCATCACGCCATTGCGCTTCTCCACTCGGGGAAACGTGGAACCGAAGCTAACATCACGGGCCAAGCTGTGCGGGAAATGAACGATCGATTCTCCACGCATCCAGAGGATCTCATCGTCCAGCTCAGTCCCTGCATTCGCCCCCCGCACTATGAGATCGACATTGCCGCCATCATCCGGCAACAGGCCTCCGAGGCCGGCGTCCTCGAGCCCCAGATCCACGACGAGGGCCTCTGCACCGCCTCGGACCTCGATCGATTCTATTCCTACCGCCGGGAGAAAGGCAAAACCGGCCGCATGCTTGCCCTTCTCGGCTACCACCCTGCGCGCCCATGACGATCGAGGTTCAGGCTCCGGCGAAAATCAATCTCAGCCTCCGAATCTTGGGGAAACGGCCGGACGGCTTCCACAC
>JANQJH010000671.1 GCA_028281705.1 Verrucomicrobiales bacterium
TGGCGAATGAAGGTGACCGTGTTGTCGGCTAGCACTGTTTCGTAGCTGCCCTCGAAGGCGACGATCTCTCGCACCGTGCCCTCTTCGGTCGCGGCGCCCGTTCGCAGCTTGATGACGTAGATGCTGTTCAGCCGGGTCACACTTTCGGTGAGGGGGTGAAGTTCACCATCGGCTTCCATTTGAGGAAAGAGAGTCTTTGTTCGCGTTTGCCCCATGATGAGGATTCCATCGGGGCCGCAGGGCACGACGGCCTCCGAAAATCCCGGTCCGTAGAGCGTGGAGAATATGAGAGAATCTTCCCCTCGTCGTGCCGGATCGATAATCGTTAGGAAGGACATGGACTCCTCTTCGGCATTGGGTTCCACGAGTGAGGATTTCAGGGGGAAATCGGCATTTCCTTGGGTGTTGCCGGCGATGGCGATCACGCCATTCGGAAGAACGCCAACGTTCCGACCGAAGTCATTTCCGGACCCGCCGAGGTAAGAGGCGTATTCCATGGCGCCGGACGTGGTGTTGAGGACGAGAACGAGGACGTCCAGCAGGCCCTGCGGGCTCGATTGATAGCCGGAGCCGGCTCCCGGAAGGTCGTCCGACCGGATGCTGCCCGTGAGGATGAGCCGGTTGTTGGCATCGTCGAAGGCGGCCGCCAGGATGTTCCAGCCGTTCCCCACGTAGCTGGCGAAGGAAGTGCTCCCGTCAGTCAGATCGGAAATAACAAAGGCGCGCTCAGCCGTATCCGGTTCGGTTCGCCAGGCTCCGGCGGTGACGGCAAAGTTGTCCTGGGGAGAGATCATGCCGGCGGCGAGGCCCGTGCGGCTCATCGCCATTGATCCCACGGTTCGAGGTTCGAAAAACTGGGTGTTTGTTAGTCCTCCGCCGGGAGTGAGTGTCATCCCAAAATCGACCCAGCCCTCCGGCTTATCACTCGCGGGAAATTCGCGTTCCGAGTTGGAAGAGCCCACGAGGTAAATGGCGTCGTTAAAGACCCCGGCATCGTGCACACTGTCATTGCATCCGGAGTAGGCGGCGCCGCTGAAGGTTGGCGGATCGACGGAAGCCGGCGGATCGACGAAGGTCGCGTTCCCCTCGACCTGCCAGCGCGATCCCTGAATGATGTTTGCCAATTGATCGCGAAAGCCGGGAATGATGAACTCCACGGCCTCGAAGCGGACGCTCTCGCCGTGGTCATCGCTGTCTTGCAGGCTGCGCATGATGACTTTCCACTCGATGTCGCCGCCGGGGGGAATGTCCAGGGCGTTGTCCAACCACTCGGAATCGAAGCGATTGGGATTGATGCCTCGAGTCCATGTCAGTTGGATGGGATCGGAGCCGTGGTTTTCGAATTTGACCATGGCCTCCTTGCGAGTGCCGATCTCGATCTCGCCAAAATCGATTTTCCGCGGCCTCATGATCACCGTGGGACTGCCCCCGAGAAAGGTGGCGAACACGATATTCCCCTCGGGATCGATTTTGCTAACATGAGCGTCGAAGACATGCGGTGTCGCCTGGAAGGCATTGACCGCAGGAAGTTCGGTGGGCGTTTCGAGTGAGCCCGTCCCCGAGATGATGATGGCGTTCCCTGCGTCATCGACAGACAGCTTGGATCCCTGAGCGATCTTGGTCGAACGGAGCAGGTCACCCGAGGTCGAATCCAGCCGGAGGAGGTAGGAACCGGGGCCGCTGGAGGCCCAGGGAGGGAGTTCTTCTTGCGACGAGGCAAACTCCAGAAGATGCAGCGTGCCGTCCGGCGTCACCGCCTGGTTGGTGGCGCGGTACTCGAAGGGAAAGACGCGGACGTCGTCGACGGCGTAGGGTGGGGATTCGGCGTCCTGGGCGTGGAGTGGGGACCATCCAGAGAGCAGCAAGATGGTACACGCAAGGAGGAGTGCGGGACAGGGAACAAACCGGAAGAGCATGGCAGGGACAGGGGTTCGGCCCGGGATAACGAATCGGACTTGAAAGGTTACACCTAATTCGAGACCGAGGTCGAGAGCGTCGTCCTCTAGCCGATCCTGCGGCGAACAAACCTCGCCTATTCCAGTCCCGATTCGAGACGAGCGAGAACCTCCTCCGCAGTGAGAGGAACGCTCTCCAATCCCTTCAAGAAGCTACCCTACCACCAGTCCTATGGGAAGAATCCCATTTCGCCCGATGGATAACCTCGGAAAAGGACTCCTTCTCGGACAGGCGAGCGGCGGATAGCTTTTCGTAGGCTTGGCGATCGATTGAAATCTTCTTCATCGCCACACATGCAACATGCATTCACCAGGTATGCAGGTCAATTTCGGATCGAACCGACCGCTCCGTTAGGACGCCTGGAGTTTGTAGCCTTCGGCGGCCACACCGGGGGTGATCTCGTAGTGCACCACGGGTGAATCCACGCCGCCGATGTTGGGGTTGGGATTGATTCCCAGGGCGGAGGCCAGGGCCATGCTCATTTCGCCCAATCGGTGGTGCGGTCCGACGTCGCCGACAACGGCATCGGCGGTCTTCTCTTGATAGGTCACCACCGCCTTCGATCCCAGGACGATGGGTTTGACGCCGTCGAGGATTTGCGGTGGCACCACGATGTAGCGATCGACATCAGCGTTGAGGGGGTGCCCGTCGTTGTGGAGCGAGGTATCGCTCTGGTGATAGGGATCACCGTGGGCGCCGCCCGTGCCGTCATCGTCGATTCGGCCATAACCGTTGTAGCTCACGGTTTTTCCGTCCCAGTAGATCGGCTGGTCCTCGACGGTGGCCAAGACTTGTCGTTCATCCGAGGTGCCCATGAACTCGTTTTTAAGATGGGCGCCTCCTTGATAGCAAGGACATTATGTACTTTCTCGCGATCGGATTCTGGGAAATAGTGATCATGATAGTCTTCAAGGCGCCGGTTGGGCGATGGTCCAGATAGTATCGTGTTCACTGCCGATCGATCAGTTTGCGGATACCAGCGATGTCATCCTTCATCATGCCGGGAAAGTGGTAGGGACTTCAGTCCCTATATCACACAAGCGAACTCAGGGACTGAAGTCCCTGCAATCTGAAGACTAACATCTGCGCAATATGTCCAAACCATAGTCAGGGACTGAAGTCCCTGCCACTTTCCGACAGGATGGCAACGACTTCACTTGGTCGTGCCCAATGCCTGCAGCTGTTGCCAGTGCCAACCGGCTGAGGGGATGGAATCGTGGCGCAGGCTTTGGAAACGTTTCTCATGCCATTGACGGCGCGATTCGGGATCCCAGGGGAGCTGGTGCCAGTTAGGATGGCGGGAACGAAAGGTCGTCCAGCGCTGCAACCACTCCTCGGTGGAGAGGCTGACCATGCCCGAGCCATCGGGGAGCAGGCGGAGGCTCGACTGAAGTTCTGCTAGGGCAATGAGGGCGTTGGAGTCCAGAGTGTGGTATTGGCGCGTGAGATCGGAGAGGTCGATGAGGTGTGCCAGCATGAGGATTCCCGAGACGGCGATGCGATCTCCGGGGCTGAGGAGTTCGACGCTTCGGGGGGAAAATCCCGTCATGGCCCTTGAGGGCGCCATGAGGCGGCCGGTGGCGGATTCCCAGAGGCGTAGGCGTCCCCGATAGCGGACGGGATTGCGGCAGACGGTGAGGAGGCTCCGGCCGTCCGGGAGAAACTGGGCGTCGAGGACATTGTCAGGATGAGGCATGGCGGGGCAGGCGAGTTCTTCGGCGCGCCAGTTCCAAATTCGGGCGGAATCGTCATACCCGGCGGTGGCCAGCCGCGTGCCGTCGGGACTGAAGTCGAGGGCCACGACGCGCTCGCCGTGGTGAAGGGCGCGGACGGTCGATCGATCGCCCTCGACGGGCCAAACCCGAGCGGCGCGGCCCCCGCCGACGGCGATCCAGCGCCCGTCCTTGGAGAAAGTGACGTCGGTGGCGAAGGCGTCGCAGGGAAAACGGCCCGCTTCCTCACCAGACTGGGTATCGATGAGGCGAACGAAGGGTTCGTTTAAAAGAACGGCGCACCACTGGCCGCTGGGATGAAAGACGAGGCGTTGGTGTATCTGTGGGGCCATGGCGATGTAAATCGACTGCCCTAACTGAACCGTCTTCCGCAGGCGCGGCTCCTCGGGATCGATGAACATCAACTGGCCACTGCCGCAGAGCGCGGCCAGGGTATTGCCATCCGGGCTGTACTGGAGGTCGAAGGCCTGGGAGGGCGTCGCGATGGCATCCTTGATGGCCTCGCCGGTGGTGAAGTCGTAGCAGCGAATCCAGCCCGGAGTATCGAAGCTGCGTGATGTGAGGGGAATGACGTCGGCTTGCGACTCTGGCACTTTGGTGTCCGACGCCGAAGTGGCGACGATCAACCGGGTGGACGTGGGGTCGAAGGTCCCCGCGTTGATCAAGCCCCCGGGCGTGATCAGCGGGCCCGCGGGCTGGGCATCCGCGGACTGGTAAACGCGGAGTGAAGCCTGCCAGCGTTCGTACCAGACGCCGACGGCGGCGGCGTAGGCGCCGTTGGGACTGAGTTCGGTATGGAAGTTGTTTCCCGCGGGCGAGGGCAGGCCGAGTTCCAAGGGCGGGTCGGGCAGGGTCCAGAGGCGGACGAGGCCATTGGACTGGCTGGTGGCGAAACATCGGCCCATGGGTGAGAAGGCGACTCCGTCGACGACGCTTTCCACGGTGACGTCGAACTCTTTATCGCCGTTGAGCGCCGAGTAGAGCTTGAGAGAGCCGCCGCTGCCGGCGAGGATCCAGGCGCTATCGGGACTGAAGGCGATGTCCTGGATTTCCGTTTCAAAATCGCGGATGGCGTAGGCCGGCTTGTCGATGGCGTTTGTCCGCCAGATCTGCATCTCGTGGATGCCGGCCACGGCGATCGTTTGGCCGTCGGGGCTTCCGGCAAAGGTGCGGACGCCACCCCGGTCAACGTTGAATTCGATAGCGCGGCGCGGCATCTGGCTCCCCGGCTCTTTCCACGCTAGATGGGTGTCGCTTTCACGGTAAAGCAGGCCTCGGCCTCTGTCGAAGAGCCGGGGAGGCGTCGGTCCCAAGGCTTTGAAGGATTCCAGGACGTTGCCTTGATCATCGGTGATTTGATAGTGGAACTTCTCCGGCGTGGCGACGATGCGCGGTCCACCGGCACTCTGTGAGTCGCGCCAGCGGTGCTGCCAGCCGCCCGCAGTCTCGGAGTGTGCGAGGGTGTTGCCCTCCATGTCCCACATTGAAATGACGCTCACATTTTCTTCATCGTCGGCTTCCGCTGTCCCGGTCTCGTGGCGGATGGCGAGTTGGCGGCCATCGGCGCTGAAAGTGATGCCGCCGCGATTCGGCGGGAACTCCGTTTGGATCGCGCGGTAAACGGTGGGGAGCCTTCGGCTCCAGGTCTGGAACCGCACGCGGTTGGCCCAGGCATCGACCCCGGCTTCACGGGCGAGTTGGACAGCGTGGGCGAACCAGAGGATGGCGCCGTGCGGGTTGTCCTGGGAGGCTGCGGCGAGGCCGGAGGCGGTGCTCATGGCGATCAAGGTTTGTTGCTTGGCGGCGAGGGCACGCTTGGTCGACTGATGGCCGGTGAAGGAAACCACGGCGACCGCGAAGAGCAGAAGAATCGCCATTCCGCTAGGGAGGGCGATCCGCGGGTTGCGTTTGATCCAGCGCCAGCCGCGTTCGGCCGGGCCGACGGGATGGGCCATGATGGGTTCCCCCCGAATGAAGCGATCGAGGTCGTCGGCGAGGGCGCGGGCCGTGGGATAGCGTTTGGCGGGAGATTTCTCCAGGCATTTGAGGCAGATGGTTTCCAGGTCTTTGGAAACGGACTGATTGAGCTTGCCCGGCCGGCTGGGGTCGTCGTTCAAGATTTGGTGTACCAGCATGCTGGGGCTGCCGCGGAAGGGGAGTTCCCTGGTGAGCATTTGATAGAGGATGACTCCAAGGGAATAGAGATCGCTGCGGGGATCGGCGACATGGGATTTTCCCGATGCCTGTTCGGGCGGCATGTAGGCGGGGGTCCCGAGGACTTTGCCCTCGTGAGTCAGGGTCGCCTCACCGGTGCTTCGTTTGGCCAACCCAAAATCCATGATGAAGGGTTCGCCGAGTTCATCGATGATGATATTTCCCGGCTTGAGATCCCGGTGAATGACGCCGGCGCCGTGCGCATGCTCCAAGGCTCGGGCGAGTTTGGAACAGAGGGAGGCGGCACGTTTCTCAGCCATGGGCGAGATCTCTAACGTTTCGGCTAGCGTGACGCCCTCGATGAAGCGGCTCACCATGAAGACCATGTCGTCCTCTCGGCCAACTTCGTGAACAGAAACAATGTGAGGATGATCCAACTGGGCCGCGGCCCTGGCTTCGCGGAAGAACAATTCGGCTTCCGCGGAATCGAGCGTGAAGCGTGGGATCTTGACGGCCACGACGCGTTCGAGTTCGGAGTCGATGGCTTTCCAAACCGTACCGAAGGCGCCGATCCCGGCCTTTTCGATCAGTTCGAAATGTCCGAGAGTGCGCGGGGTGGTTCTGGCAGTGTCATTCGCGACCAGGTTGAAGGCCTTCCCACAGTGGTCACAGGTGACTGCGGTGAGGTCATGTTCCGGGGCGACGGTGACGCCGGCATGGCAGTGCGGGCACGAGATCTGAAGTCTGGTGGCGGCGCCGGCGCCGATGTCTCCGGAAGAGCCATCGTCATCGCCATCACCATGATTGCCGAGCGACCAGAGGCAGGTGGGGCAGAGGCCTGCAGGGGCGTCTGCGGGGATGGGCTGCCCGCAGGTCGAACAGGGCTCTGCTGCGGGGTCAGGCACGAGCGGGAGCCGAGGCGAGAACGGATTTCAGGTAACGGAGTTCCTGGTCAATGTCGCCGGGATCGAGAACGGTTTCGGCCACGGCGTCTCGCAGGGCGGTCCGGAATCGACCGCGCAGGCGATGGATGGCGGTTTTCACGGCGCCTTCATTGATGCGCAGTTGCTTGGCCACGGACCGGTAATCATTCAGATTGGAGGTGCCTGTGAGGGTGGAGCGGAGGACGTCGAAGAGTTCGCCGCGTCCTGTGCTGCGGTAACTCTGTCCCACGTTGGCCAGCGCCTGTTCGAGGAGACGCATGGCCCACTGGCGTTCGTAGAGTGTTTCCGGGGTCTCGTTTTCCCGGGGTGTCTTGTGGTAGCGCTCTTCGAGAAGATCGCTATCCAGTGGAATGAAGTGGCGATCGCCGCCTCGTTTTTTGGCCTTGGCCCGGGTGTGTTCCTTGGAGACGAAGTGGCGGAAGCAAGTCAGGAGGTAGGTTCGCAGCTTGCCATTTTCGGGGTCGGTCTTGGCAAAGAGTTCCGTCTCGATGAGGTGGGCGAAGAATCCCTGGGTGAGATCGAGGGCATCTTCGGGAGAACTGCCGCGTCGTCGCGCGTAGCCGTAGAGGGGTTCGTAATAGGCCTGACAGAGATCTTCCAGAGCCTGCTTCTGATCCGCGGTGGACTGTTCAATACTGGCAGCGAAGACCGCACTCCACCGCGTGGAGGGGAAGGCGGCGTGGACGCTGTGGGATTTGAACATGAATGCTTCGTTCGCTAATTATGGCATTTCAATCTTGGAGACGGACTCCGGGAATCAAGAATACACATTCGGCGGACAGGAGTGTCCGCATCACTTGGTTTGGCTTGTTTGGAAGTAATTTTGTCTTGGGCAGATGGGGCGGACAGGAGTGTCCGCATCACTTGGCTTGGGTCAGGCGTTCCCGATGAGGAAGCGGTTCCCGGTTGAGCCGGGAACCGCCTCATTGAATGACAAAACCTATGCGTCAAGACTTGCGCTTGGCCGTCCACTTGCCGCTGAACTGGTCCTCGTAGCCCTTGGGGACAAAGGAACCGGAGAGTGTGCCATCGGCTCCCAGGGCGCCATTGTAGATGAACTCGATCTCATTGCCCTGGATGTCTCTGGTGACCTTGATTTCGAGTTTGCCCTCCTCAAAGGTGACCGAATCGAGATCGTACTTGCCGCTACGCGGGCTGACCATGGACCCCTTGAGGGCGCCGTCGCCTTCCGCGATACTGAGGGCGTATTCCCTTTCATTGTCACCCACCTGGAGGGTGACCACCCAATCGCCGACCACGGGGGGAGCGGCGGCTTTTTCGGTTTCCGTGACCTCGCGGGTGGCGACCCAGGTATCACTCGCCTGTTCAGCATCCGAGCTATCGAAGTAGGTCCATTTGCCCTTGAGCGTGTTCTTCGCGGTGTACTCTGCCGCGACCTTGACCGTGCCCTCGCCGAAAGCGAAGACCAGTTCGACGTCGTTGTCCTCCACCTTGATGGAACTGTAGTCGATACTACCATTGTCACTCTCAACGCGTCCCTTGTAGCCAGTGTCCGTTTTCTCGAAGATCGCCTGGTGTTCGTTGTCACCATTATCTGTCGCGGCCACGACGTTCCACGTGCCCGCAAGGTCGAGTTGCAGCGCGCGTTTGGCCTCCCAGTCGCCGCTGAGCGCGGCTTCTCCGCTGTCATTGAAAATGACCCATTTGCCCTTGAGATGATCGATCTCTTTCATCTCGGCTTCGATGCGGACATCGACCTCACTGTCGTTAATCTCCAAGGTCATCTCGACTTCGACCTCCTTGTCTTTCACTTTGACCGAATCAAACTTGGTCTCACCGCGCTCGGATACGGACTTGCCCGTATACTTGCCCGGCGAGCCGGCAAAGGTGACCACGGAGGGCAACTCGTCCCCGTTTTGCGTGGTGGCCACGGCATTCCACTTGCCGACGATCGAGGGCGCGCTGGCGGCCGATTCCGGCTCGGGCTCGGAAATGCGCTCAGCCACCCAGGGGGCGTCGGCGCGTTCTTCACCCTCGGAATCGATGAGGTACCAGGTGCCGGCAATGCGGCCGCGCCGGGTTTCCTCCGCCTTGACGCGGATGATTCCCTTCTGACCATCGCGCTCGACGTCGAGTTCGAGGGTCACCTTTTTGCCGTCCGTCTTGATGCGGTCGATGGTGCGTTCATTGCCATCATTGCCCACGGCAACGCCCTTGATGGCGTCGCCCTCGACGGAAATGGTGATCGTGGATTCGCTGGTGCCGCCGTCGGGAAGATCTCCGATGGCTTTCCAGGTGCCCAGGAGGGACACGGATTCCTCGGCGGCGGCGAAGGACAGAGTGGCCATCAGGGTGGCCATGATCCTGCATAAATGTCGCATGGGTCTCATTGGTTTATCGTGGGTTGTTTCTATTTCTTGGCGGGCTTCCTTTTTTTGTAGGGGAAGGAGGACGTCTTTGGCCACCTGTTAATGGAGATTCCTTGGCCGGGAATGGCCAGGCGGGGCGTGCCGACGGCGATCTTGCGGGAATTTTACAATGAACAAGTGATTCTCAGTCGTTTCCCTCAGTTACCTGCTCGCCTCCGGAGGGCGGTGGTTTTTGGATGCAGTAGAGATGGTCGATGGTGCGGATAAGGAGCCGGTCTCCGGAAATCGCCGGGGTGGCCATGATCATCTCGTCGAGGAGGCTGACATCGGTGACCTCGAAGGTATCCCCGGCCTTGATGGCGACGGCATTGCCTCGTTCGCTGAAGCAGAACACCTTGCCGTTGTAGGCCAGCGGTGAAGCGGTGAACTCGCCGTGGCGGCCGAGGCGTTTCCGGTCGTAGATCTCCTCTCCGGTCACGGCGTTGTAGCAAGACATCATGCCGCGGTCTAACAAGATATAGAGGCGATCCCGGTAGACCAACGGGGTGGGCATGTAAGGTGCGATTCTGGGGTGAGACCAGGCGACATGGGCGTTGCTGGTTTCGCCGTCGGCGAGTGAGATGTCTCCGGAGGCTCCGGGTTTGACGGCCATGAAGGGGCGCTTCTTGTCCCCGACGTAGCCCGAGCCAATGTAGAGGAGATCACCGTGGGCAAAAGGAGCGGGAACGGTGATGGAAGAAAATCCTGTTAGGGTCCATAACAGTTTGCCTTCCAGGTCATAGGACCGGACCTTGCCGCTTCCCGTGGTCACGAGCTCGGTACGCTTGCTGTTTTCCCAGACGAAGGGCGGGGACCAGTTACTTCCCTCCTCACGATCGACCCGCCACTTGAGATTACCGGTGGCGGCGTCCAGCGCGGTGAGAAAGGATTGCTCGTCGTTGTCGTTGATGAGATAGAGGACGCCCTGATGGAGAAAGGGTGAGGCTGCGGTGCCCCAGCCGTAGCGTGTTTTCACCGGATCCCATTTGCGGTTCCAGAGGGGTTTGCCGTCCATGGAGAAGGTGAAGAAGCCGACATTGCCCACATAGGCGTAGAGGCGTTCGCCATCGGTGATCGGTGTTTCCGAGGCAAAGGAGTTCTTCAGGTGACGCGCTTCCGGCGGCACGCCTTTCTGGATCGAATGTTCCCAGCTGGGCTGGCCGCTCACGAGATCATAACACAGTACTTTCCATTCGTGGAGGGTCTCCACCTTGGGGCGATTGCCTCCGAAATAGAGGCCCGGTTTGGGCGGCTCGGAATCTCCGGAGTTGATCGCGGTGGTTAGGAAGACGCGGTTTCCCCAGACCACGGGAGAGGACCAGCCGCGGCCCGGGACCTTTGTTTTCCAGGCGATATTCTTCTCCTGGCTCCAGCGCTCCGGGAGTCTGGGATGATCGGCAACGGTTCCGAGGAATCCTGGGCCGCGGAATTGAGGCCAGGCAGCGGAGGCCGCGGGAGTGGG
Source organism: Verrucomicrobiales bacterium (assembly GCA_028281705.1). Taxonomy (GTDB): domain Bacteria; phylum Verrucomicrobiota; class Verrucomicrobiia; order Verrucomicrobiales; family DEV007; genus JAACDM01. The sequence continues at coordinate 10,619 of JANQJH010000671.1, forward strand.
CTCGCCGTGGGCGGGGGAGAGCCAGCAGCAGGTGGCGGCCAGTGTGGAGGCGATCGATGTCTTCGTCATCGCGCCATTCAATGGGGGATTGGCCGAAGTGTCGAGCGAGGACGTGGGGCCGGTCTTATGAGGTGGCCGGCGCCATCGATTCGGCGACCTGGACGACGAAGGGTTCGAGGACAATCTCGGCGAACTCGCTGTCGAACCGCATCACCTCGGCGATGTGGGTGCGAAAGCGGTCTTTTTGCCTGTTTCTCGGCGGGCCAATGAGCACGCCTTGCACGGGAATGGCGCGTCCCCTGGGCTGGTGAACCGCGTTTTTCAAGTCCAGGAGGATGGCGTCGACCCAGGCCTTGCGGGCTTCAGCGTAGTAGATCAGGGCGGCGTCACAGGAGGCCAGATTGCGCCGGTGAGCGGCTTCCATTTCTTCGGCGCTCCCGCCGAAGGTGGGGCGGGTGATCTCGAAACCGAGATCGAAGAGATAATCTTCCACCCGGTCCGCGGATTCCTCGTCGACCATTTCGTTGATAAGATAAATGTGAGGAGTTTGCCGCACGGGCGTGGCGACAGTGGTGCTGGGCGCGGAACGGGAGAGCGTGTCGAGGACTTTTCCGATAAAGGAGTCAATGGGTTCGTTCGTGATGTGGACGCTTCGTGAGAGATCGGCTTCGTGATGTACGCTGGCCATGAATCGCCGGAGGCGGTCATCGTCGGAGTGAAATCCATGGGGAACCCAAACCACGCGATCGATCTGACGGCGTCGGCTTTCGTCGGTTGTTAGGAGATGTTGGATCTCGACGATGGACCGGTCGGAGGCATCGGGAATCCATCCGTATTGGCAGCCCACGGGTTGAATCGCGAGATCGGCGGTCATCAAGGCGGAGCGAATGATGGACTCGGCCTGGGGACCGTTGAGTGGAAGCGCGGAGGTAGTGGGCACGACGCGATGGCCGGCGTTGAGCAGATCCCGTTTGAGGCGCTCGCGTTGGTGTTCGAGATCGCCGCTGACAAAGGCGAGGAAGACAGATTTTCCTGACGGTTGTACCAATGGCGGCGACTCTTCGACGACGGAAGAGGCAGAGGAAAAAGAGGACGGTGTTGGACTGGCGGCAACGGATGGCGCGGGTTTCTCGACGGGTTCTTCCAGGCGTTGGGCGGCGTCCAGGGATCGGAGATCGAGGTAGAATTCGCCGGCGTCGGCGTGACGGAGTTCCCGGTCCGTCTGCATGGCGCGAAGGATCACCTTATCGAACTGGGGAGAGACGTCGCAACACTCCGAGGGCAGTGGGAAACGGCCGGTGGGGAGTTGCCCGGTGAGCAACTGATAGAGGGTGACGCCCAAGGCGTAGACATCGGCGCGCTCGTCGGTGCCCATGGGATTGTCCCGCTGTTCCGGGGCCATGTAATAAGGCGTGCCGAGAGATTGTGCCGGCAGGGTGAGAGCCAGGGCATTGGGGTGGGTATCGACCAGCTTGGCCAGGCCAAAATCGGTGACCTTGGGTTCTCCGAGTTCATCAATGAGGATATTCTCCGGCTTGATGTCCCGATGGATGACGCCCTGGCGATGGGCGAAGCGGAGAGCGCTGCAAATCTTCAGTCCGAGGGAGAGGGCCTCGCTGGTTTCCAGCGTGCCTTCGTCGATGACATCGGCCAGGGACCGGCCCTCGACATACTCCATGACGAGATAGCAGAAGCCTTCGGACGAGCCGAAATGGTGGATGGTGACGATATGGGGATGGTTCAGCTTGGCCATGAGCCGCGCTTCACGGGCAAAACGCACGGTGAACTCGGGCTCCTCCGCCAGCTGTGGCGAGAGAATCTTGAGGGCGACGATGCGGTCGAGTTCGATTTGCCTTGCTTGATAGACGACGCCCATGCCCCCGCGCCCAATGAGGCCCACGACTTTGAGGTCGGCGGGGAGACGGTCCAGGGTCATCGAGACGGTCTCTTCGTTGGGGGCGGCCTTGTCGTCCTCATCGAGGAGCCCCAGACCCAACATGCAAGAGGGGCAGGCATCTTCGTTTCCTGCCTCTAACGGATTCCCACAAAGCTGGCAAAGGTCCTCCGATTCCATCGTAGCGCCAGTCTATGGGGATTGGGCAATCTGAGAAAGAGAAATCTGGAAACAGGTGAGTCTTCCAGGGGGGCGCCCACAGGGTGG
>JANQJH010000674.1 GCA_028281705.1 Verrucomicrobiales bacterium
GGCCGCTCAACGAGGCCTACGCCGCCAAGGCGGCCGGCGATCCTCGCAACTTCGATATCTTCGACTTCACCTGCAACGGCGCCTAGGCGATGAACGCGATGGCACCTCTCACACTCTTCTCCTACGTCGCCGGTGAACCGGTGCGCTCGGAGAAATCACTGGAGGTTCGTTACCCCTACACCGGAGAACTCGTGGGCACGGTGTCCTGTGCGGATGCTGCGGATCTGGAACGCGCCCTCGCTCGCGGCGTCACTGCCCAGACGCCTCTGACACGTTTTCAGCGATCCGAAATCCTGCGCACGGCGCGCTCCCTTCTGGAGGAACGTCGCGAGGCCTTTGCCGATCTCATCCGCTCGGAGGCGGGCCTGTGTCAACGTGAGACTCTCTACGAGGTCGGCCGTTCGCTCGACGTTTTAGAGTTCGCCTCCATGGAGGCGCTGCGAGATGACGGCCAGGTGTTTTCCTGCGATCTCACAGCCCAGGGCAAGGCGCGAAAGATCTTCACCCTGCGCGAGCCGCTACGCCTCGTCGCCGCCATCACGCCCTTCAATCACCCTCTCAATCAGGTGGCCCACAAGGTGGCCCCCGCCATCGCCTGCGGGGCGCCCATCATCCTCAAGCCCTCTGACAAGACGCCCCTCACCGCCATTCGCTTCGCCGAGCTGCTCTACGAGGCGGGACTGCCGGGGCCGATGCTCAGCGTCTTGTTAGGCGATATTGATGAGGTCATCACGCCGCTCATCCAGGACGAGCGCACCGAGCTGGTCGCCTTCACCGGCAGCGTCGCCATCGGCAAACACATCGCCTCCATCGCGGGCTACAAGAAGCTCTGTCTCGAACTCGGCGGCAATTCGCCTCTCATTGTTCTGGAAGACGCCGATCTCGATCTGGCCATCACCCTGGCCGCGGAAGGCTGTTTCCGAAACTCGGGACAGCGCTGCACCGCGGTCAAACGTCTCCTGATTCATGAGAACATTCTCGACGAATTCACTCAGGGCTTTGTCGAGCGCGCCAAAACCTATCAATGCGGCGATCCCGCCGATCCAGATACCCGTGTCGGCACGGTGATCGACGCCCACGCGGCGGCGAACCTCGGCCAAATCGTCGAGGAGGCCGTGGCCGACGGCGCCCAGGTCTTGTTAGGCGGTTCCGCCGAGGGCGCCCTCTTTCCACCCACGGTGCTGGCCAACGTGCAACGGCACTCGCGCATGGTGGTCGAGGAGTCCTTCGGTCCTCTGGCGCCCATCCTCAGCATCCGGGATCTTGATGACGCCATTTCCCTGGCCAACGGCACGGCCTACGGGCTCTCCACCGGGATTGTGACGAACAAGATGGACCACGCCATCAGGGCGGTGAAAGAAATCCGCACGGGCACGGTCAACGTCAACGAAGTCCCCGGTTACCGGATCGAAAGCTCGCCCTTCGGCGGGGTCAAAGATTCGGGGCTCGGGATCAAGGAAGGCGTCCAAGAAGCCATGAAGTTCATGACGAATACCAAGACCTTTTCACTGCCATGGTAATGAAAAACGAGAATCCCTATCTCCTTCTGACACCGGGCCCCCTGAGCACGACGCCGTCGGTCAAACGCGTCATGCTCCGGGACTGGTGCACCTGGGACGACGACTACAATGTCGGCGTGGTCCAGGTCATCCGCGAGAAATTGGTTCGGCTGGCCACGGCCAATCCGGCGAACTACACCGCGGTACTGATGCAGGGGAGCGGCACCTTTAGCGTCGAGTCCGTCATCGGCAGCGCCATCCCCGAGGAGGGCAAACTGCTCGTCCTGGCCAACGGCGCCTACGGCCAACGCCTGGCCAAGATCGCCGATCGCCTGCGCATTCCCCTGCGTGTTGAGGACAGCGGAGAGACCAGCCCGCCAGACGTGGCGGCCCTGGAGCGCACCCTGCGCGAAGATCCTGACATTACTCATGTCGCCCTTGTCCACGGAGAAACGACCACGGGAATGCTCAACCCGCTCACCGAGGTCGCCGCTGCAGTCAAGGCCGCGGGACGCGTCCTCATCGTCGATGCCATGTGCACCTTTGGCGGCGTTCCTCTCGACGTCGATCAGTTAGGCATCGACTTCATCATCAGCAGTGCCAACAAGTGCATCCAGGGCGTGCCCGGCTTCGGCTTCATCGTGGCTCAGCGCGACGCCCTCGCGGCCATCGAAGGCAGGGCGCGGTCCCTTTCGCTCGACCTTTTCGATCAATGGAAGACCATGGAAGAGGGAAAGGGCAAGTGGCGTTACACCTCGCCGACCCACACCGTACGCGCCTTCGCCCAAGCCTTGGCCGAACTCGAGGATGAGGGTGGCATCGAGGCTCGCTTTCAACGCTACACTCAGAATCAGAAGGTGCTCTCCGAAGGCATGGCCGAACTCGGTTTCCGGGGTTTGCTTCCCGCCGCGACGCAGTCTCCCATCATCACCGCCTTTCATTTCCCCGACTCCCCGGACTTCGAGTTCAAGCGCTTCTACGCCCTCCTCAAGGAACGCGGGTTTGTCATCTATCCCGGCAAGGTCACCGACCTCAACACCTTCCGTATCGGCACCATCGGCGACGTCGATGAGAAGGCGATCGAGAATCTCCTCAAAGCGATCAAGGAATGCCGGTATTGGGTTTAGAATCAGAAGACATCGCCGCGATTCAAGGCCGCCACACCATGCAGTGCTGGTCGTCCCAGTCCGGCTATGCCCCGGTGGCGGTCGCCAAGGCCGAAGGATGTTGGATTCACACGCAGGACGGACGCAAGATTTTCGATCTCCGCAGCGCCCACGAATGCATCAATCTCGGATTCAACCACCCCAAGGTCATCGCCGCGCTCAAGGCGCAAATGGAGGAAGTGATCTACGTCACGGACGACTTCGCCACGGCACCCACGGCCAAGCTCTCCCGGAAACTGGCCGAACTGACGCCGGGGTCGCCTAACAAGAAAATCTATTTCTCCCAGAGCGGCGCCGCCTCTGTCGAAGTCGCAATCAAGGCGGCGCGCCTCTACCAGTACAACCGTGTCTTTCACCAGGGCGGCACGGTGGATGCCCCATCACAGTATCCTTATCCTTACAAAATCATCTCTCGCTACCATTCCTGGCACGGCTCCGCTTCCGGCGCCGCCTCGGCCAGCGGGGATCCGCGGCGCTGGTTCCAGGAACCGCTCACCGTCCCCGGGGTCGTCTTTGCCCCCGATGCCAACCCCTATCGCCCCCACTTCGAATCGCTCGAGCGCCACTTCGACTACCTCAATCTCATCATCGAGCAGGAAGGTGGCCGCAACAAGGTGGCCGCCTTTCTCGTGGAACCGGTGGTGGGCAGCAACGGCATCATCGTACCGCCGGACGGCTATCTCGAGGGCATTCGCGCGCTCTGCGACCGTTGGGACCTCTTGATGATCGTAGACGAAACCATGACCGGGATGGGACGCACGGGGAAATGGCTTGCCATCGAACACTGGGACGTCGAACCTGACATCATCATCATGGGCAAGGCGCTTGGCGCCTACTGCCCCCTCGCCGCCACCATCTTTTCCGAGAAGGTCGCCCGCTCCTTTGACGACCATCTCTTCGGTCACGGGCAGAGCTATTCCGGCCACGCCCTGGCCTGCGCCGCCGCCCTGGCCTCCATCGAAGTGCTGACGGAGGATGGCCTCTTGGAACAGGGCCGTGAGATGGGGCAGTATCTGGGATGGCGTCTGCAAGAGCTCGGCCGCGAATTCGACTGCGTGGGAGACGTCCGCGGACTGGGGCTCTTCTGGACCATGGAACTCGTCAAGGAACGGAGGAGTAAAACGCCGCTCCGCCGCGCCACGGAGAAATACGAGCCGACGATCGTGAAACAGGTCTCCGAGTTTCTCTTCCGTGAACGCCAGGTCTATGTCCCCTCGGACAAATTCGGTCTCTGGGTCGTGCCGCCCCTGATCGTCACACAAGAGGAGATTGATTTCCTCATCGCGGCCATCAAGGATGCTCTCGAACTTGCAGAAACTCTGCTGACCCAAGAGTAACCATGTCAGACGCCGCCTCTCCGCTCACGAGAAAACTTTCCCAGGCGCCGGCCTGGGCCTTCACGGCCTACGCCATCTTTGCCGCCTTCACGACCTACCTCTGCATGTACGGCTTCCGCAAGGGCTTTTCCGTGGGGAGCTATGAAGGTCTCTCGGCCGGCTTCTTCGGCAGCGAGTTCGCCCTCAAGTCGGCCATGGTCATCAGCCAGGTCATCGGCTACGCCCTCTCCAAATACATCGGGGTCAAGGTCAACTCCGAGATGCCCAAGGCGAAACGCGGCCTCGCCTTGATCGCCACCATCGCCATTGCCCAGCTGGCGCTCCTCGCCGTGGCCCTCTTGCCGCCCACCGGCAAGGCCCTGGCCATGTTCTTCAACGGCCTGCCGCTCGGCATGGTCTGGGGGATGGTCTTCAGCTTTCTCGAAGGACGCCGGCTCACAGAGTTGTTAGGCGCCGGACTCTGTTGCGCCTTCATCGTCGGCAGCGCCTGCGCCAAGGTCGTCGGTCAAACCATGATGAACCTCGGCGTGCCTGAGCCCTGGATGCCCTTTGCCACCGGCCTTTGTTATCTGCCCATCTTCCTCCTCAGCGTGTGGTTGCTCTGCCGTCTGCCCGAGCCCTCGGCCCAAGATGAAGAAACCCGCGTCCGCCGGGCACCCATGGATCGTTCCGCTCGCAAGCACTTCCTCCTCAACTATTTCCCCGGCCTCGCCGCCGGGTTCCTCACCTACATCGCACTCACCGTTTGCCGCGATTACCGGGATAACTTTCTCAAGGAGCTTCTCGGCGACGAGGTCACTCGCCGCGGCGCCAGCATTTTCCTTCAGCTCGATCTGCCCATCGCCCTCTCCGTGCTCTTCATCGTGGCGCTCCTTTTCCTCGTGCGCGACAACCGGCGCGGCTTCTTTCTCACCCACCTCTGCGCCCTGGCCGGCACCCTCATTCTCGGCCTCACCACCTTCCTTCAAGCCATAGGGACCATCAGCAACACCAGCTGGATGTTCTGGTCCGGCTTTGGCACTTTCCTCGCCTACGTGCCCTTCAACTGCATTTTCTACGATCGCATGATCGCCGCCCTGGGCACGGTGGCCACGGCCGTGTTTTGCATCATGTTAGCCGACGCCCTGGGCTACTCCGCCGTCATCGGCGTTCTCAGCTTTGAACAATTCATTGGCGGTCCCGAAGGCTCCAAAGTGGCGTTCTTTCAAAACCTCTGCTACGTCACCTCAGCCGTTGGCAGCCTTTGCCTTGCGGGCAGTTGGCTCTTCTTCAGGACCCGGGCGAAAGGACATTCGTAATTCATTCATGTTCCAATCAGAAGGAGAATCCAATCTCAGCACGCGACGCGAACGCTGGAGCAGCGAGCACCTCGACGAGGAGACGCGCTCTTTGTTAGAGGAAGACGCCAAGTACTTTCTCCACCAATCGCTCTCCACCCCTTGTCTCACCGCCCTCTCCGCCAGCGGCGGCAGCACGCTCACCGATCTCCAGGGCAAGCGCTACCTCGACTTCCACGGGAACGCCGTCCACC
>JANQJH010000006.1 GCA_028281705.1 Verrucomicrobiales bacterium
CCCTCATCGCGGCCCTCTTCGTATACCATGTTCCTTGTCTGAGTGCCATGCTCCGGTTCAGTGGCGAAAAGCGACTTGGCGGCATAGACCCGCTCGCGAACGAGTTTGCCCGCGACGTCAAAAGTCTGGGAGGTGATGCGGTGACGCTGGTCGTGACCGCTCCGGGGCAAGCTCGTCAGTTCCATACGTCCGCCATCATCGAACATGATCGTTTTGTGCCGAGTCTCAACGCCATCAGGGGTCGTTGATGCCGTCCGCTGACCGGCGAGATTGTAAACGCTTGAGGAGGCAAGCTTTCCATCCTCGCTCAGCCGCTCTGTGAGGATCCGACGGTCGAGGCCGTCGAGTCGGTAGCGACTCTCCGAGGTGACTACATCAAGCACGTTTCCGAGCCCCAGAGGATCCTTGTAACCAGTCCTGGCGCCTATGATCCGCCCCAAGACATCACGGTCATAAATCGCGGCCGAACCGTTCTCTCTAGTCTTCCAGGCCTCATCACAACAATCGTACCCTACGGAGGCAATCCGTCCGGTGAGTTCATTGGCCGTGAGAGTGGCGCGATAACGCCCGTCATGCTCCAACACTTTCTCGTGCTGGGTCACCACCGAGGACTTCACATCGGTGACCTTCTTCTCCATCACCAACCCCGATCGATGCGTTCTCGTGCTCGTCACGGTTCCAAACGAACCATCAGCCGCTCCCGCAAAGCGTGTTTCCGTGCGGATATCCCCTTCCTCAACCAAATCCACCGTGACTATGCTGCCATCGTGATTCTCCTGGCGCACCAGCCGATTGGTCTTGGCATCTTTAAAGGAAATCGTGGATTCGATCTCATTGCCGCGCTGTAACTCGACCACTTCCCGAACGAGTCCGTCCGCCATCGTCAACTGAGTCGTGGTAGTCACACTCTCAGTCACACCATTGACAGATTCCGTCACCCGCTTTTTCAGGCCACTCGCTAAATAATCCGTCTGCACCACGCGATAGCCTTCTCCTGGATCGGGCAGATGGTCGGGCCTGGGCGTGTTCCCCACTGGCGTGACCACGCGATCGCGACGCGCCATCTCATTGTAGCCGTACCAAACCCAGCCGCCATCGGGCCGCTCTTCCCACTGCGGCTGCAGCTGGGCGAAGCCTCCGGGATTCTCCTCGGGATCAAATTCTTCGAAATCCTCAAGGTAACCGTAACGCGTCGTCAGGTTCTCTCCGCCCGGATCACGCGTTTCCTCCACCAATTTCTTCCCGAAGGGATACTGCCTGTAGACTCTCTTCGTCACCTCATCCAGGACCAATTGGCCCGTGGCCTCATCCCAGTGACCTTTTTCATGAAATTCGACCGTGTTCGGTCTGCTCTTGTAAGTGGAGCCGTCGTTTGACGACGTCGAGGTCATCTTGGTGTAACGCAACGGACGTTCGAGATGAGACCCGATGGCGCCTTCATACAACTCCCACTCTTCCACGCCGTGATTCTCGTGAAAACGGTACTCGCGCACGGAAGGCCGCCCGATCTCTTCCATAACGCGCAAACGCTTGACCCTTTCGAGGCCCTGGGGATCCGGGTTCTCAATGCGGTAGCGCTTGAAAGGCTCGCCCGAGACCTCATGGCTCTCATTTATTTGGTCGAGATGATAGGACTCCACGAGATAACCGTGAGGCAAGTCGCTCAATTTGGTGAACTGCGTATCGGTCTTCACCCAATCGAGCACGGGAACATCGCCGACCATTGAAATACCCTTGGACTCTGGTGGACCGGCGTACCTCACCGAGCTTCTCGAATAGACGCGATCCGTCCAGGTCGGTTCTTTGACCTGAAGATACTGTCCGAATCGACCGTAATCCTTGCTGCCCAGCACCAACTGAAAGTCCACGCTGCCAACGGACCACACATCAAGACAGCCACATCCGCATTCGCAGGAGAAACCAAAAGATCCCGAATAGGTGTTTCCGAGACTCGTCGTCACGGCGACATCAAGACGCCCGTTCGGCACATAGGTTGTTGTGTTCAGCCAAACGTTTCCAACGCCACCCGATACATACTGATAGGAAGGATTCAGGGTCTGATAGTCCGGCACGGAATACGCGTAGAGGTAATAGAATCCCGTGATGGATTCGTAATACCCGCCGTAGAGCGAGACCTGAAATCCAGCGTAGGTTTCGCCGCAACTCAATGCGGTCAACACCAACTCACCCGACTGCGCCGTTTGAGCCGCGGCCTCCGGACCGTCTTCGCCACCCAGAGGATTCGTTCCCGCAACATACTCATCCCCATCATTCACACCATCCCCATCGCTATCCGCCGTCGTCGGGCTCGTGGCCAGGACCCATTCTTCCACGTTGCTCAATCCATCACCGTCGGGATCATCATCGCGCCCCGCCTTCCCGCTGGGAAGCTCGCGCACCCGCTCCCAGGCGTCCGGCAATCCATCGCGATCGGTATCCTCAAAGGCCAACGCATCCCGGCTCACCCGGACGTCATCAAGATACAGCGGCATGCGACTCTGACCGATAAACTCGATGGTCTCCAGCGTGTCCGCCTGCTGGCTCATTGCCAGGTTGGCCCGGAAGATGTTCCCGTTGATGGCCACATCCCAGAGCCCATTGCCAAAATCCTGCCGGAAGGCGAGATGGATCCAGTCCTCGGCATTGCCGGCTTCATCGAGGGTGAAGCGCGTCCCCGTGGGCAGCCATTGCCCGCCGTTCCCATCGTCACCGTTGCTGCCGTTGCTGCCGTCGTAGATGTGGAGTTCACCGGCGTCGTCGATCTTGAAGAATCCGGTCAGACTTCCCTCGACGTCGGCGAACTGATCCGATTCCTCGCCACCGATGGCGCCAGGCCTGACGTAGAATTCTGTGTGGACGACGCGGTCGTTGTAACTCCCCTCATCCAAGTTGGCATCAATGCTCAGCTGCACGATACCGAAGGGACGAGACGGGTGAAGTTCGAGACCGGCGGAGCCTGCGCGTCCACGACTCTCCCGGACTTGGGCCTCGCCGCGGACGACGGAGAAACCGCGTTGCCTGTCGACGCTGCCGGCGGCGAAACCGTTCTCCGATTCGAATGTGGCCTCGTAGGGGAGAGACTGTGATTGCTGGGCTTGTAGCGGGCGAAGTGTTGCGGCCCCGAGAGAAATGGCAACAACACCAAGAACGATAACATTGATGTGCATGTTCGTGTCGAAGTTTAGATTCGTTTCTTGATGCGTGATCGTCGATGGAACATCCTAGATCCCTGACAGGCACCTTTTTGGTGACCACAAAACTAAGCATGAACGATCGTGATGCCTAACTTGATCAGACTAACCTAAGACGCAAATTGTTTTTTAGGGAATCTACTAGGTAGAAATACCCAATTTCATCGGTATGATTACCTAGGATTGATGTTAGAATAATCGATCTAGTTCATAACAACTACGTATTCCCATGAACATCGCGCCCATCTCCTATACGGGATGATCTAGTTAACGGAAAATAGATATTCTGCTAGTCGCTCCATCACCCCGATCACCGCATGCCATGGCCACGCATCCCGAGCGGGCAGGAGTGTCCGCATCACCTCCTTTCGGGGCCTGGGAGTTCACTGGATTCATGCACCCTCGACGCCATCCATCACCCGATCCGCGCAAGAAGCCCACAATCGGACTTGAGGTCGCCCGGGATCGCATGCTCATTCGGCGGCATGATCCTCGAAATGTGTATCGATTCCGTCGAGAGTGCCATCGCCTCGGCTGAAGGCGGCGCCCAGCGCGTCGAGTTCTGCGCCAACCTCCTCGAAGGAGGCACCACGCCGAGTCTGGGAGCCATCCGGGAAACGAAGCGGCGCGCCAAGATCGACCTCTCCGTCATGGTGCGCCCCCGGGGCGGCGATTTCTGCCACACGGAGGAGGAGTTCGCCGTCATGGAGGAGGACGTCCGCATCTTCAAGGAGGAAGGGGTCGATTGCCTGGTCTTCGGACTCCTCAATCCCGACGGCACCGTAGACCAGGAGCGTACTCGCAGGCTCATCGAGCTGGCGCGCCCGCTGCCCGTGACATTTCACCGGGCCTTCGACATGACGCGCGACCCCTTCGAGGCCCTCGAAACCCTCATCGATCTCGGCGCCGATCGCATCCTCACCTCCGGTCAGGAGCCGTCGGTCTTCGAGGGTACGGAGCTGATCCGCGACTTGATCGAGCGCGCCGCCGGCCGGATCAGCATCATGCCAGGATGCGGCATCACCTTGAAGAATCTCCACCGCGTCGTCCAGGAAACCGGCGCCTCGGAGATCCACGTGGCCGCCCCGGCGGCGCAGCCCAGTGCCATGTCCTTTCGCAATGACGCCGTTTTCATGGGCACCGCGCTTCGATCCGAAGAGTACATGCGCTATGTCACGCCGGCGGATACCGTGCGACGATTGGCCGCTTCCGTGAAAGAGATCTCGTGAAGTTCGTGGAGATCGGCGGTTGCGAATTCTCAAGGAACCGCCACCATGGCCGCGGGGGTGGGGTCCGAGCGATCGCTCGCCGCCTTTCGGCGGTGAGAGGAAAGTCCGGACACCCCAAGGCAACACGCCACGTGAAAACGTGGGAGTCACCGTCGCAAGCCGGTGACGACGGAAAGTGTCGCAGAAAACATACCGCCGTGCCTTTGGGCGCGGTAAGGGTGAAAAGGCGAGGTAAGAGCTCACCGCTCCGACCGTGAGGGAGGAGGCAGGACAAACCCCGTGTGGTGCAAGACAGAACAGGAGAAAGGAGTCGCCTGCTCCGCCGCCAGCTCGCTGGCCATGTCTCCGGGTAATAGTCGCCCCTCGTCTCGGCGAGGTCCCGCTTCCGGGCGGGAAGATAAATGATCGCGCGCCTCTCCTCGGAGAGGCAGACAGAATCCGGCTTATGACGACCCCACCCCTCTCCATCCACCAATCCTACTTGTATTCCCAATGAGTGTTGCCGACATCGTTGTCGTCGGAAGTCTGAATACCGATCTCGTGACACGCGTGAAGCGTTTCCCGGGACCAGGCGAAACCCTTGTCGGTGAAGATTTCCAAACTTACTGCGGCGGCAAAGGCGCCAATCAAGCCTATGCCGCGGCTCGGCTGGGAGGAAACGTCGCCATGGTCGGGCAAGTCGGCGCCGATGACTTCGGCACGGCTCAAATCGAAAACCTGTCTTCCGTTGGCGTGCAAACGGACCACGTTCAACGAGATGCCGCGCAGCCAACGGGAACCGCGATCATCGGCGTCGATGCCTCGGGAGAAAATCGAATCATCCTGGTGCCCGGGGCCAACCACACCTTCGCCGCGAGCCAATTGGACCACTGCCAGAATCTGCTGTCAGGAACCGGCCTGCTTCTCCTCCAGTTGGAGATCCCGCGGGCGACGGTCGGCGAGGCCATCCGAATCGCTCGTGCCTCTGGAACCCAAGTCATTCTCGATCCGGCCCCGGCGGCTCCTATTCCGGAGGAGTGGTTCCCATCGATCGATTTCTTGACTCCCAATCTGAGCGAACTCCGCCTCCTCACGGGCGACTCCCTGGAGGCCGAGACTCCCCTGGAAACCATCGCCGCGAGCGCCCGCCGGCTCTGTCACCGCGGCATTCGCAACGTCATTGCCAAACTCGGTTCCCGCGGCGCCGTCCGCATCACCTCACAAGATGCTTACCACTGGCCTGCCATTCCTGTGCCAGCGGTCGATACCACGGCGGCAGGCGACTGCTTCAACGCCGCCTTCGCCGCGCACCGGGCAACCGGACACACCATTGCCCAAGCCGGCGAGTTTGCCGTCGCTGCGGCCGCACTCTCCATCACGAAAAAGGGCGCCCAACCCTCCATGCCTTCCCGCAGTGAGGTGGCTGCCTTGATTCAGGACGCGAAACGGCCTGACCAAGGCGGGCTAACGAAGTGACAGGCGGGACGCCGGCGGGACGCCTGTCTCACGTTTTAAAGATGAGAGTTCGACCAGGCCTCAATGCCACCGCGCAAAGAGTAGGTCTTCTCAAAGCCCTTGGCCCGCAAATACTGCACCGCCTGGAGGGAACGCATTCCATGGTGGCAATAGACGATCATCGGTGCCACCGAGTCTTCTCCCTGCAATCGCAGATTCACCTGGGCTGGAAAGTCTGATAGAGGCAACAAGACCTCGCCCCCGATCCGCCAGGACGCATGCTCCTCTTCCTCACGGCAATCAATGAGCGTGAAGGGAGCCGTCGCACGCTCCTGCAGGAGATCGCGCAGGTCCGCAGGATCCAATTCCCAACGACCTTCGTCGGCTAACAACTCTCGCAGAGTCACCGGGATCAATCGATGCTAGCTAGTGGACGACGATGACCGGCGTGCCGAGCTCCGCGTTCTCGTAAAACTTCCTCGCCATGTACTCGGGCTGCCGCACACATCCGTGCGAGGCGGGATAGCCGGGCAAGAATCCACGATGCATCCCGATAGCACGATTGAAGCGGAGGAAATAACCCATGTCCGCCCCCAAATAGCTTGTCCCCGGAGGACGCTTGTCCTTTTGGTTGTCCACGTCCTTCACCACGACGTTCCCGTACTTGTCGACATAATCGCCATAGCGGCTCGAGCGGTGATCCTCGCTCTTCTGCGTCACCTTGAATTTCCCCGTCGGCGTGCGATGCGTGGAAGAGCCCGAGGAGATCGGCGTGACGCCCACCAAGACGTCCGATTTGTAAAAGTAGGCCCGCTGATCGCTCAGATCGATGACGATTTTGGGTGATCCTTCCACGCCGTCACCGTCCCAATACCCGCCTGCTTCGAGAGGCGAAAGCGGCCGATGCCCGCCACCGGCGGGCGCGATGCCCTCGAGGTACTGGATCGGCTGCTGCGGGAGTTCAGTCGAGGCACAACTAACAAAAAACCATGGCAACCAGACAGCACCCAGTACAGCCCAAGAGTCACGTTTCATCACAGCCGCAATCTGATACGAGGGAGAGAATCCGCAAGGAAGTTCGAGCGACAAGGTCACCTTAAGAGGACGATTTTTACTAAATTTTTTTAAGGTCACCAAATTTTCCATAAGAACAAATGGCTCAATCAAGGCACCCGTTGCGCGCATGCGTTTGCCTCCTTGGAGATTTCGGCTCAGCTTGGCCAATGGAGCCCCGCTCTTCAATCGCGCTTGTTCTCGCCACCCTGATTTCAGCAGCCACCGCCGATCTCAGGCTAACCGAGTTTCAGGCGCGCGGAGAGTCACGCTGGGTTGAGCTCCAACACCCTGGTTCGGAAACCATCGATCTCGCCGGATTCGAACTCCGGACCTCACCGCATCCCGATGCCGCGGCCGAAGACGTTTGGGTGTTTCCCGCCATTGCCCTCGAACCCGGAAGCCACCTCACGATTGGCCTGGGATCCAGCCCGGGCGAGGCGAACCTCGACCTCGAGAGAAGCGGCGGCTATCTCGCTCTGGCAAGCCCAGAGGGCACGATCCTGACAGCCTACGAGAACTATCCCAAGCAGCGCGACGACGTCTCCTTCGGACTGGATCCCGCCGACCCGGAGCGGCAGCTCTATTTTGAGAACCCGACACCAGGTGAAGCGAACGAGAACGGTATTCTCGGTTTCGTCGAGGACACCGTATTTTCCCTCACCGGCGGTTTTTATGACGCCCCCATCGAACTCGAGATCACCTCGGCAACCCCCGATGCCATCATCTCCTACACCACCAACGGATCGATCCCCGGCGTCTTCAATGCCAACAGCCGCCTCTACGAAGGTCCCATTGAGATTGGGAAATCGACTGTCATTCGTGCGCACGCCAGCAAGTTGGGCTACGCCGGGACAGACTTGGACACTCACACTTATCTCTTTCTCGACGACGTCCTCGATCAACCGGAATTTCCCGAGGGCTTTCCCGAGTCGTGGGGCGACGGCCCCGGCGTCACCGCGCCGCTTCCCAACCGCCGATCCGACTACGAGGTCGACCAGCGCATTCGGCAGATCACCTACAAGGACATGGACGGGCAGGAATTCGCCCTCAAGGAGTCTCTGCAATCGCTGCCTTCTCTTTCACTCGTCATGCCCATCGGTTCTCTCTTGGATCCCGATCGCGGGCTCCACGCCCTGGCCCAGAACAAGGGTCGCGAGTGGGAACGGCCCATGTCCCTGGAGTACTTCGAAGCCGACGGCCAGAGGGCCTTCCAAATCAACGGCGGTTTCCGCATGCAAGGCGGTTGGAATCGTCACCCCGAGAGCTTCAAGAAATCCTTTCGCTTCTATTTTCGAAGCGAGTACGGCGCTCCCAAGCTCCGCTACCCTCTCTTTCCCGACACCGCGGTGGACACCTTCGACACACTGATTCTCCGGGCAGGGAATGGCAAAGCCTGGTCCAGTCCCTGGAGATCCCACCCCGCCCTCCTGCGGGTCACCTACCTCCGGGATCAACTGCCGCGCGACCTCCAACACGACATGGGCCATCCCACCTCCCACGGGAGCTTCGTCCACCTCTACATCAACGGTCTCTACTGGGGTCTCTACAATCTGGTCGAACGGGTCGATGAGTGGTTTGGCCCCGGCTATCTCGGAGGGGATGAGGACGACTACGACGTCATCAAATGGATCCGTTCCGAGGGCATGGTCATCAGCGCGGGAAATGCCGACGCCTGGAACGACCTCCTCCGTCTCGTCCGGGGTAACGTCGCCTCTGCCCAAGTCTACCAAGAGGTCGCCGCACTTCTCGACATGGAAAACCTCATCGACTACATGTTGATCAATTTCTATATCGGAAACAGCGATTGGCCTGACAATAATGCCTACACCTTCAGGCAGCGCGCGGAGGACGGGCGGTTTCGATTTGTCTGTTGGGATTCCGAGGAATCGCTCCTCAGTACGAGTGCCAATTCGTTAGGGAGGAACAACACGTCGACACCGGCGGAGGTGTTTCGACGCCTCCTGAGAAACGACGAGTTCCGCGTGCTTCTCATGGACCGGATCCAGGAGCACTTTGCCGACGACGGCGTGCTCACAGATGCCCACGTACGCCGGAGGTTCATGGATCGCGCGCGGGAAATCGACCGCGGCATCGTTGGCGAATCGGCGCGCTGGGGCGATCTCTTGCGGACGGCCGATCCCTACACGCGGGATGACTGGATCAACGAACTCGACCTGCTACAACAGAGCTACTTCGGATTGGGTGACGGTAGCCGTGAGGAGATCACCCTCGATCAAATGAAATTCACCGGCTGGACCTCCAAGGTCGGTGCACCGGCCCTGAGACCTCGAGACCGCTATCTCCCCCAGGGAACGCCGGTGGAGATTAGGAAGAAGAGCATTTTCACCAGCGGCACGCTCTACTACACCACGGACGGCACGGACCCGCGGCTCCCCGGCGGGGCCATCAATCCGGCGGCGATCCCCGGCACGACCACCATCCTCCTCGAGGCCTCCACACTGATCAAGGCCCGCATCCTCAGCCTCGACTCCTGGGGACCGCTCACTCAGGCTTCCTATCACATTGGCCTCCAGGCTTCCGCGGCCAATACCACGATCACCGAGCTGATGTACCATCCCGTTTCCGACGCGGAACCGGAGTTCATCGAACTGACAAACACCTCGTCCGCTCCCGTCAATCTGCGGGGATCCAAGTTCGATCAGGGCATTCGTTTCGAATTCATGGAGGACGCCGTCTTGCAGCCTGGCGAAAGCGTGATTCTCACCAATGACACCGCCCTGTTTGCCCAACGCTACGGTTCCGCCGTCCGCGTCCTTGGAGAGTTCGATGGAGGAACCCGCCTGAGCAATGGCGGCGAAACCGTCACGCTCTTGGATATCGCCGGTGATATCATCGCCTCCGTGAGCTACTCGGATGAGGATCCGTGGCCCGAGGAAGCGGATGGGGAAGGCTACAGTCTCGTTCACGACGGAGCAGAATGGCGACTGAGCCAGGAAAAAGGTGGTAGCCCAGGATCCGCGGGAAGAGCGAATTTGATCGACGCCGCCCTCGCTTCCTCGCCTATCATCGTCACCACGGATTCCGGGAACCGTCATCTCGTGGTGGAGCGCTGGTCCCGCATGGAGGACGTTGTCCTCAGTCTTCAGGTATCCTCCGACCTCAAGACCTGGACCACTTTGAGCGATGATCCCGCTCTCCTCGTTCCCATCGACGATCTGCGCGAGCGCCTGGAATGGATGCTGCCCGCAGCCGAAGCAGCCTCGACCTCCTACGCCCGCCTGCTCGTGGAAGAAAAAGCGCCACCGATCGAGTAGCCGCATGAAACGTGGGACAGGCGTCTCGCCTGTCGGGTACTGTTAGGATCCCCGCGACCCATCAATGCACCTGAACTCCCAGAGGGACACGGAACGGTATCCTCGCCACGCCGATCGGGGGAATGTAGCCGTGATCCGTCCAATAGAGGTCAAACGGCCCCGCGGCGCCCATCCCCTCGATGAGATTGGTTACCAGCGCATGTTCCGCCAGGGCGTTGAGGTCACGATATCCATGAGGTACCCGCACCAATTGATGGGTTTCGTCCTCCGAATGGAAGCCAATGGCATAGGCCGATTCCGCCTCGAGGTAGAACATGACCACGGGACGCGATGGCCAGTCCTGCTCCAGGCGAGAACCCGTCTTGGCCCAATGCACGTCTCGCACCATCGACCAATCCAATTCGTCGGAGGCCAGTCGCAGCGACAGAAAGCGATCAAAATGCGGCCGGAGAAAAGGAAGCACTGACGGATCTACCGGGTCGCGGGGCAAGAGGCGCGTCATCACCCCGGCCAAGGTCGCGGCATCGCTCCCCTGACATCGAGGCGACAAGGCCCGGCAGGCCAGGAGAAACATCTCGCGCACATCCCGCCCGAATTGCTTGTCCTTGTTTGCCTCCACGAGGGAATCCAACTCCGTCAGCAATTGGGGAACATCGCTCGTCTCGTGAGCCTGGACAATGATCCCGGCGATGGCGGCGAACAATTCTAACAATGCCGCATATGCATCGCCCAGTTCGAGCGCCTTCAATTCGCCCCGCAGTGTTTGCACGGATGCCATCCCGGGGTCATACAGCACCTCGGCCACCGTCTCCTTGGCCAAGAGCCGGCCGTATTGAATGCGGAACTCCGCCGCTTCACTCGGATCCAAGTCCGCCAGCTCGCGATGCAGATCAGCCGCCGCCTGCTGAAAATGGCGCGCGGCTTCCGGCCCCAAGGTCTCACTAAAGAGGTAGCAGTCTCCCAGACGTTCACAAGTGTTGTAGTAGCGCAAACGCCAATCCCTCTGCATGGAAGGCGTCCGGTTCACCCGCTGCCGCATCTCGGTGAGCCGCTGTCGCACTCTAACATAGCCCTGGATGGCTTCATCCGTATCCCCCGAGTAGCGCTGGCTCATGGCCAACGCCATTTCGTCATGCTGCTGCCGCAGCTGAATGAAGAGCGACTGATCCCCGGCGGCTTCCAGCCAAAGGCGCCGGGAGCTGATCGCGGCTGCGAAAGCCTCGCGCGCGTCCTGGAGCTTCCAGTCATCCATGTAGAGCCATCCCAAGCGCTGATGAATGTAGGTCCTCATGGGGTGCCCCGCTCCAAGGTCCGCGCCATCAAGCGCCTTGGCCGCAGCGAGAAGAGCTTCCTCCGCCTCCTCCCAGGCTTCAAACCGCCGGCAGGCATCCGCCTGTCCCGCCAGACAAGAGGCGCGAAAGAGCGGCACGTCTTCCTCTCCCAACGCCTTGATCGCCCTATCAAAAGATTCAAACGATTCCTCGTGCAGCCCGCTCAAGAAATAGGCCCTCCCGAGGTCGGAATGACAGAGCGCCAGGAGCCCGCGATGTTTCGCCATCTCGTCCGAAGTGTGATAGGCACGAATGGCTTCCCGGTAGTGGATCACCGCGCCGGTCAAATTTCCCAACCGGTGATCGAGGTTGGCCAGGGCATGCTTCCATAACGGGTCCGCCGCCGCTCGCTCCGGCGGAATCAGGCTCCGCGCCTGCGCCGCATTGACCGATCGCGTGAGCAACAAGGGCTCCACCACATCACGCAGCAACGTGTCCGGCGTGGTCTCACTCAGCTCCCGCACCACTTGAGAGATATCCTTCTCCAAGGCCGCAACCTCCTCGGCGGTGCGCGGAAACCCAAGATGCGAGCGCACCTCATCGCCCAGCGCGTCCCTCACCGGCGGGATCAGGAACGGCATGTCGTCGAACCACCACGGCCCATTGGTCAAAGCCGGCAAGGTGCTCAATTGCACCCCCGAGGACGGCG
>JANQJH010000012.1 GCA_028281705.1 Verrucomicrobiales bacterium
ACCGTTGGGCGTATTCCAGCGCCAGACCTCCATATCGTCCGAAACCTCCACCATATAATCCAAATCACTCGATCCCTCGAAGCGTTCATAGTGAAAAACCGGCTCACCGGCCTCCATTTCCACCGAGTAGCGCGGCACTAAATCCTTCCGCTCCGGATGACTCGCCGTGCCATACTCCAATAATTGATTGAATCCATCGGCATCAAAATCTCCCTCCACCGCTGTCTCCTCCTCGGATCGTCCAATGCGGAAATAACGCGCCACATACTGGTCGAAGGTGGTCGTGCGAAAATCGAGATCGGCATCCCAAGGCTGGGACAATTGGGCCACCGTCTCCAGCGGCCCGCCCTGATCGAGATCCGTGCGATTAACCGCCTTGCCCCCGTTATGGTGTCGATCCGTTCCCGTATCACACCAGTAGGCCTTGCGGGCCACGGGATCGATGACGAGCCCGTGCGGCGTGTCCAAATCCGTGATCACGGTGTGCGGGGAGCCCCCGTCGATCTTCTGGCGCTGGACGTGATTGGACTGGCGATTACACCAAACGACCTCACCCCGCGCCAGGTCAAGCTTCACTCCCCGAACGCGCGCCTGACCCGTGAGCACATTCACCGGCACCCCACTGGCACCACCGGCAAGCGATACATAGTGAATGTTTCCCGCGAAAAAATCGCCCCAAAACAGTCGATTATTGATCAGATCTAAATCGAGGTAGTAGGGCTGCGAGGTCTCAATCACCGTCTCCCTCGCCGATCCGTCGAGATTGGCCCGCTCGATCACACTATGGCTCTGATCACACCAATAGAGTTTTCGATTCTTCAAATCCAAGTCGACGTCCGCGGGAAATCCGAGATCGCCGGTGACCACCACCGTCAATTGACTCCCATCCAGGTTCGCCCGTGAAATCGTCTTGGCGTCATTATCGGCGAAATAGAGTTTCCCGTCCGGAATATCGACGGCAATGCCCCGCAAATTGTTCGAGTCCACCTCGATCAAGGTCTCCAACTCAGAACCGTCCAAGTTGGCCCGCTGCACCAAACCGGCATTGCGATCGCACCAATAGATTTTACCCGCCTGGGCAACGAGTGGAACGAGTCCAAGAACAATGATAGTAAAAACCGGAAAAGCCGCACGACACCACATGAGTTCACCCTAAAAGAGCGGGAGACGAATGGCCAGTCCCGAGTTGCCCACGAGCCCCTAACGATCTCTTTCAATCTCTGGCCCGGGCACGCGGTAAACTCGGCCGTACGACACGCCGTCACCCGAGCGGAAGAAAAAGCCCCGATCTCCCCGGAAGAGGAGGGTGGCATCCTCATTCGTCAACTGCGCATCCTGAATCCCGGTCCAGTAGCCGCCCTCCAAGCCTCCGGTATCGAGGAGAAAATAGCCTTCGTAACCCGGCGCGCCGTCGTTCTCATCCCCCAACCAAAATTGAATCTGATCCGCCCGAGCGGGATCCGAGTCCCCGATCAATCCATGCGCCACCCTCAGGTCACGAGATTCCGGACTCATCGTCAGCGGCGTGGCGGAGGCCAAGAAGTTGTAGCCCGGGTGCAAGCGCTGGACGAAACCACGCTCGCGCACATACCCGGTGACGACTAAGGTCATCTCTCCCTCCGCGGCCGACCGCTTGACGAAGATCCCCGTGCCCGGCGGAATAATCGCGCCACGCTTGTCCGCCAAGTCGGCATCCCCAATCGAGGTCCAACCGTGCCGCTCACCCCCACTGAGCAGGAAATAGCCCTCATAGCTCTTGCCATTGAAGAACTGCAGCTGATCCGCCGAGGCCGGGTCCCTCGCCCCATGAAAACCGGTCACCGGATACACTTCCCCCAATGTTCGATGCCGTTGAATAACGACTTGGCTCAGCCGAAGCCCAGTATCCGGCAACACCCCTAAGGTGTTCAGTGGAGAGAGCCGGTTGAGGGCCAGGCTTTGGTCCGTGGATCGATCGAGATCGATCTCCCACCGGTGCCCCTCATACGGGCCATCTCTCAGCTCGACGTAATAGTTCCCCGCAGAGTCCAAATCATTGAGGCCCCCCGCCGCCAGGTGAAGGAGCCCGCGCTCCACGTCCACCTGAGCAACCCAACTGGCATGCACCGGCGCCGCCTTCAAACTCACTCCGTGGGTCTGAAAACCGCCACCGAAAGTGGTGGCATACCAACCGAGTATGGGCGTGGTCGTCTCGTGGTTCCACGCGTGATGCCGGATCCGCAAGCGGGCAAAGCCACGCTCCGGGCCCACGCCGGGCCGGGCCGCCATGCCCTCATAACGCACCCGCTCCCAACCGTAGGACACGTTTTCCAGAGCATCGGGAACGGGGATCTCTGTCCAGGTCAGCAAATCAGAACTCACTTCCAAGTCGTAGTCGATCTCCGCGTGATTCGCGGGACGATCATAGACGATGGTCAGGCCGGCGGCACCAACACCCTCAGTCTCGAATTCAAGGCCCACATCCTTCATCGAAGCCAGGTGGGGATTCCGTCCCAAGGCGTACTCCGCTGTCAGGTCGAGCAAGTCGCCATCGGCGTTGTCGTTCGACGGCACCTGCCGCCCCACGTGATGAAACCCCACACTCCGGTCGTCCTCATTCAACGCCATGGCCGCATCCGGAATCCGCTGGCGAGCGATTCCCGGACCCTCCCAGTAAACCTCGAGCCTCTCGTCGCCACTACTATCAAAATAGCGCAACTCAAAGGCGTGTCGTCCTTCCGTCAGGGTCACGCTGGCCGCCCTCTCGCCCGCCGTCCCATCCTGATCCACGAGCAAGCTCCCGTCGAGATCGAGTTGACTCCCCTCGTCCGCCACCAAGGTGAAGGTGTATTCGCCCGCGACGGGAATGACAAAACAGCCGCGGTAGCGCAGGGCAAAAAAATCGTCTCGCCTGCGCGGCGTCAGGTCAAAATTCGAAAGAGTCCCGGTGCGGAGCGGGCTGAGGCTCTCAAAATCGGGAAGCTCGGTCCAAGTACCCTCGTAGTAAGAGTAGGTGAGACCATTGATCCGCTCGCCCTCGTAGGCACCATAGACTTCGACCTCCGCCAGGCTCAGGTAGTCGGCACCGGCCAACTGCACCCTCACATAGCGCGCCTCGAGACCCACGTCCACCCGCTGCGTGGGCAGCGGCGCCTCAGCGAAAGTGTAATGGATCACGCCCGGGTCGTTCATCAGAGCTCCGGCATCGGCCGTGGCAAACGGAGCCTCGCTGATGAATACATGATAGGAGGCCAGCCGCTCCACACAACAATCCGTCCGGTTCCAGACCAAGAGGTGATCCACGGTGTGCATCCCGCCCAGATCGATCTCCCACCAGGGGTCGATCTCCAGTTCCGTATGGGTCACACTCCCGTTGCGCCAATCGCCGTCCGTGTTGCCATCACGCGCCAGCGCCGCCTCGAAAATGGACCCGTAGACCGAGGATTGAGTGGCGGTCGCCGCCGGCAGCACTGCCAAATTCACCAAATCCGACCCCACCCGCTCGTTGACAGAGGCATCCTTGTAAAAGGCGTCGAGGGCATCGTCGGCCGTGGCCCACCCCTCCGGCAAGAGCCGCACCGCCCAGATGTAGCCCGACCCCAGGCGCGCGTCCCCCACAATCCCAATGGCAAAGGACTGCGTTCCAATCCCCGGTTCCACTTTGATCATTCCATGCCCAATGGTCCGCCAATTGTCCGTCGAATCATGAAGCCAGATGCCCAGGTCACGACGCTCGGTGGCCTCGTACTCCACCCGCACGGTCACCACCTCCGTAGGCTTCACGCCACCGGGCGCCTCCACCGACGTCAAGAGATCCTGGGCGGCAGGTCCACCCGCGTTTCGCCGGACACTCGCATTCCCATAATCCGCGTCCAGGGCGTCATCCGCCACCGTCCACCCCAGCGGAAGCAAGCGCACCGCCCACACATAGCCACCACCCTCTCGCGCCTGCGACAATACCGGTAGCTGGAACTCGTGCACGCCGGCACCGGGCTCCACCGTGGCGTTCCCCTGGGCGATGGTGAACCAATTGTCCTCCGAGTCATGGAGAAAGATCCGAATCTCCCGGCGCTCCGTTGCCTGATACGGAACCTCCAAGGTCACCTGGCTTGGACTCAGTACTTCCTCGGGCAGAACCAGATCCCCTAACGCATCCGTCTGCGGAGGCAAGACCCCGCGCTGGACATCGGCGAGGCTGTATTGCTCCGCCAGCGCGTCAGCCGCCGTCGACCACCCGGGCGGCAAGAGCCGAACGGCCCACACATACCCATCACCCACGCGCGCTCCCCCATCGATCGTCAGATCAAAGGTGTGTGTGCCAGAGGCCGCTCCCACATTCACCTGCCCCTGAGCCGCCGTCCGCCAGCCATCGTTCGAGTCCTGCAGCCAAACCCACAACTCGCGATCGCCCGTCGACGCGTAGTCCACACTCACCCGTGCCGCATCCCCATGAGCCACGCTCCCCGGAGCCACGAGATTGCTCAGACTGTCCTCGATCGGCGCAGACTGATCCACCGTCACCGTCACGCTCGCCGTGGCCACACCGGCTTCATTCTCCGCCGTTAGAGTGTAGGCCGTCGTTCCCCCAGGCTGCACGGGGAATTCATTCTCACCCAACACCGAGCCCACGAATGGGTCGATCTCGAGCGCAGTCAAGGGAGCACCGCCGTCTTCGACCGTCCAGGCGAGGAGGGAACCCTCACCCAAGAGCACGGTCTGAGGCGTCGCCGTGAATCGCGTGATTCGCGGCGCCACCGCCGGCGCCCGATACACCACCGGCAACGTGTTCGAGGTCAGATTGCCCTGCCCGCGCCCATCAAAGGCCGCGTTCTCCGGCAAGCGTACGGTCACTTCTCCCGCCTCAGCCGGAGTCACCGTGCATCGGTAGGTGGCGCCGCTCCCCGTGAATGCACTCGCCACTCCGTTAGTCACCACGAATCGGCTCAATGTGAGACCCGTTACGGGCCGGGTAAAACGAGCCGTCACCTGGAAAGCCCCTGAGACCGTCGAGGCCTCCGTCGACAAGACGACCGCGGGCGCCGCCTCGGGAAGACGCACGTCCCAGGCGAAAGCCTGCGACACCGTGCCCCAAGAATCGCTCACCGAGACCACCACACTGGAACTCCCCGCGGCCTCGTTGGCCAAGGTCCCGCTAATGATGCCCGATTGTCCGTCGATCTCCAGGCCCGCAGGAAGATTGACGGACTCATAGCGGAGGGTATCGCCCGTGGGATCCTCGGCCTCGAGGACTAACCTCACAGAATCGCCCACCTCATTCACCTGCAAACCGGGATTGGCCAATACCGGCAGCGCGGCGCTGCCTTCGCTCAATGCCAGGAATTGGTTAGGTTCCGGTTGGAAAATCTCGTCGATCGTTCCCGAGAGCCAACGCACCACCAGCTTGTCCACCGAAGCCGCGTTCCCCAGTCCGAAGATCTGGGTAAAACTATGCCCAATCCCATAACTCTCTCCGCCGCGCACCTCGCGGACCTGAATGCCCCACGACCCGTGAAGTTCCATCCGTGCACCCACCGCCGAGCGGTTCGAAACCACGCCCTTGAGCGTCACCGAGAGGAAGCCATTGCCATTGGGCGAAGCGAGAAAGAGTTTGTCCGGCTTGACGCCTCGCTGAGATTCGTAGATCCGGGCATAGCCGGCATAGACATCCGTGAAGCCGTCGTGATTGAGGTCGCCCACGGCGCAGGATTGAACCGACGAAGAGGTGAATGGATTGTCAGCCTCGGTAAACGTTCCATCCCGGTCATTCAACCAAAGAGCGTGCGGATCACCCGTAACCAGGAGGTCGAGCCACCCGTCGTTGTTGAAATCCCGAAACACATTCTGCATCACTCGTTGGTTGTAATCAATGCCACTGGCGTTCGTTCGATCCGAAAACGTCCCATCCCCGTTGTTGCGCATCAAGAGACTGCGGCTTCCATGATTGCCGACAAAGCAATCGAGATCACCGTCATTGTCGATATCTCCGAAGTCTGCCGCCCACGACTGCTGTCCGAAGTCCATCCCCAACTGCGCCGCCACGTTGGTATAGGACCCATTCCCCTCATTGCGAAAGAACATGTTCACCCGTCTCGGATCGGACGAACTCGTGACCCCGCTGCGGCACTTCGAAAGATACAGATCGAGGTCCCCATCGCCGTCATAGTCCGTCCAGACGCTCCCGTAGTTCCCCGAGTTATCGCTCACGGGCGTCGTCCTCGTATCGAGCAGGCCGTTGTCGTAGACGAATTGACGGCTCCCGGCGTTGCGGAACTTCGCATTGTCCCCCAAGTCATGACAGGCGAAGATATCTAACAAACCATCTCCACTGATATCGGCAAAATTGACCGCCTGGAGAAATACCCGCGGATTGGTCAGCCTGATCCTGTCATAGGAGAAACGCCCGCCGTTATTCCAGTGCAAATAGAGACCGTCGTAGTACCCTCCATGCAGAATGTCAGGATATCCATTGCCGTCGGCATCGGCCACGCAAACCCCGAGCTGGACCTGCCCTCCGAAGTCGTCCAGGTAGTGCCCGCTGAAATCGGCTCCATTGGGTTCCTGATAGTCCACGTGGAGCTCCAACCCGTCATGGAGATGCACGATATCATCCAAGCCATCCTGGTCCATGTCAGCCACGGCCATGCAAATGCGGCTCCTACTCGACGGGTCGACCAGGCGACTGGATCGGTCGAGGAACAGGATGGCCGATTCGTTCGTCCCGGAAAAGACCTGAATCCTCACCGTGGCCTGGTTCGACGACGCACCGCGGCCGTCGTTCACGACATAACTAAAAGTGTCGCTCCCCGTGAATCCCGCCGCCGGTGTGTAGCGCACGAAACCGCTCTCCAACACCGCCAACGTACCATTGGCCGGAGAGGTCCAGGTCTCAAGTGAGAGCGGATCCTCATCCAAATCGGTATCGTTGGCCAGCACGGGAATCTCCACCGGCACACCCGCGATGGTACTCGCCTCGTCGTCCTGCGCCAGAGGCGAGCGGTTCTCGTCTCCCGTATCCGTCTCGAGAGAGAGGATCCACTCACTCAACACACTCACGGCTTCCGCATCAACCAAGTTGCGGCCAATGGGAGGCATTTGATGCAGCCCCAAGGCGCTCATGCGACGATGAAGCAGACTTCGTTCGATACTCCCTGGGGCGATGACACGGGCATTGGGCACTCCAAGTTCGTAGAACACCAATCCATCGACCAGTGCCTGCTCGCTCAACGGCGTCGTTAGGCGAGTGTCAAAGGCGGCCGCCAGGTAACCCGGTCGATGGCAGGATGAGCAGTTCGCGTCCAGGTAGGAGCGCACGCGATGTTCCAGGCTCGCCGTGGTGTCGTCGATCCGGACCGATTTCAAGTAGCCGGGGATGGCAGCTTCATCCAGGGCGGACGTGAAAAGCCCAAGGTGATTCCAGGTGCGCAACTGATTGTCCCTCCGCCCCGTTTTGGGATAAGTGTAATCGCCGTTCACCTGGTGGGTGCGAACACCTAACACATAACCGACGGAGGGATTGTGGCAGGAAGCACAGTCTTCCCGGCTGGGGAATGACCACGTCTGTCGACCCACCGTTCCATTCGCCGAGGTCACCTCGATCTCTTCCGAGGCACCGTTTGTTAGGAGGTCGGCATCGGAGCCGTCTTCCCGCCATTGGTAGGTCACACCATAAATCGAGCCATCACTCGCTCGCACCATGAAGCGGGTCTCCACCTTCCGAATCCGGGTCGGATCGCGCGCATCGACCGGCAGGTCAAACTGCTTCACGAAGACGGTACCCGCGGGAAAACTCCACGAGTCCTCGGCGGCAAATTGGATTCGCTCCGCCTCGGAGTCCGCCACGCCGTCATTCGGCACCGCAATCCACCGCCGCTTCACCGAACCATCGGTCCACAAGGGCGAATTCACCCCGTAGGGAATCAATCCCGCGCGAGGGGTCAGCGTCTCCAGATCCTCAAAGGCGCCCGTCTGGGAGAGCAGCGCGGGAGGCTCGGCGCCGCCATTGCCGTCCGGCGCCCGGGGGAAAAACACACCGTCCAGGTAGGGGCCAATCGGCTCCAGGGTGTCCAAGCCGTAATCCTGAGCGGAAGCCTCACCGAGCCGTCCGCCAAGCCCCAGCGAAAGCCCAACAACGGCGATGGTCAGCGCCAAATGCCGCATCCAGCGGGGTGAAGAGAGGCAACGGATCATAAACCACTATTAAAAATCGTAATTTCTGTAAGTAAAGCGCCTGATCCGCCCGAAGAACGGAAGTTGACCTCTTTTAACTTTGTGTTACAAAGTAATTCCATGAGCGACTCAGACACCGCCTTGGAACATCTGAAGCTGATCCGTGGGCTCATGGAGAAGGCCACCGTCTATCGAACCGTCACCGTTCCCACCGCCCTCGTTGGCGGACTCGCCGCCGTCATCACCGCCGTCGCCCTCTTCCTCCTTCATGAGTCCCTCGTCCCAACGACGGCGGTCACGGTCTGGCTCGCCGTCTTTGTCGCCATCAACCTTTTCCATCACGGGCTCATCTGGCGCACCGCCCGCCGGGAAAACGAACCCTACCTCTCCTCCGGGCTGCACATGGCTCTCAAAGCCATCCTCCCGGCCATTTTTTGCGGAGGCGTCCTCGGATTGACGCTGGGATACGGCCCCCCTCGGGACATCGTCGCCGCCTCGCTCGTCTGGACCACCTTTTACGGGCTCGCCCTCCTCGCTACTCACGGGTTTAGCCCCCGCTCACTCCGGGTCTTGGGCCTCGTCTTCACCCTCACCGGCGCGGTCTTGTTAGGCCTGCACTGGTGGGAGATCGATTTCACCCTCGTTCAACTCGGGCCCCAACGAACCAGCGCGCTCATCATGGGAATCACCTTCGGCGTGTATCATCTGATTTACGGACTCTGCGTGCGCGCCTGGCAGCGCGCTTCCTAATATCCCGTCAACGCT
Organism: Verrucomicrobiales bacterium; assembly: GCA_028281705.1. Lineage (GTDB taxonomy): Bacteria > Verrucomicrobiota > Verrucomicrobiia > Verrucomicrobiales > DEV007 > JAACDM01. The sequence continues at coordinate 8,911 of JANQJH010000012.1, forward strand.
TCATGATCGACTTCTCCAAGATCGACAAGACCATCCATGAAAAGGGACGACTCTCGATCATGACGCTCCTGGCCAGCCGCATGGAATGGAGTTTCCAGGACCTCAAAGCCGATCTCAACATGAGCGACGGCAATCTCATCACCCATCTGCGCACCCTGAACGACAAGGGCTACGTATCCATGACTAAGGACAACACCGTGAAGAGACGCACCATCTATGCCCTCACCAATTCCGGCCGCCAAGCTTTCCATGACTACCTCAAGATCCTTGAAGCCATCGTCCAGCAAGGAAGAAACGACTGACTAACAAAATCCGGGACGCCGGGCGCGAGCTCGACTCCCTCCTCCTCCCGCGAACCCCATGAAGATCATCCTATCGAAACATTACGGCATGTGCTTCGGCGTGCGCGATGCCCTCGCCGCCACCCGCAACGCCGCCACCAACGGCCCCACCACGATCCTGGGAGAACTCGTCCACAATCCGGTGGTCACGGCCCAGCTCGACCGCCTCGGTGTGCAACGCGGACAACTGCGCGATCTCGAGAGTGCGCGCACCCCTCAGGTGGTCATCACGGCCCACGGGGCCGCCGATCGCGATCGGCGCGCTTGGAACCAGGAGGGCTTCCGGGTCACGGATACGACCTGTCCGCTGGTCAAGAAAGCCCACACCGCGCTGGCCCAGCTCGTGCGGGAGGGCTACCATCCGGTCGTCGTGGGCAAACGCGGCCACATCGAGGTCCTTGGCCTCACGGGCGACTTTCCCCAGTCGGACGTCATCCTCAGTCTCGATGACATCGCCCAGCTCGACCCGCATCCGCGGTTTGGCGTCGTCTCCCAGACCACCCAGCCAACCACCCGCGTAGACCAACTCGTGGCCGGTCTCCGGACTGCGTTCCCCGACAGCGAGGTCCGTTACGTGGACACCGTCTGCCAACCCACCAAGGACCGCCAGACCGCGCTGCGTGACCTCTGCCAACAGGTGGAGGTCGTCATCGCCGTCGGCGGGGCCAATAGCAACAACACCCGGCAATTGGTCCTCACCGCCCGCGGCTACGGCGTCCAAGCCCACCGGGTGGGGCGTGCCGAGGAGCTCAAACCCGAGTGGTTCGAAGGCGTCGACCGCGTCGGGGTCACCGCCGGGACCTCGACCCTCGACGAAACCGTCCACGAGGTTGTCCAGGCTCTGGCCAGCTTCGAGACGCTCGCCCCGGCCTAGCTAAAAGCCGCCAGTAAGCCGGCCGCCCCACACCCAAGCTCGGCACTGCCGAAAGGCCCATCCGCCAAGGGAACGATCATGCTCCCGAAGCCGGAAATTTCCCATTTTCTTTTTCTGGCGCCGTCCGGGAGATTCTGCGAGACATTGCGCGCAACCGCTACACTTTGAGCCATGATCAAGGTCGAGAATCTCTCCAAACGCTACTCCGGGCACACCGCCCTCGACTCGGTGTCCTTCGAGGTCGGCCGTGGAGAGATCGTGGGGTTTTTGGGACCCAACGGTGCCGGGAAGACGACGACCCTGCGGATTCTGACGAACTACCTTCCCCCCTCCTCCGGCCAGGCGGAGATCGACGGGCTCGATGTCTTCAAAGACTCGCTCGAGGTGCGGCGGCGCATCGGTTACATGCCGGAAAACGTGCCCCTCTACAATGACATGCGGATCAAGGAGTATCTCCGGTTCCGCGCGGCGCTCAAAGGCCTCAAGGGAAAGCCCATGCGGGAAGCCGTGGGCGACGCCATGGAGCGCTGCGGCTTGCACGAAGTGCGGCGGAAGATGATCGGCACCCTCTCCAAGGGTTTTCGTCAGCGGGTGGGCCTGGCGGATGCCTTGGTCAACAAGCCTCCCCTGCTCATTCTCGACGAGCCCACCAACGGCCTCGACCCCAATCAAATCCGGGAAGTCCGCTCGCTCATCAAGGAGTTGGGCGAGGACCACACCATCCTCATTTCCACCCACATCCTGCCCGAGGTGGAGATGACCTGCGGCCGGGTCATCATCATCAATCAAGGCAAGATCCAGGCCATCGGCGAACCGCGAAGTCTCGCCGGCAGGATGCGTAGCGCCGGCACCGTCCGCGTCGAACTCAAAGGGGACCCGCATTTCATTCAGGCCAAGTTAGACGACCTCTCCGCCGTGCGGAAAACCCGCCTGGAAAAGAGCAGCAACGATTGGCACCTCTTTGTCCTCAAGGTCGAAGCCAACAAGGACGTGCGCGAATCCATCGATCGCCTGGCCCGCAAAGAACAGTGGCCGCTGCGAGAACTCAGCCGCAAGGGCGTGTCTCTGGAAGATGTCTTCGCCGAACTCACGATGCATCAGCACGATTAATCAAAGCTACCCAACGGCCCTTCCCTTTCATGCGGACGTTCTTCATCCTCCTCAGCCGCGAACTGCGCGCCTATTTCCAGTCCATCGTGGCCTACATCGTCATCGCTGCCGTCTCCCTCCTGCACGGCATCATCTTCCTGCGCTCGGTCAAGGATCTCAAGAGTGAGGGGGCCTCTCTGAGCCTCAATCACGTGATGCTACTCAACATCCCCTTCTGGCTCATCTTCATCCTCATCGTCCCCCTCATCACCATGCGGCTGTTCTCCGAAGAACAGAAACTCGGCACCATGGAACCCCTGCTCACCGCGCCCGTCCAGACCTGGCAAATGGTGTTCTCCAAGTACTTCGCCGCACTCATCTTCTACCTCATCCTCTACCTCCCGTGCATGTTCTACATGCTCTATTTCGAGCGGGTGACCAACGAGTCCGCCGTGGGCTCCATCGCCGCCCTCGGTTCCCCATCCTTCTACGGCGGCTACGCCATGATCTTCCTCATCGGCACCTTCTTCGTCGCCATCGGCTGCCTCGCCTCGGCCCTGACATCCAATCAGATCATTGCCGCGGTCATCTCCTTCACCATCCTCCTCATCTACTTCCTCCTCGGCTACGTGCGCCTCCTGGCCAGTGACCTCCCGCCGATCACCATCGAGTTTCTCGAATACATTTCGCCCATCGAGCACATGCGCAACTACGCCTCCGGGCTCTTCGATACCCGGCCCCTCGTCTACTACCTGAGCTTCGCCACGCTCACTCTGGCACTCACCCACCAGGTGCTCGACTACCGAAAATGGAAAGTTTAAATGGCCGCTGATCCAGACAATACCCAACCCGCGAAGTCCACCATCAAGCGCTTTCGCATCGGCCTCAACGTGCTGGTGCAGGTGGTCCTCCTCCTGATCATCGTCGGCATCGTCAACATGCTGAGCTGCCGCAAGTTCGTCCAGTGGGACCACACGCCCTCCAAACGTTACTCTCTCAGCGAAAAGACAAAACAGATCCTCTCCAATCTCTCCCAGGATCTCTACCTCACCGTGGCTTTCAGCCGGACGAGCGATGTCTATCATTACACTCATCGCATGATCGAACTCTACCAGAAGGCCTCCGGCGACCGGCTCGTGGTCCGCTGGATCGATCCCCTGCGAGACCCCGCTGCCGTGGCCGAACTGCAGAACCAAGACCCCAATCTCACCTTCGACGAGAACAAGATACTCGTGAGCAAGACGGAGAACCTCGGGGCCACCGGTGAGGCCGCCAACCAGGTGGGGCCCTACCAAGTCGTGACCGAACGGGACATGTTTCAACGGGCGGAAAACATGATGTTCCGCGACGGGAGATCGAAGCGGGGCAACGTCACTCGCTACCATCTCGAACGCTCACTGACATCCACCATCATCGCGGCGGCGCAGGAAAAACAGCAGGTCGCCTATGTCATCATGGGCAAGGGACGCCTGCCCACCAACGCCCAGGGAAAAAACGCCGGGGGCGTCCTCGTGAGCGAGGGCGGGCTACGCCAGAATCTCCGCGTTGTCCCTCTTCCCTTCACTGAGAACACCGTCATCCCTCAAGACGCCGACCTCGTCATGCTCATTTCTCCCAGTGACGACTTCTCGGGAGCCGAACTCAAGGAGATCTTCCAGAACTATTGGGAAAAACGCAAGGGCGGCCTCATCCTTCTCTTGAATCCCCTTCACTACCAGCGACTCCCCAATCTGCGCAATTTCATCGAGACTTACTATGGCGTGCAGTGGGAGGACAATCGCGTCCTCTCGGTCAAGAACCAGGGAGGACATAACACCAAAGTCTTTGAAGCGCCCGGATGGTTCAAAGAGGGCTCTCCCATCACCAAAACCCTTGTCGATCGTCACACCATCCTGCCGAAGCTCACGAGCACGCTGAACATCCGCGTCGCCGGCCAAGACGGAGATCCCCTGGCACCTCGGGCAGCCGACAAGAAGGCGCTGATTTCCGTGAAATTTTTCGTCGATGGTTTTTGGAAAGAGCCGAACTACTTGGAACCCAATCCCGTCATCGATGCCAAGAAGACGCAGGACATCGACGTCGCCGTCTCTGTCGAGATCGGCGCCGGCATCAATCAAGACCTTCGCCTCAACAGTTCCCGCATGGTCATCGTCGGCAATGGCAACCTCATCGATCCCGATCGCCTTTCTCTCGAGCGCCTCGAGTTCATGTTCAACAGCATCAACTGGGTCAGCGACCGCGAGGAGCTGGTGGCGGGCATCGATACCCACGCCGCGGGCAACTATCAAATCGAGATCGGCGACCGGCCCTACAACCAACTCGAGTGGATGGCTCTTCGCATCCTCCCCGCCGTGGTTTTTCTCATCGGCTTAAGCGTCGCTTTCTTCCGCCGCCGCTGATACAACGAGAGGCTCCTCCTCTGACCTGCCAACGCCGCGTCTTCCTTCCGATTTTCCCACCTTCAATTCATGCGCTTCGCCACGACCATCTTCCTCACCGTTGCCGCCGTGGGGCTTGGAATCTACGCCTTTCTCGATCACTCGGGCATCATCCGCGAATTCTTCGGCGAATCCGGCCGCCCCGCACTGGTGGCACCGGTAACGACGGCCATCACCTCCTTCAACCTCGAGCGCGGCGATGAGGCTCGGACCCTGGAACTCCAGAGCGATGGATCCTGGCGCCTGACATCGCCGATCGACGATCTCGCCGATCCCGCGTGGGTCCAGAAGGCACTGGAAACCTTCGGTACCCTCCAGGCCAAAGACTTTCTTCGCGACGAAGATGGCGCCGGACGCTCCGGCTACGGACTGAGCACCGAGACGGCAACGACCCTCCGCATCGGCCTCAGCGACGGGAAATCGCTCGTCTACCAAGTCGGACAGAAGGGCCCCTTCGCCAACTCCAGCTATCTCTTCCCCGGCCCCGCGAGCGATTACGAGGGCGCCTTTGCCGTTTCCGGAGACTTTGCCGCCATTGCTGACACACCCGTCAGCAAGATCATCGACCCCGTACTTACCCGCTTCGACCAGGAAAAGATCGTCGGCCTCACTTTCCAACACGAAGACGACGTCATCGATCTCAAACGCCCCCAGACCCCTGGGGGGCGCTGGCGCCTGGAGAATCCCATCCAACTCCAGGCCGACGATGATCAGGTCAACACCCTCCTCACGGCCCTGACTACGATACCAGTGAGTCAGGTCACGCTCGACCCGGGAACGCTTCCCGAAACAGCGACGGCCAACTCGAAAAAACGTATCATCCAGATCTGGGATCCCGTCCCCAAGAATGTCATCGAACTCACCCTGACACCACACCCCAGCGACGAGACCCTCTTGCGGACGCAGCACTCGCAACGCTCCTTGGTCTACGATGTGCCCAAGACCGTCCTTGATGACATTTTTCCCAAAGACGCGGAAGCCCTCCGTGAATCCCGGCTCCTACGGGTACTCGCGGCGGACATCAACTCCGTCAGCATCACCCCGCGAGAAGGCAATCCGCTGCTACTGGAGAATACGGGGGCCTGGTTGATGACAAACAAACCCGATGAGGGAGCCGTCCTCGCCAACCCCGAGCAAGGCGAGCGCTTCCTCACCCTCCTCAACGAAACCCTCGTCCTGCAGTACCTCCAGTCCGGCCCTGACAAGCTTGCCCTCTATGGCCTGGACACACCTCAATTCGTTGTCGAAATGCAAGGAGAAAACCTCGGCCCTCTGCAAACCGAAACCCTCACCATGAGCGTGGGGCTTCCTCCGGGAAATCCACCCAATGTCTACGTCACCTTCAAGGACACCGACTTCATCGCCGCCGTATCCAAGACCTTCCTCACCGGTCTCATTCAATCCGCCGATCCCATCAGTTGGAAAAAGCTGGAAGTCCTCAACATCGCCTTCAATCTCATCAACGAGGTCACCATGGAAGTCCCCGGAGCCGACACGGTGAAACTAAAAGTCGATTACGAAGCCGAGGAAGAAGATCAGCGCCTCCGCGTCGAACAGAATGGGGCCGATCGGACGGACGACATGAACAAACTTGCCGCCGGCCAGATGATCATGAATGTCGGCACTCTCAGCCCCGATCGCTGGATCCATGTCAGCACCGAGAGTGTCCTCGCCCTAACCAACCCTTCGCTCCTCCTCACCGTCAAGAGCGGGGATTCCGAAGACGCCGAAGCCAAGACCTGGACCGTCAAGTTCGCTCCCGTCAATGCCGAGGTTCCCGCCTTCTACTACGGCCAGCTCGAGGGCACCTCTCGCCCCGAACCTTTCCTCATCAGCCGCGACTCCTACGATCGCCTCTCCGGCAAAGGCCTCATCCTCGAAGCTCCATAGCCAGCCAGAGGGTATCCGAAAGGGTAGCCTCTCGCGATCCGAACCTAACCAAAATCCGCGTCCCCGTCCCCCGTCGCCGGCTTCTGCCCGCTGAGGGTCAACTGGGCGCTCATCAGCGTTCGCTCCCCCACCTCGATCTGGCCCTCGATCTGAATGAGATTGCCCAGCCGGCCCACAATGCGCACCCGGAGTTCGAGCGCATCGCCCGGCACGGCGGCATCGAAAACCTTCACGTTGCGCATCGCCGTCAGCCGAACATCCGACAGGGCTCCTTCCGGTCCCGATTGCGCCACCACGCCGCCAAGCTGAGCCAGGGCTTCGACCATGATGACCGCGGGCATCATGGGCCGCCCGGGAAAATGCCCGGCAAGGAAAGGCTCCTCACCCGTCACCGCATACCGACCCGTCCCACGAACACCAGGCTCGAGGTGCGTCACTTCATCGACAAACCGAAAAGCCTCACCATGGGGAAGCCGTTCCAGTGCCTGGGCGAAAGAAGATTCTGAGGACGACATCGCGATGGACTAGACTGTGGATCGGAGGCAACCTCTACGCCCTCAAACCACGCGCAACCACTATCGAGAAAACTCTCTGCGCTGCCATCCGGCACCGGAACACGTCCTGGCTATTTCTCATCGATCCCTAACAGTGACAGAGTCAGCGTTTGCTTGATCGGAGCCGTCTCATCTTCCGCCGCCCCAGGTAATCCCAAACTCTTCAGTTTGCCCTCCAGCTTCATCACCGTGCTGATGATCCGGCGGTTTTCCGTATCGATGAGCGTGAGGCCTCGCACACTGGGAATCATGAAGGCCACCCCGGGACTCTCCGCCACGCCCAAATTCTCATGAAAGGCTCCCTGAAGCGTTCCCTTGAATTTCACCAGCGCTAGAGGCCGCCCCTCATAATCTTTGAAGCCGGTAAAACTACAGTCCAAGACCCACTTGGCCTCGCCGTGATTGGGAATCCCCAACTGCTCCTCGTGTTTCCACTCGGTCCCGATGGCCAACGGCTCACCGGGAATCCCCTGGTGCAACAAGGCGGCCGTCA
>JANQJH010000057.1 GCA_028281705.1 Verrucomicrobiales bacterium
CCATAGAGAGCGAAGGTACTCTCCGGTTCCTTGCTCAAATCCGTCAACTCCGGCACCGAGGCCTGCATGCGAAAGGCCATCTCGTATTGCGCGATCCGCGTCTGGATCTCGGGATCGCCGAAGTCTTCGTGATGGATGGCGTTGAGTTCGCCCAGATAATCCAGGGTCCGGCGCCGCAAGGCCGGACTCACGCCCTCCGGGTTCGAGAGATAAAGCACCGGATCCTTCCCCGAACGGAAACGCACTCCCTGATGCTCCGAGGGCAAAAAACCGGCGCCCCACAACCGATCGTAGAGAGCCTGCCCCCCGCGATTGGACGTCATGGCGACAAAGGCCGGCAGGTTCTCGTTCTCATGCCCCAACCCGTAACTGAGCCAGGCACCAATGCTGGGACGTCCGGCAATCTGAAAGCCCGTCTGAAAGAAAGTGATCGCGGGATCGTGATTGATCGCCTCCGTGTGCATGGAACGAACGACCGCAATCTCGTCAGCCAGTTCTCCCAACCGGGGCAACAGCTCCGCATTGAGTTCCACCCCACCCTGACCAAACTTCTGGAAAGGAAAGATCGACCGGGCCACGGGAAAAGAACTCTGACCCGCCGTCATCCCGGTGAGCCGCTGTCCGTTGAAGACGGAATCCGGAACTTCCTCACCGTGCACCTGGTCGAGATAGGGCTTGTGATCAAAGAGATCGAGATGCGGCGGACCGCCACTTTGAAAGAGATAGATCACGCGCTTGGCCTTCGGTACCAGGCGTTGGTAAGAGGAGGCGGAAGCGGCGAAGAGATCGGGATTGAGCAGGGACGCCAGCGCCATGCCCCCAAGAGCCTGCGAACTGCTGGAGAGAAATCCGCGACGATTCGTTAGGCCTCCGGGGAAACCTTCCCCAGGGCCCTGGTCCGGCGCAGAGGCTGTTGGGAGATCGCTCATTCCTTGGTGATCACTTCATCCAGATTGAGAAACACATTGGCCAGGGCCGTATAGGCCGCAATCTCGATCTCGGGAAAGGCCTGGCTCACCGGGGAGGCACCCGTCCGGATGAGCCTCGCCGCCGCCTGAGGATCTTCCGCATAGCTGGCACGGAACTCCGCGAGCGCACGCTCGAATACCGCCCGTTCCCGCGGAAGCGGCCCCCGAGCCGTCACCAGGCGAAAACCGAACCCCACGGGATCACCCCCGCGCTCGGACTCGCGCAGCAATCGCACGGCCAGATGGCGCGCGCTCTCGACAAATCCGGTCTCATTGAGCAATGTCAGGGCCTGGAGCGGCGTGTTCGTCTCCTTGCGCGCCACCCAGCAGGCCTCGCGATCCGCCGAATCAAACACCGACATGGCAGGCGGCGCCACCGTGCGTTTCCAAATGGTATAGAGACTGCGCCGATAGAGATCCGCGCCCTTGGATTGCTTGTACTTCATCCCCATGCTCATCTCCGCCCACAGATCCGCCGGCTGATAGGGACTGACAGAGGGACCACCGATGCGCTCCTGCAAGAGCCCCGAGACATAGAGCGCCTGATCGCGAATGGCGTGTCCGCTCAACCGCAGCCTCGGACCACGGGCCAAGAGACGATTGCCAGGATCTTTCTCCAACAAGGCCGGCGTCAATCGCGATTGCTGGCGATAGGTCCGGCTGGTGACAATGAGACGCTGCATGGCCGCCACATCCCAGCCACTCCGAACAAACTCGGTGGCTAACCAATCCAGGAGTTCCGGGTGACTCGGCTTCTCCCCGCGCACCCCAAAATCCTCCGCCGTCTTCACCAGGCCTGTGCCGAAGTACTTCTGCCAGTAACGGTTCACCGCCACGCGTGCCGTCAGCGGATGCTCCGGCGATACCAGCCAGCGGGCGAACCCCAAACGATCCCGGGACCACTCCTCCCGCATCGGTGGGAAGTGACCCGGAACATCGCGCTCCACCCGATCTCCCAGATCGTGATAGACCCCGCGATTCCGAATGAAGGTCGCCTTCGGTTCCGGCGCCTCCTCCATCACCATGACCGTGGGCAAGGTTCTGCGATAGTGATCCAGTTCCTCACGCCGCTTGACGTAGGTCGCCTGGGCGTCGGTATCGCGGATCCGCGCAAAGCGACGACGCTCCGGCGCCTCCTCCGGCAGGCCCAGAAGGGCCATCTCCTCCGGCCACAAGTCTGTTTGATAGAGCCGCAGATCGCGCAACGCTCCCTGAATGGACCGCGCTCCCGGACGCACGCCACCGCCTAACACAATCGGACGGCCCTCGGAAACGCCACCCACGTTGCTATTCGAATTGTAGGACACCTCCGTTTCCAAACGCTGCCCATTGAGATAGAGATGCTGCCCGTTGGCACTCTGTGAGCCATCATTGCTCAGCGCGAGATGCACCCACTCACCGGCGCGTAAACGCGTCTTCGAGGTCACCCGTCCCACTCCCGCCAACCAACGCGTGATGAGATCGAACCGGATCCGGCCGCCGTCGACCAGGGCAACTTCGATCCCAGGCCGCGTTGAACCCGTGTTCTGCCGCGAAAGAATGACCCCGTTCGAAAGGCTGTCCGGCCGCAGCCAAAAGGAGACGGTGAACCGTTGGTTCGCTCGAAGGGCCGACTTCTTGTCCAACCCCTTGAGCGCATGCGACGTCTCGCCCCGCAAGACCAAGGCCTCCGGGAGAAACTGGCGGGCCAGTTTCCGGTTGATCAGCGGTCCTTCCTCACATAAATCCGAATCCGGCCCTCGAACGGCACTCGCCTTCGCCGCCGCCGCCGCCAGCTGCGCTTCCCGTTTGGCCAACTCCACTTGCTGCTCCTTCGTTGGGGCGATCATCACCGGCTCCGAGTTGCCGCTCTTGATGGCGCGCCCAGCTTCCGGCACGCTATTGAAAAAGGCGATCATCTGGTAGTAATCCCGTTGGGAGATGGGATCGTATTTGTGATCGTGACAGCGTGCGCATCCCACGGTGAGCCCCATCCACAACGTGCCCGTGGTATCGACACGATCGACGGCATTTTCTAACAAAAATTCCTCCGGAACGAGTCCGGCCTCCGAGTTGTAGCGATGGTTGCGATTGAATCCCGTGGCCATCCGCTGCTCCATGGTTGCCCCGGGCAAGAGATCTCCCGCGAGCTGTTCGACGGTGAACTGATCGAAAGGCATCTTCGCGTTGTAGGCCTCGATGACCCAATCGCGCCAACGCCACATGAATCGCGGGCCATCGAACTGATAGCCGTCGGTATCGGCAAAGCGCGCCGCATCCAGCCAGGGCAACGCCATCGTCTCGCCATAGCGGGGCGATTCCAGGAGACGATCCACCGTGGCGGCGTACGCCATCTCTCCGTCCGCCGCATAGGCCTCGACGAAGGCCGCCACTTCTTCAGGCGTCGGCGGGAGGCCGGTGAGGTCGAGACTCAGCCGCCGAAGCAGACGCTCTGGTGAGGCCTCGGGAGAAAAGTCGAGACCCGCAGCACGCAGACGCCTGGCAACGAAGGCATCGATGGGATGCCTCTGACCGTCGCCCTCCAAGAGAGCCGGAATCTCCGGACGCCGGGGCGCTACGAAGGCCCAGTGTTTCTCGTAGGCAGCCCCTGAGGCCACCCAATCACGCAGGATGACCTTCTCCGAATCCGTGAGCACCAGTTTGCTCTCGATCGGCGGCATCCTGAGGTCCTCGTCCGCCGCAAAGATTCGCTCCAGGAGAACGCTGTTTTCCACGTCCCCGGGCGCCACGGCGACGCGGCCTTCCCCGTCCAGCTGGGCGGTGGCCCCTTCGAAGGTGTCGAGCCGCAGCCCCGCCTTGCGTTCCTTGGCATCGGGGCCGTGGCATTGAAAACAGCGATCCGACAGGATGGGCAAAATTTCGTCGGCATACCCCGCCCAGGCCCGTCCCGGCAAGAGCAGAACACAGGCCAGCCACACCGCCGCCCAGCGGACGCGGAAGCGTGCACTCCGCCCATCGGAGTGTTTCGCCGAGATGTGTGAATCGCACCTGATAACGTGCCGACCCTAAAGCGGAACCACACGGCGAACAAGACTGAAGCGACTGCCGAGCGAGCGAGTGTTCGAATAGGCAAAATCATTTAGGGCAAAATGATTCGTCTCAATGATTCTCATGGAAGCCTAAAGCCTTTGGGGTCAGCCATAGCGTCGACGTGCAATCTCATCATCAGCGATTGTGGGAAAGCCGATGGGATCAAAATCTAAGGAGCTGCAAAACAATAAACTACCGATTTAGTTTGATTATGTTAAATAAATGCCTCATGATGGAGGCGTGCCGGACAATCAAGTCGTCGCTCTTATTC
>JANQJH010000098.1 GCA_028281705.1 Verrucomicrobiales bacterium
CGCCCTTCCCCTGAAACATCGGCGTCCGCCCGAACTCTCCGCCCCAGATGACCAGGGTATCCTCGAGCAGACCCCGCGTCTTCAAATCCGTGATCAAGGCCCAGGTCGCCCGGTCCGTGAGCTCGCAGCAGATCTTCATGTAGCGGTCGAGATCGCCATGATGATCCCAGCCGCGGTGATAAAGATGAATGAAGCGCACGCCGCGCTCCACCAGGCGCCTGGCCAGGAGACAGTTCGAGGCATAGGAACCATCCCCCGGAGCCGCCCCATAGAGATCCAGAGCGGCCGCCGGTTCGTCGGAAACATCCATGAGCTCGGGCACCGAACTCTGCATGCGAAAGGCCATCTCGTAGGCTGCAATCCGGGTCTCGATCTCCGGGTTGGGCGCCACCGCGAGACGCTGACGATTGAGTTCCTCAATGGCATCCACCAGATGCCGCTGCTGCTCCCGTGAAACTCCCTTGGGGTTCCTCACATAATGCACAGGATCTCCGCTAGAGTTAAATTCCACGCCCTGATACCGGCTGGGCAAGAAGCCCGCCGACCACTGCCGTGAAGCAATCGGCTGCGGATTGCGCCCGCCCACGGAGGTCAAGACGACAAACCCAGGGAGGTCACTACCCTCGCTTCCCAGACCGTAGTTCACCCACGATCCCATCGAGGGTCGCCCACTGATCGCCGTCCCCGTGTTCATAAACGTATGCGCAGGATCGTGATTGATCTGTTCAGTCACCATCGAGCGCAGGACACAAATCTCATCGGCGAGCTTGGCTTGCCAGGGAAGATAGTCGCTCACCAAGAGGCCGCTCTGCCCGTGACGGCGAAATCCGATCATGGGCCCCTGACATTTCAACTTTTGCCCTTGCAACTGAGCGATCGGCTGTCCCGCGGTGAAGGACTCCGGCATCGGTTTCCCGTGCTGCCGCGCCAGTTCCGGCTTGTAGTCGAAGGTCTCCAAGTGCGAGGGCCCGCCGGCCATGCAGAGAAAAATGACGCGCTTGGCTCGGGGAGCGATGTGGGCCAAGGCGGTCTTCCCCAGAGCGTCCTCCTGCATCAGAGAAGAGAGTGCCGCCGCACCCAAGCCCACTCCGGTTTTCCCTAGGAACGCCCTTCGATTGATGTGATTTTCTAGTTCGAACATGGCCTTCAATGCCTCGTGATGGTTTCATCCAAGTTGAGGAGGGCGCGGCTCACCGCCGTCCACGACGCCAACTCGATCGGGTCCAGATCCGAGGGGACGGGAGCCTGTCCATTCCGAAGAAGCTCCCGCGCCGCCTCCGGTTGCTTTGCATAATACGTCGCGTTGGCCGCCAAGAGCCGCTCCAGCACGCCGATCTCTTCCTCCCGAGGCGCCCGGCAGAGTACGATGAGGAAAGCCCGGTGAAAACGACGCCTCGGATCGCCGGGTACCGCGCGCAACAAGCGCTCCGCCAGGACGCGAGCCGCCTCGACAAAGGTCGGATCGTTGAGCAAGGTCAAGGCCGCCGTCGGTGTGTTAGACCGAGAGCGCTCCGCGGTGCACTCCTCCCGGCTCGGCGCGTCAAAGGCCCGCATCATGGGATGGAGAAACTGGCGCTGCCAATGCACATAGACCCCGCGCCGCCACTGACGCTGATCTTTGTCATGCGCATACTTGCGCTGAGGAAAATTCAAGTGGCGGTAGTAGCCCTTCGGCTGATAGGGCTTCACACTGGGACCACCCACCGCTTCATCTAACAAACCGCTCATCCGCAAGGCGGCATCACGGATCATTTCCGCCGGCAAACGATAGGCCGATTGACGCCCGTAGAGACGGTTGTCCGGGTCGCGCTCAACCAGCGCCGCCCCTCCCAGGCTACTCTGACGATAGGCCCGGCTCATGACGAGTTGCTTGATCAAGGCCTTCACGTTCCAGCCTGATTCAACAAACGTGAGGGCCAGATGATCCAGCAGCTCCGGATGCATCGGAGGCTCCCCCTGGCCGCCAAAGTCATCCAGACTTCCGGATAACCCGCTGCCGAACATGAGATACCAGAATCGATTGGCGAACACCCGAGCCGTCATCCTTCCGGAATCGCTCGCCCCCTCGGTCAACCAACGGGCCAGATCCAGGCGCGTCGCCCGCCGCCCGTCGAGATCGAGTCCTCCGAGAAACTCCGGGATGGCGGGCAACACCACCTCGCCACTGTCATCGAGCCAATTCCCTCGCGGAAGCACTCGCGTCGTCCTCGGTTTTTTCTTTGCCACCGTGATCATCGTCTTCCGCGCCGCGCCCTGCAACCGCTCGCGCTCCGACTCCAATTGCTTTCTCCTCGCCTTCAACGCCTCCCTCTTTTCAACCGCTGCCGGGAGACAGGCGCGCAATTCAGCCTCACATTCTTCCAACGACACTTCCAGCGCCGCCAGGGCCCGGCGCTCCCGCTTGGTCAGCACCGCCATCTCCGGAGGCCGATGCGTCGGCAGGTCATTGCTGCCCTTGGAAAAATGTCCCTCCTCATCGATATCGGCAAAGAAGGCCGCCATGGTGTAAAAATCACGGATGGTGTAAGGGTCAAATTTGTGATCGTGACATTGCGCACAACCCATCGTCGCTCCCATCCACACCGTCGACACATTGCGCACTCGATCCGCAGCATAGATGGCCAAGTATTCCTTGGGCTGCACACCGCCTTCGTGAGAAGTTTGGAGGAGCCGATTGTAGCCGGAGGCGATTTTCTCATCGACCCCACTGCCAGGCAAGAGGTCGCCGGCTAACTGTTCTCGAGTAAACTGATCAAAGGGCACGTTCTCGTTGAAGGCATCGATGACGTAATCCCGATAGGGAGAGATACTGTGATCTTGGTCGCCATGATAGCCCACCGTGTCGGCAAAGCGCACCAGATCGAGCCAGTACATCGCCATCCGCTCGCCAAAATGTTCGGACGCCAGGAAATCATCCACCGCCCTCTCGTAGGCCTCGGGTGAGATGTCGTTCAAGAAGGCCTGCGTCTCTTCCGGCGTCGGAGGCAGACCCGTGAGATCGAAGGAGAGCCGGCGGAGCAAAGTCGCCCGATCGGCATCCGGGCTCGGATTCAATCCTTCCTTCTCCAAGCGCGAGAGAATGAAGTGATCGATCGCATTGAGTGGCCAAGTCTCCTCCGCGACCGGCGGCAGGGGCCGCCGGACCGGAGCCACGTAAGCCCAATGCTCCGCCCAGACGGCGCCCTCCTCGATCCAGCGGCGGATGAGGTCGCGTTCGTCATCACTGAGGCTCTTGCCCGAATCGGGAGGGGGCATGATCTCGTCCCTATCCTCAGACGAGATTCGATCGACAAGCATGCTCTGGTCCGCATCCCCAGGGACGACGGCGGCGTAACCGCCGAGATCCGCGGTGATCCCCTCCACCGTGTCGAGGCGCAGACCGGCCTTGCGATGCTCCTCATCGGGCCCGTGGCAGTGGAAACAACGGTCTGAGAGCAGAGGACGAATGTCTTGATTGAAGTCGATCTCGGCAGCGACGGCCGGTCCCAGACATCCCAGGGCCGTCAGCGTCAGCGTCGTCGTCACCATGACGCCGGTCAGCGAGAGAGAACTTCTCATATGCATCGATAACACCGGCTCGGCTTCAACGTGTCACGCCGTGACCTTTTCGATCAGCGGTTTCAGGGTCAGGCCCTGGACGGCAATACTGAAGATCACGATCACATAAGTCATCGTGAGAAAAACCTCGCGTTCCGGTCCCGCCGGAATGGCCAATGCCAGCGCCACCGAAATCCCGCCTCGCAGCCCGCCCCAGGTGAGAATGGGAATCACTCCCTTGCTGAATTCCCGGAAGGGCTTGAGTGCCGTCACCGGTATGGCCACGGCAATCAGGCGGGCCGAGAGCACGATGGGAATGGCGAGAAGGCCTAACAAGATGTTCTGCCCATTCATCGGGAGCACGAGAAACTCCAGCCCGATGAGAACGAAGAGCATCGCATTGAGCACCTCGTCTGTAAGCTCCCAAAACTTGTCGAGATGATCGCGCGTCGTGTCTGACATGGCGAATTCGCGCCCGTGATTGCCGATCATCAATCCGGCAACCACCATGGCCAGCGGACCCGACATGTGCCACGCCAGAGCCAGGCTGTAGACGCCCATGACGAGGGCCAGGGTGATCAGGACCTCCACCTGATAATTGTCCACCGTCTTCAAGAGAACGTAAGCCAGGTAGCCGAAGATTCCGCCTAACAAGAATCCCCCACCCGCCTCCATGAGGAAGAGGTGGCTCACGTCGCCCACACTACCGTCACTCTTGCCCGTCGCGATCCCCAGGATGGCGAGGAAAACCACCACCCCCACCCCATCGTTGAACAGACTCTCCCCCGTGATCTTCGTCTCCAGGGAACGCGGAACGCCCACTTTCTTGAGAATTCCCAAGACCGCCACGGGATCGGTCGGGGCCACCAGCGCGCCGAAAAGCAAACAGTAGATAAAACTGAACTCCACCCCAAACGCACCGAGAAGCAGATAGATGAGTGCCCCCACGATGAAACTCGAAATCACCACTCCCGCCGTCGCCAGAATGGCAATCAAGCGCTTCTGATTGGCCAGGTCGTTGAGATCGACGTGGAGCGCACCGGCGAAAAGCAAAAAGCTCAGCATGCAATCGAGCACGGCCTCGTTGAAATCGATCCGGCCCATGAAGCTCTTCGCCGTCTCCACGATCCCGGGGCTAACCAAACTGAAGAGGACCAGGCCTAGCGAGAAACACAAACTGATGAGCATCACGCCGATCGTCGTCGGCAACTTGATGAATCGGTGATTCACGTAGCCGAAGAGCGCGGCGAGCGTGATCAGGCAGGCGACGATGTCAAAGATTTCCATGATGAGCGTGTCGACCCTAGCCGAAGGCTCTGGGCGATCAAGAATTGAGCCAGCCCACCATGGTCGCCCAGCGGTCCGATCCTCCCGAATGCCGCCTCTCCACCCCCTTAGTGACTCTCATCAATGCAATTAACCGCAAATATGCGTCTTATTTCCTTGGCTCTTTCATATTTTTCATATAAAAGAGGCAAAACTGATAACGCGCATGACTTTTTCCCTTCGACCTCCTTTCGTCGTGTCCTTCCCATTCGCAAGGATGTTCTCGGGCCTCATGCTCCTTGGATTCCTCTTTTGTACTTACTGGGTCGTGAGGACGGAGGTGGAGGTGCGCCGGCAGGGGACACCCATCGCGACACCGCCGAGCCTCCGGGAAGTGCAGAAGGCCCCACCAGCCAAAATCGGGAACCAGCCTTCCACGAAGACGGCCCCGGCAAAGCCGAAGCCACGGCGTAGCGAAATCCGCCTCAAGCCCTCCCAGCGCGAGGGTAGCCGCCGCGAATGGTACGAAAAACGGAAGCGCCGCTGGTTCACCCCGCCCGAACGCAAGCTGGACAAGGGGCTGCCCAAATCCGGTGGCCGTTTCAAGATGGCGTAGTCTACTCTACCGAGTGACGCCCTTGCCCGGGTGAACGGCGTTGACAAAGATTGCCAATCGCTCGTAGGTTTGTCGGTATGCCGACGCAGAACGTCAACTTGACGCCGAAACTTGAGAGCTTTGTCAAAGCCGAGGTAGCCAGCGGCCACTTCAATAGCGCAAGCGAAGTGCACCGGGCGGCGCTTGCAGACATGGCCAAGCGCAAGGAGGAACGCCAGCTTCGACTCGAACGTCTCCGGCATGAGATTCAGAAGGGTCTTGAAGCATCAGCCGCGGGCCGGACAAGCGAGATTTCCAACGTATCCGGAGTTGACCAGTTGCTCGATGATTGCCTCGATCGTGCGCTCAGCCGTCTTGAAGCTGAGAACGCCGAATTGGAGTCATGAGGCTCATTCAGACCGAAGATGCCATTCTCGATATCGAGGAGGCGCTTCTTTGGTCTGCTACCCATTTTGGAAAGTCGGCCGCCCGGCGATATGCTCGCCTGATTGCCACGGCGATTTCCGAGATTGCAACCGACCCAAATCTCGCGGGTTCTCGGGCCGCCCCCGATCTTCAAGAGGGAATGCGCCTCTATCACCTCACTCACAGCCGGAAACGCGCTCCGATCGACGGAGTGATCGTCAAGCGACCGCGGCATTTCATCGCCTACCGTTCCCTAGATCCCACCACGATCGAAATTGTCCGCATCCTTCACGACAGCATGGACATTTGATTGCCCCGTCTCTCCCATGCGCACAGCAGCCCAGCGGGGTTAGCTCGCGGGTTTGATTATTGAAATTGCGAAAAATTACACCATCGGCTTGATCTCCTTCTCAATATTTATAGATTTCACGGACAAAACGCATTTTCGATAATTTTCACAAATAAGTTTCGAACCGTGAAACCTCTCTCTCCTTCCGCCTCTCCCAAGGATGCCCCCACTGACGACTCCTATCGCCATCCCTCGAACTGGCGATTTCCCAGCATGCTGAGACAAGTGCGGGAGAAACGACGATTCACCTTGGACCAAGCAGTGGCGACGCTTCCGGTGATCAGCAAGAAGCGATTCGAACAGTGGGAAGACGGTTGGCGCCTCCCCTCCAGCTTCGTCCAGACCTTGGTCGTTTGGCGTTTGAACACCGCTCCAGAGCCTCATCCAGAAGCCTTGTCTTCGACAAAGCGACGCCTCAGATGGGGTTCCGCCCTCCTGCCGGGCTTGTCGGTTGCTCTCTTGGTGATGGCCGTGACCGCCTTGCTCAATAAGCCCCTCAGCGGTTCGAAACACGACCTCTCCCTCGAAGCCATCATCGCCCAATCGGCCTCGGATGCCCAAGACGACACCGTATCCCCCGAAACCTACCTCGACTATGCCAACCGATTGGAGTCCACGCTGACTCAGCTGAGCGATGAAGAGCGAAGACAGGTCTTCGGCGACTTGAGCGAAGCCGTCGAAACGGTGATCGATTGAGCTGACACGAGTCGGCCAATCGGAGGCACGCCTCCTGCGGATGCCACCTTGCGACTTTGGGTCAGCGATGGCAGCG
>JANQJH010000116.1 GCA_028281705.1 Verrucomicrobiales bacterium
GAGCCCTCTCCGGACGCCCGGTGGAGGATCCCGCTCGCTGGAGAAAGAGGGCTCTCTGGACCGTCGGTCTCGGCGGCCTCCTCGTCTTGTTAGGCCTGCTCCTCTACCAGCTGCAAACCAGCGAAGAGAAACCCGAACTCCTGGTCCACTTACTGACGCCGGCAAACCTCTTCACCGGCGTCCTCTCCTGCGGTGTCATCTGCGCCTTGGCCCTCTGGAGCGACTATCGCTTTCTCCCCGGCGCACTCCGCTCACCTCGCCTCCTCCAGGGCATCCTCGCCGCCGCCAGTTTCCTGTTTCTTTGGTTAGGCATCCGAGCCTATGCCGATCTCGGGCCGTCGAAAGCCATCTCCATTTTCGCCGGCACCGTTCTCGCAGGCCTCCTGCTCAGCGCGGCCTATCAAAAGCGCCTCTAGTAAACCACACCAGGCGGAAAGGTCCTAGGGCGCTCCCCCATGATCCTGGGCTGACGGCGACTCATGGGGATCATCTTCCATCTCGGATGGAAAGAAAACGACATCGCCCTCTGCATTCGTAAAGCGATTCCAAACACCATCGCCTTGCCCTAAATCGATACCCATCACCCCGATAAAGGACTGATCGAATGCGGATCGCTCTGACGGTGAGAGCAGGTCCTGGATGGCTCGGGTTGCCGGCCTGTCGAGCGCATCGCGCTCTTCGGCCCAACGATCGACGTCGCTCTCCGGTCGAGATGGTGAATCGAGCCCATTGGCGACAGCAACGTCGTAAGTGTTCCGGATGATTTCTTCAATGCCCTGCAGTTTCTCCTCGTCGTGGGAACCGATGATTTCGGCGATGAATGCTGCTTGAAACTCTGCAAACGCGGCGGGATCACTCTCGAGCTCCTCGAGCTGAGGGCGGAGGGATTCCTTGATGGTTTCATTGATCTCAAGAGATTTTCCGGCCCCTGAAATACCCGCACGGCGAGTACGAAAGAGCGCTAGCAGACGTGCCTGTTCCCGCAGTGGCGCCCTGCGGAACGAATCGACCTCCTCCGCTGTCGTCGGTAGCTGAAGAGGCTCATTTTCGGTTGAGTCCCGGGTCGGCGATTCGCTGCTTTCGTTATCGTAGACCGGTGCCGCAACGATGGTCTCTTCCATTGGTGCCGATTCCTCGGGTAGCAGTGATCGCCGCTGGACGGAGATGTTCTCAGGCTCTTGAACCTGCCTACCTGACTTGCGGCTTTGATGCCATTGAATTCCAATCGGGATCGCCGCGACGAGTGCGACAGCAATTGCCATTTTCGTTTTTCCGTAAGCCATGGTTTTGATGATGTTCGTGATTACAATAGATGGTGGGAGAGCAGAATCAGCAGCAAGAGCAGCCCTTGCAACGCTGGCGACGAATGTTTGAGAAGCCACTGACTTCTCGATCTGCATCGTAAGCGCGACTGCAATCGACGCGCTCGATGCCATCACGCCCTTGCGGCGCAACATGGCAGCCAGCTTTCCAAGAGCGCGGGAAACCTGCTTCCGGCACGCCGATTCGCTCTTGCCCAGTCTGGTACCGATTTCCCCGTAGCTCAGCTCTTCAGCGAAGCGGAGAAGCACCACCTGCCTGTCGTTTTGAGAGAGCCGATCCAGAGCCTCATCGAGAAGAGGCGTACGATCGTCAAGAGTTTTGCCACCGATCACGGCATCGGCACTCGCTTCAGATACTTGCTGGTGCGACATGAGTACACTGTGTTTTCGGGTCCTGCGGCGCTCGCTGCGAACACACGCAGCACAAACGTAACCCGTTGTGGTGTGGAGCCAGCCACTGATCGCAGGATGATTCACCAGCGACTTTGCTCGACCGGCAAGGAGCACGAATACCTTCTGCGTTGCATCTTCTGCGAGACCGTGGTCCCCAATGCGGCGCCGGGCGCAGGCAAGAACGATCCCAGCATACCTGTTCACCAGTTCTCGAAAGGCTTCATCAGAGCCTTCGAAAACGTATCGCTTTAAGAGATCTCCGTCCGAATCCACTTGGCAAGGGGGTCTATTTCTCAATGCCCACGTTGAGAAGAAACGTGACAAGATTTTCGCTCACCCTCCAAAAAATTGAAGACAACGGCAAGGCAAACAACCTCAAGCTACTCGCCATCAGTGTGTTGTGATCCAAGTTCGGGGAGACTCAGCCATGACCACGAAACGCCTTGATGACTGGTGGCGCCAGCGAACCCATATCAAGTGTGCCGGACAACTGCAGGAGATTCGCACTCTCGCGATCGATTGTCCCACCTAACGGCGGATCGTTTTCGAAATCGCTTGCCTCGCTTGTTGGTTCGACGTAGTTACACGATTATATCGCTAAGTAATTATTTATTGTTTTAAAAGGATACTGATGCTGGAGTTCCATAGGCCGTTTGGTTCCGTATTGAAGATCGCTCTCGCTTGCTCGGCCGTCATGTTACGCAGTTCTATCATTGCAGCGCCCGGCGACCTTGATTTGAGCTTCGCACCGGCGTTCGATGACATCGCCGCCATTGTCGTCCGCGCCGGTGGAAAGCTGGCGGTGCAGAGGGGGGATGGGACGGTTGCATTCCTCCACGAGTCCGGCCTCGTGGACGAGTCTGTGCCTGTTTCGCCGGGAAACTCTGACAATTCACCGCCCGTTCCCCATCGGGCTTTTCCCTATCGCGGTTTCCATGGATTGCCTGACGCCAGAATCTTTGCCACGAATCCTCCCCGAATCATCAACCCGAGCCGGGGATTGAGTTGGACGCTTCTTCGAGATGACTCACACATCGCCCGTGCGGTCGATGGAGCGGTGCTGGCAGACAGCTCCGTCATTCTGGCGCGTCCACTGACGCGTCTCTCAAGCACGGGTGCCGAAGCGGCGATCGACCCTGCCATCAAGGAAACCGGCGAGGTTCGGCATTTCGTTCCGGGATTCAATGGTCAATGGTACATGTTGGGCCCGCCCGATCGATGGGGCCAGTCCCGGCTTCGAAGGCTAACCGCGAGCGGCTTGCTCGACGAGTCTTTCGTTCCTGCTGCCCCACAATGCACGGCGATCGTCG
The DNA here is from genome assembly GCA_028281705.1 of Verrucomicrobiales bacterium. Classification (GTDB taxonomy): domain Bacteria; phylum Verrucomicrobiota; class Verrucomicrobiia; order Verrucomicrobiales; family DEV007; genus JAACDM01. Next base: position 3,026 of record JANQJH010000116.1, read on the forward strand.
CCGCAGCCGAGGGTAAAAGCTATGTCGCTCATCACGGATTCGCTCTCGGCTACCCCAGGGTGATACGGTTGTTGAGTAATGGAGACATCGATTCGAGCTTTGAACCCGTCGAACTGCCGACAGAATTCGGGCTGGGGATAAGCTCGCTGGCGTTTGACCCGCAGAGCGGAGGCGTATTCGTGGGAATCACGGGCGATGATTCTCTTGCCGAGGATGTCTCCCGACCCTTGCTTTATTTCATTGATCGGCATGGCGGATTGAGTCGATCTTTCACCGAGAATACGGTCATTGCAGGCTCGGTCAGTCGTCTCGTTGATGCCGGAGAGAAGCTGTATGTACTGGGTCAACTGAGAGAGCGGGGGTCCTCTGAATTCCTTGCCAGAATCGTGCGTCTGCAGGCGGAGACCGCGGAACTCGGGACGCCGCGAATTGAGCGCCAACCGATGGATTCCGAAGTGCCTGTGGGATGGCCTCTTCGAATCTCTATCGACCTCGCCGAGAACCGGGAAGGCGAAGTCTCCGTTCAATGGTTCAAGGACGGTAAGCCTATTCCTGGAGCGACCGGTTCAGAACTTGAATTTGCCAGTGTCGAGTTTGGAGATGCCGGCCTCTATCAATCGGTGGCCTCCAATCGGGTCGGTGCCCGGCATTCACGGGAAGCTCGAGTGACCGTGAGTGGCACCGTGAGCGAACTGGATCCGGATTTTGTTGTCGATGCTGAGATCACGCCTCGATCGTTCTCGGCCACCTTGCCTGACGGGAAGATTCTTCTTCACGCATCCTATCTGATCAACGCAACTCAAGGCAGTGGTTACGTGCGCCTGAATGCTGATGGCAGCCTTGACGACACCTTTCCGCTAGAGCACTCGCCCTCGATTCACAATGCCGTCGCGACGCCAGATGGCACGATCTATGGGAGAATTGACTGTCAGGGCTGCTCTGCCGGGGAGCTTCCATTCGGCCGGCGCCTGCCAATGGGCAAGCTCGAGGCCTTGCCCACGCCGGCTGGTTTTCACGAAGCTGATTGGACGGCAGTGGCGATTCGGCCGCTCGATGACAAGATCCTGCGGGCCCTTCGGCCAAATGACGATCCTCTTCTGGCGAGTCTCTTTCGCTTTCATCCCGATGGTCAGGTCGACCTGTCGTTCGATCCGGTCGTCTTTGGCAAGGCCGTTCCACAGTCACCAGCGATGCTGAACGGAGTGATCCCCCTGGCCAGCGGCAAGATCCTGGTGGGGGGACAATGGAGCACGGTGAACGGTGAGTTGCCGTCGGAGTCTGTCGGACGCGGCCTAGTGCGATTGAATGCAGACGGGACGATTGACGGGACCTTTGAAGCCATGGCCTTTGGTGAGGAATTTGGGGACGTCATTCAGTTGGTAAACGTGCGCGACCGCATCGCGGCATCGAACGGTATTGCCATCAAGATGATGGATCGGGACGGCAATCTCGACCGGTCTTTCAGGTTCGAAAATTCACTGGGGCGTTTTCAATCCATCAGCATCGATGTGGAGGGCCGCATCTACATCAGCCGGCAAAATCCCGCCTTGCACCTGCGCCTGCTGCCAAACGGTACACCGGATCGAGCGCTTCCTGTCGGCCTGTCCCCCTTCGAAGGGGTGACCACCGTATTGAGGCCTCATCTCGACGGCATGCTAGTCCTGGCGAACTTTACCTCTTATGATGGCGTGGAGAGGCCTAACAGCATTGCCAGAATCCGGCCGGTCGCGTCTAAGCCGGTCCGCTTTGCCGACGCGCGCCTTGAAGATGCCCTGCAAGACATCCTGGATCTTGGCGAGGCCCCGGTCACCGTGGGAACGCTGTCAACTGTCGAGGAACTGCGGCTGGATGGGCTGGGAATCACTGATCTACGCGGGTTGGAAAATGCCCGCGGTCTCAAACTTCTCTCGATCACGGACAATCTCGTGACCGATCTGGAACCACTGCGAGATTTGGCCATCGAACAGCTCTTTGCTTCAGGAAATCCGCTAGTCGCGTCTCGGAGGCCGGAGATTTCCTTGAATGTGAAGCGGCTCGATCAAGTTCAGACGCCCTTAGATCCCGCTCTTCCCGCACTGACGCCCTATAGCAGCTCCGGTGTCTACGCCCGCTGGGAGACCGAAGAAGGCGCCCTCTACCGCATGGAAGTCAGCCGGGATCTCAAACAATGGACTGTCAGTACACACACGCTCCGGGGAGATGGCACCACGATGACCTACGGATTGGCGTCACCCTACCTGCGCGTGAGGCGACGGTGAGGATTGAGCCCATCGCTAAGGGCTATTCTGACGGCAAGATTTCGCCTCGGTTCTTTGCTTCCATCCAGTCCTTGAGAAGTTTCTTAACCTCGTCCCCCGTGAGATTTCTTTCCTTGGCCACGCGGATCGCCGCATTGATCTCACCCCGCGAAAGTTCAAGCGGATTTGCCTCTCGCCACACCCTGTGTTCCCGCATCCTTTTCATTTCGGCTGACTCTTTCACCGTGACGCTGCCAGTCCCTCTGGCAATCTGTAGGGCCTCGTTCACTGCGATGACCCAAAAGTGCCTTTTGCCCGGCGCAGCGCCTCCACATCCGACACTTAGCTCTTGCTTCTTGTGCCGACCATAATCGAAGAAAAGATAATCCATGGATTCTCCGAAAAGGCTCACGGCGCCCCCGATCGGATCGTCGAGCTCAACGCCGATCATTGTCTTCGACACAGCGATGGGGCCGTAAACGAGCGTTTCTTTCTCGGGTAAGCAAGACGTGATACGAAATGGAGGTCTCTCGATCGCGGATTGTCTAACAATCTCCGCGTCGACCCGCACAGCAAGTTCGATGACATCGCAATTGGGCCTAGGGTCGACGCGTTCCCCCGCTTCGAAAGATTTGGATCTCCCTTGGATGCCCCACACGACATGGTTCCTGCGGAAATAGACCGAGCCGAGAGACCTAAACGCCTCATCTCCAAGGGGCAATTCGCTCTCGAATTGTGAAGTGAGTCCCCTCTTTCCATCGAGAAGATCGGCAGCCGGGATTCCATCATTCCCGATCATGATTTCGATCTCTAGCTCGTCGCTCGCGGTCGTCAGCACCATCTCCCGACGAACCCATCCAAATTGTCCATCCAGGCTGACTTCATCAGATTGCACTTCGGCGGCGGCCAATTGAGGATAGTCGCCGATATCAAAGTAGAAGCCTTCCGGACTGGGGGACTTGAGTCCGTACCGGACAATCGCGGCCCCCAAGACCAACAGAGCCACCATGCCGACAACAAGAATTCTGCGCATCTCCGGTGAGACCATCAGTTCAGGAATGTCGTTCAATGAATGGTCAGCTGGCAATTCAAAAACCCTCGTAGAAGAAGCGGTGACGCTTCTGCAATAAAAAGGGAACGCTCACGCGTTGTGCGATTTGCAGTCGTAGAATGAATGACAGATGATTAATTATGGAAAACATAGCCAATCAGACTATCCAGCTGTTTCCTCAGCT
>JANQJH010000150.1 GCA_028281705.1 Verrucomicrobiales bacterium
CCGCATCATGTCCATTCACCACATCGATACCTTCCGCTATTGGTTCGGCGACCCGGAACGCATCTATGCCAGTGTGCGGGAAGACCCCCGCACGGCGCAAAAGTTCGATCATGAGGACGGCATCTGCATGTACATCCTGGAGTACGCCAACGGCATGCGTGCCATGAGTCTGGACGACGTCTGGACCGGCCCCGCCCTGGAAGGCGCCCAGGGAGACATCGGTATCCGCTGGCGCGTCGAGGGCACGGAGGGCATGGCACGCGGTACCATCGGCTGGCCCGAGTATCCCAAACCCACGCCGAGCACGATTGACTTCACCACGACCACGACTGGCAAGTGGCACAAGCCCCGCTGGCGCAAGGTCTGGTTTCCCGATGCCTTCGCCGGTCCCATGGCCGATCTGCTCTTGGCCCTGGAGAAGGACGCCGAACCCACTCTCAATGGCCGGGACAATCTCCATACCATGGCTCTCGTAGACGCTTGTTACCTCTCCGCCCGGGAACACCGCGCCGTCGAACTCCGGGAGATCACGGAGAAACGGCGAGACAAGAAGGAGAAGGACAAGAAGAAACCCAAGAAGGGCTCCAAGAAGAAAAAAGGGTAGTCTCTTCTTCAGCGTATGGCCCGGCGGGCATCCAGCCAGGACTGTTCGGGCACACGATCGGGATGTTTCTCAGCCCAATCCGGTGTGGGAAAATGCCGCAGGCTGGAAACGCGCGGGTAGGTCTCCCACACATCGCCGTCTCCCATCACGCGTGGATCCTCCGTCTCTCTCAGGTAGTCGAAGAGCCGGGTACGTAGCGCCTCCAGGGTGGTTCTGTGGTTCGGGTTCAATGCCAGATTGGTCAGGCAACCCGGGTCCTTCGCGATATCGTAGAGTTCCTCCGCCGGCCTCTTGCCCACCGCCATTTCAAGATACTTCCCAATCGCGGGATCCTCGCGATGCTCGATGAGATAGGTCAACGTGGGACAGGCATCGATGTCGTGATAGCCGCCATGCGGATCACCCAACTGGCCTGAGAGCAGCTTTCCATCCTTGGAAAATTTGGCCCGGTCGTATTTTTGCGCCGGTCCCGCGGGCCAGCGTTCCGGTTTGAAATTGTGGATGTAGAGATAGTCGTGCGTGCGCACACAGCGTTGCGGGTAACTCAGAGAACGAAAACGTGAGGACGAATGCCGTTCACGCGCGCTGAAAACCGCGCGACGTTCGGGCTCGACCACGCCGGCCGCATCCGACCGCAAGAGACGCGCCAAGCTTGTTCCCACGATGGGAAAGGCCGTCGGCGGGGATACTTCAGTCACCTCGTAGAGGGTGGCCGTCAAATCGACAAACCCGACCAAATCATCCACCACGCGCCCGCCCGGCACTTCCTTACCCCAACGAATGGCCAGCGGCATGTGAATCCCATACTCGTAGCAATTGGCCTTGGCGCGCGGAATGGGAATTCCATTGTCCGCCGTCACGATGACCAACGTGTTCTCCAACTCCCCGCTTTTCTCCAACAGGTCGAGCATCTGGCCCAGGTCCGAATCGAATCGTTCTACTTCAAAGGCATAGTCGAGCATGTCACTGCGAATCTCCGGCGTGTCCGGGAGAAACGGCGGGACTTCCGCATCCTCCAGCCGCTTGCCCTTGCCCAAGCCGGAGCCCTTCTCGTAGCTCCGGTGCGGGTCCTTGCTCCCAAACCAGAAACAGAACGGCTTTCCCGCTTCGCGTTCTTCCTTGAGGAAATGCTCGAAGCTCGCCACATACCCCGCCTTCTTTGGGCTCGTCACTCTCGGGCCCGCCGGGTTGTGCACCCGGCCTAACTTCGCAAAATTCCCCGGGCCCCATCCCTTTCCTGTGTGCGCCACGGAGTAACCACTCGCCGCCAAGCGATCGGGAAAGGTCACATACTTGGGATGGAAATAGCTCGCATGCGTCCCCGCATGCTCAATCTGCCAGGTGTTTCTCCCGGTCAAGAACGCCGCCCGCGAGGGACTGCAACCCGGCGATGGCGCAAAGGCCTGGGTAAAAAGGACGCCCTCCTTTGCCACCCGGTCGAAGTTAGGCGTCTGCACCATCTTGGAACCGTAAGCGGAACAATGGGGCCAGGACTGGTCATCACTGATCGCGATGAAAATGTTCGGCCGGGCATCGGCCGCCATGGCCGTGAAGAGCCAGAGGCACCAGGTGAGGAGTCGTTTCTTCATGAGGATTTGCGATGGTAGAGAACCAGAGACAGGACCGAGCACACCGCCAGAATGGCGGTAAAGAGGTCCCCAAAGCGAGCGTAGAAACTCATCACCGGTTCGCCCGGCACACGCAGCACGCCGCTCAACACCCCCCTGGCAAAGACGCCTTCATCGGGGTCCCGGTGCACCAGGATGGTCCGCCCGCGCTCGTCCAGCAAACAGGTGACGCCAGTGTTGCAAGCCCGCGCCATGGGGCGGCGCAACTCCACGCAGCGAAACCGTGCATTCGCCAGATGCTGCTCCGCTGCCGGGCTCGTTCCGAACCAACCGTCATTCGTCATGTTGACGAGCATCTGCGCCTCAGGCCGGATCGATCGCCTCGCCAGACGCCCCACGGTGTCTTCGAAACAAATCAACGGAGAGATCCTGATCGGCTTGCCAGGAAAACGGAGAGGCTCCGAGGATTCCCCGCGGTCGAAGTCACCGGGAATCAAGTGATTCAACCAGTTGTCGAGAAAAGGCAGTTGCTTGCGCAAGGGCATGAACTCTCCGAAGGGCACCAAGTGGATCTTGTGATAGATCTGCAAATCCGGGGAATCAAATTCGCCGGCCATCAAGGCGGCCCCGTTGTAATACTTCCCGTTGACCACATCAAAATCATTCGCCCCTAGCATCAAAGCGAAGTCCCCCTTGGCCAGGAGCCCATTGAGATAGTGTTCATTCACCGGGTCTTCAAAGAGCGAAGTGGGCAGGGAAGACTCCGGCCAGATCACGAGATCGGGATCCGTCGCTTCGACAAAGGTCGACGTGTAGCGATCGAACTCGTTGAGAATCGTCGCGGCGTGCTCCGGGTTCCATTTCACCTCCTGGGGAACGGCCAACTGGACGATGACACATTTGAGATCCGTTCCCTCGGCCTGCGGCCGCATCGTGTGGTTAAGCCCGTAGAGAAACACCATCACCACCGCCGCCAGCGCGATCCCAAAGTCCAAGTGCGGCCGCAACTGCTGATGCCGGATCTCTAACTGAAAACGCCTCACCGTGATGAGAAGGACGCTGCCGACAAACAGGGGCAGGAAGGCGAGGCCCGTGACCCCCACCACGTCGGCGATCTGCATGAGATTGGGATTCTCGTGGAAGGCCACCCCCAACCCGTTCCAGCCAAACCCGGTGAGCAGCCAGCCGCGCAACCACTCCAAACAGACCCACACCGATGCATTGAGAAAAGAACAGCGCAACGAGTGGAGCGAAGCCCGGGTCAGCGACGGTTTGGACGCCTCCCCTTCCTCATTCCCTTCCGGCGACGCCGGCAAGCTCCCGAGAATCGCATCGCGCGGCCGGCCCACCGTGGCCGCGATCCCACCCCACAGGGCAAAGAAGAGCCCGAGATAAAACGGCAAGATCATTGCTCCGAGGACCGTGACTTCGCGAATCCACGAAAAGGTGATGGCAAAAAAAGTCACGCCCGCGAGGTAGCCCAACCCGCAACCACGCCAAAACCGGCGCCCCTCCCTTTTCACGGGAAACCACCAGAGAACCACCATCAACGGAACCGCCCACAGCCAAACGAGTGCCTCGATGTTGTAGCGAGGAAAACACAGGGCCAACAATCCGCCGCTGGCGAGAGCGAGAAGCATAGCAAGGCGGCGCTGCATCGACTCTGGGTGACGTGAAAGGTGATGCCTCAGCCTAGACCGCCTGGCTAGGCAAGCAATCGCGCCTCGATATCACGCTCCAAGAAAGACCACAACGAACCTAACTTCTCGGCGCTGGCTTTTTTCAGTGAAGCCACCTCCTCCGCCTCCAATTCGCCCGCACCCGCCGGATTCTGACTGAACAGGTAATACTTGATCTTGGGTTCCGTGCCTGAGGGACGCACGGCAAAACTCCGCCCATCGGCGAGATCCACGAAGATCATTTTCTCCTTGGGAATGGCATCACCCTCCTCATCGGTAAAATCGTCTTCCGCGAAGTTCCTCACCGCGGTCACGGCTGATCCATCCACTTCGCTCGGCGGCGCCTGGGTGTAGGACGTGGCCAATTTCTGAATCTTGCCCGCACCTTCGGCTCCCTCCATGACCACGCTGTGCAAGGTCTCCAGGTAGTAACCAAACTTCCGATAGACCTCATCCATGAGGTCGGGAAGCGTCAATCCCCTCGAAACCGCATAGGCTGCCAACTCGCAGAACATGACCACCGCGGCATTGCCGTCCTTGTCGCGAATGAAGTCGCCTCCGAGATAACCATAGCTCTCTTCCCCTCCAAAAATGAAATATTTGGAATGCTGCAGGCGAAGCTCGCGACTCTCTTCTTCACTCAGCTCCCCATAGCTCTTCCCCTCCGCCAAGGGCACTGCCTCCTCGTACTTGCCCAGTTTCTGCCCGATGTATTTGAACCCGGTCAGCGTATTGACACACCCGATACCGTAACGGCGCGCAATCTCGGTCTGTAGATTGGTCGTGACAAAGGTCTTGATCAGTGTGGCATGGCTCTTGTTCGCCTCGTTCAAGATTCCCTGCTCAAACAGCGTTTGCGTCCGGTAGTAGGCTAACAAAGAACCGATTTGATTCCCCGTCAAGAGCACCATCTCGCCCGCCGCATCGCGCACCGCCACCCCCATGCGATCACAATCGGGATCCGTCCCGATGACGATATCCGCCTTCTCCCGTTTCGCCAGGTCGATGGCCATGGCCAGCGCCGGCGGATTCTCGGGGTTGGGCGACGCCACCGTGGGAAAGGCGCCGTCCTGCACGTCCTGTTCCGGCACCGTCAAATAGTCGAAACCCAAGCGCTCCAACATCTTCGTCACAATGATACCGCCCGTTCCGTGTAGATTGGTAAAGACCACCTTGAGGGCCTTGGCCTTCTCCAACAACTCAGGCTGCAACATGAGCGTCTCCAGACGATCCATGTAGAGGGCGTCCAAGGCTTCGCCCAAAATCTTGAGTTCACCGCGCTCCGCCTCCGGCAGCGGCTCGTAGGCGGCACTGGTCAGGGCGTTGACCTCGGCCACGATGGCACTCGCATGCGGCTCCACGATCTGGGCCCCATCATTGAAGTAGGCCTTGAACCCATTGTCATGGGAGGGATTGTGGCTCGCCGTAAGCATGACGCCGGCCGTGCACCCATAATGCCGCACGGCGAACGAGACTTGCGGTGTCGCCCGGCAAGACTCCACCAGGTAGGCGTCAACCCCAAGATCCGTGCAGACCCGCGCGCAGTACTCGGCAAACTCTCTCGAAAAATAACGGGTGTCGTGAGAAATCGCGATCGCCGGACGCCGCTCCGGCGCATTGGCCGCCACCCATTTCTTCACATAGGCAATCAGACCACGCGTGGCCCGGCTAACATTGTAGAAGTTCATCGCCTGGGTTCCCACACAGGGAAACTGCGGACAGGCACCTTCCGCCGCGTCTCCTCGCTCGGCCTTGGTCACCACCTTGCCCACCGTGCGGCTGCGAAGTCCCCCCGTTCCGAAAGCCAGTGTCTTGAAGAAACGGTCGTTCAGTTCGTCCCATTCCTCACCGGCAACCAACTCACGCACCGCGGCTTCGTCCACCGGATCCTGGCTCGTCTCCAGCATGCGCGCGATGTTTTCCGCGCTCGATTCTAACAATTTTCCTTCACGAACCGCGGTCTCAATGGCTTCCATCATGCGTCCCCTTCACCCGTTACTCGTTCCACTATTCGGTTCTCTCGATTACTCAGCCTGTTTGCTAACATAAAATCTAATCAATCCGCCTTCCTCACACCTTTCCACGCACCGGATGCGGATTCCTCGCCGCTGTCGTTGAAGGCCACCCATTTTCCTTTCAGGCCATTGCCACCCGAGAAGCTCGCCTTGATGCGCACTTCAATCGTCGTTCCCTCCGAGGGCATCTCCAAGTCGACCACGAGATCCTTCCCCTCCAAAGTGACACGATCGAAAACGAGTTCGCCGTCTTCCCCGACCGCCTTGCCCGTCCAGGCCTCGCCCTTCTCTTCAAAGTGAAATACCGCCGTGTTTTCCCTCCCGTCATCCAGGGTCGCCGTCACCGCCCAGGCACCGGCCAACACCGCTGCTCCCTCGCGCAAGGCACTCCATGCACCCGCGGCCTCTTCCTTGTCCTCCTCGGCATTGAAGGCCACCCAGCGCCCCGCCATTTCATCCTCGGACAAGGTCGCCGTGATCTTCACCGGGTAGCTCTCATCGCCATAGGGAAACATCACCTCGAGTTTGACCTGATCCCCCTCCGTGGCCACCGACTTCATCGCGATCTCGCCCAACAGGGTCTTCAGCTTGCCCTCGAGCTTCTCCTCCGATTCAGAGAAAACGGCCTTCAGCACCACAACGAGGTCGTCCGGTCCCTTGGCCGTGGCATCCCACGCACCGACGAGCGGATGGACCTCCTCCGCCACGCGCTCCGCCCGCCAAGCCCCGGACGCCAGTTCCGCCCCGTCCTTCCCCGTCGCCGTCCAGCGCCCCTTCAGATGGTCGGCGTCCTTGACCTCGGCATCGACCCCGTAGTTGAGCTCGAGCCCTTCGTACTCCAGATCCAACGCATACTTCAGTGTCTCCTTCTCGAAGGTGATCTCCTTCAGCGCCCGCGCCTTGTCCCAATCGTCCGCCTTGGCCTCGCCCGACCATTTCCCCTCCTTCTCCCTCAGGATCAGCTCCGCCTCGATGTCGGTTCCACTGGGCGTACTGGTGACCACCTTCCAGCTTCCCGCGAGCCTGAATTCGTCCGCCCAGGCACTGGCGAGACCGATGAGACTCCAAGCCAGGATCTTGCTCAAGTACTTCATCAACGACTGTCTAGAGAGACCACCAGGGAATTGCTAACGAAAAACACTCCCGGTTTTGTTTCGATGAATCAGCGACCGCCACGAAAACCGCGGAAGGCCTCGATCGCGCTCATGTCAAATTTCGGAGCCGAAGTCACTTTCTCCTGTGCTTCCGCCGGCAGGCCGCTGGTCTGTAGCCAAGCAGAGGCCGCCTCTCCGTCCTGACGCATCCACGAACGCGCCGCTCCCGTCAAGGCATCGATCCGGGTCTCCTCGTCCTGAATCGTCTCCGCCCAGGTGATGGCTGACTGCGGATCTTCCCGGGAAAGCTTGTCCGCAAACCCCGCGATGGCCCGATCCTTCACCGGCGAGGACTCCATGTCCGCCAAATACTCACTCGCCGTCGTGGGATCGGTCTCCGTCCACTCGGCAAACGCGGCCGACATCGCCCCTAACTGCGCGTCTTCCGGCAAGGTATGCGCCCACTCGACGGCAGCGGCGGGATCTTTCTCCGCCCACTCATCCGCCACCTCATTCACCGCGTCCCTGGCCCAGGGCTCATCGACCCTCGACGCGATCCAGTCACCCGCCTTGGCCGGATCCTGCTGCGTGTAGCGATTGGCCAGGTCTTCGAAGGCATCGCTCCGCAATTTCTCGTCATCCAATCCCTCGGCCCATCTGGTGGCCTCATCGATCCCCTTCTTCATTTGCTCCGTGGCGATGATGTCCACATAGCGGCCTCTCATTTGATTGTTCTCCGGCACCTTCGCCAAATAGGCCGTCGCACGATCGGGATCACTCTTGGCCAGACCATTGATGAGCCCGGCCGTGTAGATCATCTTCTGGTTGTTGTCTTCCTGCCCATCGAGCCAGGCCACCGCCTCCTCCGGCGAATCCGTGGCCCATCCCGCCAGAGCCGCAGCCGACCCCATGCCGGACACGCGACCGTTCGACTGTTCCTTCATGTAATCCAGGGCCTTGGCACCATCGATTCGCCCCCAGGCATTGGCGAAGAGACTCGTGAGGTAAAACTGATTGGGATCCCGGGTTCCTAACTGTTGGATGGCATTCATGGCCACGGCGGCATTCTCCGGCGTCAAGCGGGACAAGACTTCCGCCATCATCTGATTCATCTTAATTGGATCCGACTCAGCCAGGAGTTCGGCCATGGCGCGCTCCATCCCCTTCTCATTGAGCACGCCGTTTTTCAGATACTTGCTGATGAACGGCTTCTCCGTCACCGTCGTCGCTTCCAGCGCCCGATCCGCGGCGGACTGCGCGGCCGACCGCGTCGGCCCCGGCACCAGAGATCCCCTGGCTCCATTGAGCGTCACGTTCTGCCCCCCATCCCCAGCCTCGCCCCCGGGCTTCACCGCCCAGCCCAATCCAAAAGCGGCTCCCGCCGTGACGCATAATCCGAGAAGGTATTTACTATTCATCTGAGTATCGATTGAGGGTTTTCTTCAGCGTGGTCTGACCGTCAAGATTAAGGGCGGCCTCCAGGGACACAAGGCCGAATATTGGGCGAGCAAGGGAACGCCCAAGCACCGGCAAATTTCTGGACGGACAGACATCTTGCGAGAGCGGGAGTTGCAGTCGAGAGATCTCCATGCCGCTCTCCTCCCTGCGCCCGCTGCTGGACCGCCTCGGTGTCCGCCCAAGCCGAAAACTGGGGCAGAATTTCCTCGTCGATGACAACATCGCCCAGTGGATCGTCCGCCAGCTCGATCTCGAGGAGGGCGAGAGCGCCATTGAGATCGGTGCCGGCACGGGCGCCATGAGCGTCCCACTGGCCCAGGCCTGTGCCCGGCTCTGGCTCGTGGAATTCGACGAGCGCTTGGCCCGGCACCTCACCGGGCATTTCGCTCCGAACCCGGCCGTCACCGTGGAGCACGCCGACGCCGTCCAGCACGATCATCGGCCGCTCTTCGCCGAACGGCCGATCAAGATCCTGGGCAACCTACCCTACTCCTGTGGGGGACACATCATGATTCACTACCTCACGCCCCCCACACCGTTCTCCCGTGCCGTCTTCATGCTCCAGAAAGAAGTCGCCGAGCGGGTCGTGGCCACTCCCCGGACGAAGGACTACGGCGCCTTCAGCCTCCGCATCCAGGCCTACTGGCGCCCTCGAATGCTCAAATCCATCGGCCCTGCGGCCTTCTACCCCCGGCCCAAGGTCGATTCCTCCGTCATCGTCCTCGAACGGCGCCAGCCCGGCGAACTCCCCGTGTTCGATCACGCCACCTTCGACCGCTTGATTCGCCAGGGCTTCTCCCAGCGGCGCAAGCAGCTGAAAAACGTCCTCCCTCTCGCGTGGGATCGCGCCGTCGAGCATCTCGGGGTCTCCGAGACGGCCCGTGCCGAAGAACTCTCGCTCGACGATTGGATCGCCCTGGCTCGCTGGGCCGATGATCACCCGCTCAAAGACAACCCGCAGAAGGGTGACGAACTCTTCGATGTCGTCGATGAGAACGATCAGGTCGTTCGACAGGCGACCCGGCGGGAGGTGCACGACAACGATTGGCTGCACCGGGCGATTCACATCTTCGTCTTCAACAAGCGCGGCGAGCTGTTTCTTCAGAAACGTTCCCACCTCAAGGACGCCCATCCCTCGGTCTGGGATTCCTCAGCGGCGGGCCATCTCGATTCCGGAGAGGGCTACGACGCGGCGGCGATCCGAGAACTGGAGGAAGAGCTCGGCCTCACCATCCGGGAAAACGACGCTCTACCGGATCTCGTGGCCACCATTCCCGCCAGCAAGGCCACCGGCTGGGAACACGTCAAACTCTACCGCACCAACGCCTCCCATGGCCGCCTGCGCTTTCCCTGCAGCGAAATCGAGACCGGTGGCTTCTTTGATCTCCAGCTCATCGAACGCTGGATTGAACGGCGCCCCGAGGATTTCGCCTCTGGTTTCATCGAGTGCTTCAAGGCCTACCGGCAGCAGCATGTCTCGTAGCATCTCATCACGCCTAGCCCACGTATTCTTCGCGAATCCGCAACTGAAGGCGGGAAACGCTTTTGTAACGATGATGTCTTTCAGGAACCGGTTTGTCATGAATCTGCCCTACGCGGCAGGTGGTGCGGCAACAATCATGCTTTTCGCGGGGTGCACGACCGTCTTTTACAAGAATCAGGCGGACAAGCACGTCTACGAGATCCTGCAAAAGGTCGAAGAGGATATCTTCGGCAAATCGACCGATTTCTCCATCGACACCCCCTATTCCGGAAAGAAACCCGAGGAAATCACGGACCAGAACATCCTCAGCGATCGCAGCCCGACGGCGGAAAAGATCGTTCTCCCCATCGATGAGGCCGTAGACTATGCCATCGCCCATAGCCGCGAATACCAGTCCGAGCGCGAGTCCCTCTACCTCGCCGCCCTCAACCTCACGGGAGAGCGCCACGACTTTTTCCCCCAGTTTTTCGCCGGCACCCGCGCTACCGGGACACGATTGGAAGACGGCGAACGACGTGGTACCGTGAATAGCAATATCGGCGTCACCCAGGCCCTCCTCACCGGCGCCGACATCGGCATCAGCATCGCGAATGACCTCCTGCGCTACTACACGGGCGATCCTCGCAAATCAGCCGCCTCGGCCATCAGCATGAATCTATTTCAACCTCTCCTTCGCGGCGCGGGGCGCAAGATCGCTGGGGAACAGTTGAAACAAGCGCATCGCAACGTCTTCTATGCCATCCGGGACTACAGCCACTTCCAGAGCACGTTCGCCGTGGACATCGTCATCGAGTACTACCGGCTGCTCCAGGACAAGGACGTGATCTACAACCAGTACGCCAACTACGTCTCCCGCAAACAGGACGCCGACTACCTCCGAGCGCGCTCCGTCGACCGGGCGAACCTGGAACAAGTCGCCAGTTCCGAACAGGAGGAACTCCGGGCGAAGAACTCTTACATCAACTCCATCGCCAACTTTCGCGACTCGTTGAACCGCTTCAAGACGACCCTGGGCATGCCTCAAACCGTCGATCTCCGGCTGGACGATAGCGAACTGACAAAGCTGCGCGACGCCGGGCTCATCCCCCTCGATCTCGGTACGGCCGGTAGCTTCCGCATCGCGTTGGAAAATAGGCTGCCCTTGCTCAATGAACTGGATCGCTATGAAGATCAGAAGCGCCAGGTCGCTCTCGCCGCCGACCGCTTGAAAGCCGATCTCAACATCATCGGCGACGCCTCGCTGGAAAACGACGAGGGACCCACGGAGTACGAGAAGTTCGATTTCAACAACGTCCGCGCCAGCGTCGGGGTGCAGCTCAACCTCCCCTTGGACCGCCTTCGCGAACGCAATCAGTATCGCGCCACGCTGATCAACTTCGAATCCGCCATTCGCCGCCTGGGCCTCACCTTTGATCAACTGCGCAATCAGATCGACCAGGACCTGCGCGAACTGCGGCGGCTGCGCCTCAGCTACGAGATCACCAAGAGCGCCGTCGCGATCGCGGAGAACCGGGTGGTGGGCAACCGCCTGCGATTCCAAGCGGGAACCCTGCGCCTCAACGAGCTGACCGATTCCCAGGACGACCTCATTGAAGAACAGAACCAGGTCACGGCCGAACTCGTGAGCTACCTGGCAGCCCGGCTGCGCTTCCTCGCCTACCTCGGCATCCTCGCCTCGGACAAAGAGGTGTTTTGGCTGGAGGAAGACGCCATCACCATCGATCTCCCCGAACGGCGCCCCGAGCCGAATGAGATCGTGACTGAAAATTTCGAAGCCACCGACGACCTCCCAACACCCGAAGAAATCTTCGCCGACTGATAGCCGGACGGCCGAGCCGAGCCGCGCGAATCCAACCCATACACCTTGAAATGAAACCTCTCATTCGTCGACTGATCGGTCTCGCAAAATCACGACCCCGTCTTTCCGGAGGCCTGGCGCTCGCTTTCCTCATCCTCGTTTGGATGATCTTCCGCGGCGCCGGCACACAAGACGTGGCGCTCTATCATACCGTCGAACGCGGCGACTTCCTCGTTTCCATCGTTGAAGGCGGTAACCTGGAAGCGGTCAACGAAGTCGTGGTCCGCAACGAGGTCGATGGCGTTTCCCGCATCATTTACATCGTTCCCGAAGGCACCTATGTGAAGGAGGGCGATATCATCGTCGAACTGGATTCCGCCGAAGCCGAGGAGGCGCTCAAAGACCAGCAAATCACCTTTGAGACCAGCAGCGCCGCCCATGTCACCGCGGAGAACGATCTCGAAATCATGAAGAGCACCGTGGATAGCGAAACCCGCGCGGCGGAACTCACGGTCATGTTGACGAGAATGGATCTGGAAAAGTTTGAACAACTCGATCGGGAGCAGCAACTGCGCACGGCGGAACTCAACATCGATCTCTCGGAAGAATCCTATCAACTGGCCAAGGAAGAGTACGACCTCTCCAAACAGCTCGAAGCTCAGGGATTCGAAACCAAGGCCACCGTCGATCAGGACAGCCTCAAGGTGAGCCGCGGCGCCAAGGAGGTCGAGACCATGCGTAGTACCCACAAGATGCTCAAGCAGTATGAACTCACCAAGATGGATGCCGAGCTGCGCTCGCTCTACGAAGAAGCCCAGAGAGAACTCGAGCGCGTCATCAAACAAGGCGAGAGCAAGATCGCTCAGGCCCAGGCCGATCTCAATTCCGCCGACGCCACGCTCAAGCTCAACCAGGACAAGCTGAACAAAATGAAAGAGCAGCTGACGTATTCTAAAGTGCCCGCCCCCCAAGACGGCCTCGTCGTCTACGCCATTTCCAGCAGCCGATGGAGCCAGGAGTCCATGATCGAAGAAGGTGCCCAAGTACGCAAACGCCAAGAGCTGATCAAGATTCCCGACACCTCCCAGATGAAGGTCGAACTCAAGGTCCACGAATCCCACGTCGGTCAGGTGCGCGTGGGACAACCCGCCTTCGTCATCCTCGATTCCATACCCGACAAACGTTTCCGGGGCGAAGTCACCAAGGTCGCGATCCTCCCGGACGCGCAAAGCCGTTTTGGCAATCCCAATCTCAAGGTCTACAGCACGGAAGTCATCATCACGGACGATCTTCCGGACGTGAAACCAGGTGTTTCTGCCAGAGCAGAGATCGTCGTGGCCAATCTGCAAGACGTCATCACCGTGCCCATCCAATCCGTCACCACGACCAAGGGCCGGCAGGTCTGCTACGTGAAACGGCTGGGCGGTGCCGATCCCGTTCCCGTGGAAATCGGTATGTTCAATAGCAGTTACATCGAGATCAAATCGGGACTGGATGCGGGCGACCAAGTGATGCTCGCTCCACCCATCGCCGAGGAGATCGATCTCGGTGGCGGCGTCCTCGATGATACCGAGGGCCTCGACCTGCCCACCGAACGCCCTAGCGAAGAAACCAAGCCCAGAGCCGGAAGCGGGGGCCGGGGCCCGGGCGGAGCAGGCGGCCGCTCCGAGGGGGGTGGTGACAGCGGCCAACGCGGTGGTGGCGGTGGCGGCGGATCGCAGCGGGCCGAGATGATGAAGCGCTTCGACAAGGATGGCGACGGCAAGATCAGCGCCGAGGAGAGAAGGGCCATCCAGGCCGCCTTTGGAGGAGGCGGCGGCGGGCGCCCGCGTGGTGAGGGTGGTGGCGGCGGCGGCCGGTCTCGCGGTGGCGGGGGAGAAGGTGGCGGCGGAGGCCGCCCGGGTGGTCAATAACCCCTCACGCAAATCCAACGCTCCATGCCCGATCCCGAAACGATCATCGAAATCAAGCAGGTCGAGAAGATCTTCCAGGTGGGCGAGATCGAAGTGCCCGCCCTGCGCGGCGTCGATCTCGCGATCAGCCAAGGCTCCTACGTCGCCATCATGGGCCCGTCGGGCTCTGGCAAATCCACCATGCTCAACATCCTCGGCTGCCTCGATCGCCCCACACGCGGCCAGTACTACCTCGGTGGCGAAGATGTCTCTCAGATGGACGATGACACCCTGTCGGCCGCACGCGGCAAACGGCTCGGTTTCATTTTCCAATCCTACAATCTCATCGCTCAGTTGACCGTCATTGAAAACATCCAGGTGCCTCTCATCTATCAGGGTGTCGAACTCAGAGACTACGAGGACCGCTGCATCGAATTGGCCAATCTCGTTGGACTTGGCGATCGCCTGGATCACCGCCCCACACAGCTCTCCGGCGGCCAGCAGCAGCGTGTGGCCATCGCCCGCTCCTTGATCAACGATCCCCTGATGATCCTCGCTGACGAACCCACGGGCAACCTCGACTCTCAAACCGAACTCGAAGTCCTCGAAATCATCGAAAAGCTCAACGCCGACGGCAAGACGATCGTCATGGTGACGCACGAAGACACCGTTGCCGCCCGCGCGCAACGGGTGGTCCACATGCACGACGGCCTCATCGCGAGAGACATCCTCAACTAGCACGCCGCCCACGATGCTCTCTTCTCAGCTTCTCAACACGATTCAGTTAGGCGTCAAGAGCCTCCTGCTGCACAAGCTGCGTTCCGGCCTCACCATGCTGGGCATCATTTTTGGGGTCTGCTCCGTCATCGCCATGCTCGCCATCGGTGAAGGCGCTTCCTATGAAGCCCAGGAACGCATCAAGCGTCTCGGCAGCACCAACGTCATTATCAACAGCTTCAAACCCCCGGAGGAAAACGACGACTCCGGGACCAGCCGCGGCTCGGAGGTCAATTACGGCCTCACCTATGAAGACGCCGCCCGCCTGCAAACGACCATTCCCAACGTCACCGAGGTCGTTCCCATGCGCATCATCCGCGAGAACATCCGGTTCGGACGGCGGCAGGAACCAGGTCAGGTCATCGGCACCCTCAGCAGCTACCCCTCCGTTCAGGGCCTGGAGATCGCCCGTGGCCGCTTTCTCTCCGCCATGGATGAGCGCCATCAACGCAACGTCTGCGTCATCACCATGGGCCTCGCCCGGCGGCTTTTCCCCTATCAGGATCCCCTCGATAGCACCATCCGCATCCAGGCCGTCTACTACGAGGTCGTCGGTCTCGTCCAGGAAACCGGAACCTTCGAGCAGCGCCCGCAAAAAAGCCAGGCCGACGGCGAACCACTCGACAACAACGTCTACATCCCCATTTCGACCGCCCGGTCTCGCTTCGGCGAAACCATCATCCGGCGCAGTTCCGGCGGCTTCAGCGCCGAGAAGGTCGAGCTTCACCGTGTCATCGTGAAAATGAACGACACCGATGCCGTCCTCACCGCGGAACCGCAGATCACGCAGTTGTTGGAGCGCTTCCACGAACAGAACGACTACGAACTCATCGTCCCTCTCCAGCTTCTCATGGAAGCCGAGGCCACCAAGCGCATGTTCAACATCGTTTTGGGCTCCATCGCCGCCATCTCACTCCTCGTCGGCGGCATCGGCATCATGAATATCATGCTCGCCACCGTGACCGAGCGCACCCGTGAAATCGGTGTTCGCCGCGCCCTCGGCGCCAAGAAAAAGGACATCATCACCCAGTTCCTCATCGAGACCATCGTGCTCTCCGTCGGCGGCGGCTTGATCGGTGTCGTCCTCGGCATCGCCACCCCCTTGTTAGTCTCCTTCTTCACTAGCATGGTCACCGTGATCACGCTCTGGTCCGTCCTCCTCGCCTTCGGCATTTCCGGTCTCACCGGCGTCGTCTTCGGATTGTACCCCGCATCTCAAGCGGCCAAGCTGGACCCCATCGAGGCTCTACGTCACGAGTAGAGATACCCCATGACCAGAAGACTGCAGGATCATCCCTGGCGCCGGCGCTGCCTCGGCCTGGGAATCGGTTTCCTCATCCTCCTCGCCGCCGAGGGTCTCTGCCGTCTCGCCGGCTGGGGACGGCCCGATCCCTCCATCGATCCCTTCGTCAGCTTCGAGGGAACATCGCCACTCTTCACCGTCGACCCCCTAACCAACACCCACGTCACCGCTTCCGAGCGACTCAAGTTCTTCGTCGAAGACCGGTTTCCCCGCAAGAAGGCGGCCAACACCTATCGCGTCTTCTGCCTCGGCGGCTCCACCGTTCAAGGGCGGCCCTACTCCATCGAAACCGCCTTTGGCTCCTGGTTGCGCCTCGGATTGGAAGCCGCCTACCCGCAACGCCGCTTCGAAGTCGTCAACTGCGGCGGTGTATCCTACGCCAGTTACCGGCTCATTCCCATTCTCCAGGAATGCCTCCGCTACGAGCCCGATCTCTTCATCATCTGCACCGGTCAAAACGAGTTTCTCGAGGAACGCACCTACGCCACCGCCAGAAAATGGAAGAAGGCCTATGCCGCTGCCTCGCATTTTCGTCTCTACCATTTGCTGCGACAACTGAGCGGACCACCGGCCGCCGCCACCGCGGACGAATCAAGGCCCATTCTCAAGGAAGAGGTGGATGCCCTCCTCGACTATCGCGGCGGGCTGGAAGCCTTTCAACGCGACGATGTTCTCTCACAGGGCATCCGGAGCCACTTCCGAAACAACATCTACCGGCTCATCTCGCTCGCCCAGGCGCACTCCGTTCCCCTCCTCTTTCTCCGCCCCCCCGTGAATCTCAAGGACAGTCCCCCCTTCAAATCCCAGGCTGCCGGGCCCAGGGTGGAGGCACTCCTCTCCCAGGCACAACAACACTTCCAGACGGACGTCGACCAATCCATCCTCCTCCTCCTTGAAGCCATCAAACTCGATCCGCGATGCGCTCGCGCCCATTACGAACTGGGGCAATGCTACCTCGGCCAGGCAGACTATCGCCGCGCGGAAACGTGTTTCTGGCGGGCTCTGGAGGAGGACCTCTGCCACCTTCGTCTCTTGCCCGGCATGGCCGAGTCCCTGTTCTCGATCTGCCGGCGTCAGGAGGTGCCCTGCCTCGACCTCCAGCAGTTGTTAGGCCGGGAGTGCCCCCAAGGCCTGGTCGGTCAGGAGATCCTCGTCGATCACGTGCATCCCTCCATTCGCGGACATCAGATCATCGCCTCAGCCATCCAGCAACATCTGGAGCCCGCGCTGGGAAATCCGCAATCAGGCTGGGAAGAGCGACGGCGGAAGACCTTTGATCAACACACCGCCGGCCTCGATGACCTCTACTACACTCACGGTCAATTGCGCCTGCGAAACCTCCGTCTCTGGACCCAAGGTCGCACGGACGGCCCGCCCATCGGCACGCGCGGCAAGTGAGTCCGGGCCGAAAAAAATCATTCGCTGACCACCTCGCCAATCCTCAGTGGGTGGATTTGCTGAAAACCATCACGGCTTAACTCGCGCTTTTCTCTCGGCAGTCCCTCACACGTGCTCAAAGAGAGCGACCGCGGCCGCATCGGCCACCCCATTCTCATCCCCTCGGCCATGATCGTCTCGCCCAGCGCCAACACCCGAAGGCATTGATACCCCCCTTCCCCTTCGAGCACCGAATAATAGGCCCCCGGCTCCGGTTCGCCATGCTCAAAAACAGCGTCCTGAAACTGGTGGAAGATTTCCGGGCTCAACTCAAAGGACAACACTTCGTCGTGCGGATTGAAGGCCAATCCCACTTCACCATCGAGACACTCACAGAGCAGCACCACGTCGATCGGGATCGCCCGGTAGGAGGCATCATAATGCTGCGCCGCGATCTGAGCCTGATCATCCGAGGAAAAAACACCAATGTGAGACCTGCCGTCGGCGTCATCCAGCACGAGCACGCTCGACCAGTTTTCGGGATCCCTCACCAGCACGTGAACCATGGCCAACTCGAGCACCGTGAGAAAGTGCGTCACCGCACCTTCGGCACGCACGTGGAGGAGCGCCAGGGCTTGATCGAGAATCCGCGCCGTGGCGTCATTGTGAGCCGATCGGCTAACAATTGCTTCGACCGTCTGCCGGCGTTCCTCGTCCAGATCGTTCATCAAACGGGGCCACCCCCTTGCAGCCATCGCCATCTCGTCCCGCGTCACGGATGACTCAATGCCGAACTATGATCATGAAGGATCCTCCACCCTTCAAGCCGGCGCTCCATGAGCAGGGTGAAGAGTCCCGTGGCATCCTCATAGGCCCCGCCCCGCTTCAAATGATAGCGGCCGAAGACCTCCGCATAGACACCGGACAAGGGCACGATCTCCAGATCCGAAAAGCGGAGCTGCCCCATCCCGGCCTTCCCCGGATAGGCCTTGCGGTAGCGCGCCAAGGTGGCCGCGTAACCGCGATTCACGCCTGAGGCTCCAGCAAAACGCAGCTCCTCTGTCGGCACATAGCCCTTCATGAACCCTTCGATATCGCCTCGGTTCCAATCCGCCACCTGTTCACTCAGCAGTCCTCGAATCGCCGCTTCAACTTCCGCTCGCTGACCGGGAAGTGATAGAGACTGACACCCCGCCAAGCAAAGGCAGGCCAGGAGGATCCCGGGCATGAAGTGATTCAACATGCACTCAACCCAAGGGAACGCCTACCGAATGGCAAGGCTAAACGAACCTACAGCTCACCAAGGAGAAACGCTCGACGCTCGGTCAGATGCTCGCGCAACGAATCCACGGTGCTCTGGAAGGCACGCTCCGCCACCTCCGGATCCCGGCCGAAGGATTCGGCGCGCAGCCGCACCTCAGGTCCGATGCTCGCCTCGATGGCATCGATCTCGGAACCAAAAACCTCCTCCGTGAACACCGTGTCCAACAGCACCTTCAGCCGCGCCCGGTAACGCTTGCGAAACTCGGGATTGGCCAACAGGGGGCGCGAGAAATCGCCTCCGTCCCGCCACCAACCGGGAGCGCCCGGGCCCCCGCCAAATCCGCGAAAGCCACCGCGCCCGCGACGCCCTCCCCCATCTCCCCGCCGATCCCGCTCCTCCCGCGCCACGGTGGATCCATCCGGCCGCGCCCCTTCCGCTCCGAAGTTCAAGGGCATGGCGTAGAGATCTCGAGACCCTCCGCGCTGACTCCAGGTGGAGTCCTGGTCCCAGGGATACATCGTCCATTTCTTCGTATCCTCGACATCATGATAGGTGAAGTAGTTGTTAAAGAATCCATCCCAATGCGAGATGAGCGAGTTCGCCGCGAAATAATTGATCACTTGATCCACATCAAAGTGCTTCTCGATCAATCGCCACATGGCATCGTCGTCCCGAGTTTGCTCGAGTGCTTCCACTAAACTCACGATATCCTCATACCCGTCGTGCGGGTGGGTCTTCTTCTCATGCCGCCCCACGATATCCAGGCGCTCCGGCTGCTTATCGGGTGGCGTGTGTTCGCTCGGGCGATGGGATCCCATCCAGATGAGCTTGTAGAGATTCCCCCCATCGTCGATCTCGTGACGCCGGAAAAAATTGCCGTTAGGTTGCTCAAACCAAACATGATAACCCGCGACTTCACCACCAATGAGCACCCGCATGAATCCCGCCTCCGGGGTGGCATTGCCGATCTTGCGATACACCTCGTAGGCAAGCGCCTTATTGAGGATCGTCGACTCATCCCCTTGATAGAGCAGATTGATCGTCGTCATGCCGTTCAAGGGCCGGTCCTTGTGAAAACGCACCTTGTGCCCGCTCTTGCGAGGCCTGATGTTGACAAAATCAAAGAGCTGCGTCTCCCCTGATTGAGGATCCGTATAGACGAAGGCCGATCCTCCCTGAGGTTTGAGCTTGGCCGAACTGCTCCGGCCTCCCCCCATGCGGCCAAATCCGGCAAAGGACGGTGGCCGATCCCTCTCAAAAGCGTCGAGTTGTGGCTCGCTCAGGATCCCTTGCACGGCTTCGTCCAGCGTCTCGCCGAACTCCGAGGCACGCTCCATCATGGCCTGAAAATCGGGCCGCCTGCCTTGTCTCATCATCTCCGCGAGTTGGGCTCGACTCTCCATCGCCGCCGCATGCGCCTCCTTGAGCTGGCCTAACTGCGTCTCGTCAAGCCCGTCGAGACAGGCGCTGCGAAACCAGGAGTTCTCCACGTTGAGAAACTGCTGCATCATCCCGCTTGGCACGCGAAATCGACGCCCCCCGCGACCCCGCCTCGGCTCGGGAGCAATCGCCGTGGTTTCCAACCATGTTTTCTGTGACTCGGTCAGGAAACTTGCGCTATCGGCGGCCAGCCCTTTCTGAATGGTCGTCAGTTTCTCAGAAAGCGCCTCCGAGAAAGACGCCAAATCCTCGTCCGCAGCACGATCCAAGGCCTCCCTCAATTCTGACAAATCACGATTGGCCCGGCGAAATCCGAGCGCAAGCCCTCCCGGTTCAGCCCCTTGATTCAAGGTCAGCTCGGTCCACGCGCGCTCGAGTTCTCCTCCCGACAAACGGCTGCCCAACTCCATGCGCAAGCGATCTTCCTCCCGCATCTCGCCAAAGCCGCCAAATCGGCCGCCTCGCCCCTGTGGTGGCGCATGCGACCGGCGGTAGCTCGCCAGTCGCCGAGATTCGCGAGCATCCACGCCAAAGAAATGCGCCAGAGGAATGGCGCCCACATCGGCTTCCCCCCTGACATAGACCGAGATCGCCGGACGGATCTCGTTTGGCGCCGGGTAAAAGCGCGGCGCTGCACTCCCGGTACGCGACGCCTTGACTCGAAAGCGAATGATGCGGTTCGCCTCCTCCTGACCCGGGATCGTTCCCTCAAACGTCTCTCCCTTCTTTTTCATCTCCAGAGTAATTTCCTCACCTTCATTCCCCGGTGCCACCACGCGATAACACAACTCCACGACGGAGCCCTCTTCGACCTTGGCGCGGACCACCACCCGCTCACCGGGTGACACAATCTCCGGGGAAAAAGTCACCTCCGAAATGACCGGGGGGAGCGTGGCCACATGGACGGAGTTCTGCGCCCCGGGCGTTCCCGATGGCTTGGAGTCGTAGTCATCCGACAAGACCGAGGCGGCCCAATTCGACGCCTGATTCGGAGGCGCCGTCGGACAAAGGCGTTCCAGGGAAGCCGAATAACCATCCGGGCTCACCGGCCACGGCGCCCTGTCGTCGTACTTGACCGTTTCCACCACTTTCCCCGCACCGTCCTCCAGCGTCAGGGTCTCACCGCCGTTGTCTAACGATTTCTCGAAAACGCCATCGGGCTCGGTTCGATAAAACTTCTCGAAGAGTGCCTTGTCCGCACAGAGCACAAGGTAGCCACCGCCCTCGATCACGGCATCCTCGGGAAAGGTATACTCAATTCCATTGCCAAACGTCCAATTGCCGATTCCAACAGATTCCGCATCCGTGTTGTGCAATTCCACGTATTCCAGGCGATCGAAATCACCCGGGGCGTTGTAAAAGATCTCGTTGATCACGACCCCGGCCTGGAGCGTTACGAGAGGGCAGCCAAGAAGGAAGAGGAGAAGAAGTCGGGTCGGCGCAGTCATTGGTGTGTGAAGTAAAAAGCTACCTACCAACATGCGCACTCCAACAGCCTTTTCCGCAAAAGAAGGGCCCTCGATCGCCGGTCGTCTACCGGAGCCGGCGCATGACAAAGCCTCTCCGCTGCTACTCCTGCGTGATGCGATAAAAACCGATGGCCTTTGTCACTCGCGCCGATTCACCGTCCTCATAGGAGCCCACCGTGAGTCCCGCGGCGATCTTCGACCAGGAGGCGTCTTCGAGAGATTCCGAATACTCCACCGCATAGGTCCGGGCCGCTTCCGTCACCCAATTCAAAACCACGCCGTTCTCACTTCGGAACACATCGGTTACGCGGAAATCCCCTGTGGGCGGTGCCACCACGTCCCCGTCGAACAGCCTCCCTGAGTAAAACGTCAGTCCATCATTGAGATCGATCGATCCCGACTCAAAGGCGATGGCATCATTCAGCGCCACGTTCTCGCCCGCCGCCGCAAAAGAGTCGCTCACCTCGCCAAAGGTCACGCCGTTGGTGCCACTCCAGTCGCCCTCGAGGTCCGTCGAAGCCTCGCCCGCAACTTCTTCCCCATCAATGTATAAAGCGACACGCGAGCCCCCATTTCCGTCATCCACATCAAAACTCCAAACGAGATCCAATGTCCCCGCGGCCAATTGGGCCTCCGTCAGGATGTGCTCCAGAGTGACCACGGTGAACCCACCATTCCCCGATGTCCGAAGCACCACCCGGTTTCCTCCCTCGTAGACCACGGAGATCCCGTTGGTCCCCCCGCCAGCCTCATAGATCATCTCCCGATCCCCATCCGCCTTGGCATCAAAGTCCACACCCACACGGAAGGAGGCGTCCTCCGTGCTAAAGCCATCAATGTTCTCAAATGTACCAAATTCCGTGTAAATCAGCGTTGGTTCCCCCAGTGGATCCGAGGGCACTGAGTCGGCGTCCACCGGATCGGTTCCCTGACGCACTTCCCAACCATCGGAAAAGCCATCATCATCGCTATCGGCATCTCCAGGGTCACTTCCCTGGGCAATCTCCTCGCCATCGCTCAAGGAATCACCATCCGTGTCCGCAATCAGCGGACTCGACGGCTTCTCCCCTTGAACCTCGTCTCCATCTGAGAGCCCATCGCCGTCCGTATCGCCTTTCGTCGGATCACTCCCATTGGTAAATTCGCCCAGATCATCGAGCCCGTCGCCGTCGTTGTCCGTTTCCGCTCCGAGGGCGCTGAGGTCGCCGGGAAAGAACTGCAATTCCCACGCATCGTCGATGCCGTCACCATCCTCATCGCCTAACAAATCGTAGAGCGTCTCGGCAAAAAACTGCAAACCGGTCTCCACGTTGATCACTCCGGAAGTGAAATCGGAACCGGCGATGGTGGAATTCGTTCCCGTCCCCGCCATGCTCGAGCTGGCCGCGCCAAACGAGGCGCCATTGGAGCCCGTCCAGTCCCCGCCGAGTTCATCGCTCACCCGTCCCACCAAAGCACCGCCAACAAAAAGGGAGATGGTCGACAAGCCACCGGGATCCTCCACATCGTAGGTGAAGATCACCTCCACGTCTCCCCCCTCGATCAGCGATGGTGTCAGCGGGTAGCGAATGGTGGCCAGCACCTGCCCGCCGGTACCGGAAGAACGCATCACGATCGTGCTCCCCTCTTCATAGACGACCGACGTTCCAATGGTCCCGCCGCCAGATTCAAAGATCACTTCCCGGGTACCCTCGGGTTTGGCCTCAAAATCGATGAACACCCGAAACGTCACATCTTCCGTGTCCCGGTTGCCATCAAAGGTGGGCATCGCCATGATCTCCCGAAACGTCTCCGGTGCCGTGGGAGGCAAGTCAGGAAGACGCCCCACACTCGCCTCGTCATTGGGGTCCAACTGCAGGCTGATCTCCACCCCGTCCGGCCACTGGTCACCATCCGAGTCGACATTGAGTGGATCCGTCAGGGTCACATTCACCTCCTCGCCATCTTCCAGACCGTCGCCATCCGTGTCCACCTCGAGCGGATGGGTACCCGCCGCGTTCTCCGCCTCGTCGCTCAAGCCATCGCCATCGCTATCCACGGGAAAGAGATCACCCGCGGTCTGCCCCGGGTTCTCGCTCAGCAGCTCGATCGTCCCGGCATCGAGGACTCGATCGTAAATCTGGGCGTCATCGAGAAACCCAGTCATCGGCAGGCTTCCATTAGCCACCGCCAGGGTGAAATCCGAGGCATCGTCGTCTTGCACCGCCACCGAGGCCTCATCGCGAGCCACTTCCGCCCCATTGACATAGACGATGACCGTGGCTTCCGTCGCACTCGTCTCCAGATGGGTCACGGCGACATGCGCCGCTTCGCCGGACACGAGGGCCGCCCCATCGGTCGTGAAACCAGGCTCACCGTCGACAAACCAGGTGAGCAGGCCCTCATTGCTAATGAGCGCCAAGTTCGGTGTCTCCCCCTTGGCAAACAGCGTTTGCAACCCGGCGGTGGCGTCTAACTGAACCCAGGCAGCCACCGTGAAGTCTTCCAATTCTCCCAGGGCCGACCCCGGCACCGCAGCGAAACCGCCGCCCTCAAACCTCACGGAAGTGCCCTCACCCTCAAACAAAGCCGTCGCCCCGCCACTCACACTCCCGTTGCCCGGGGCAAACGCACCTCCGTTGTCCCTCCCACTCGCATCACGTAAAATCTCCGCGCCGGCCGCGTCATCCAGTGGATAGTGCCCCACCGGCCCTTGCAAATTGACGATGCTGGCACTCAGGGGGATAGACACCGTGGTTCGGTCGGCGTCATTCGTCGTCAAGACCAGATCCGCCAGAAAACCACCGGATCGCCCCATGGAATCAAAGGTAAACTGGATCTCGCCAGTTCCCCCCGGGACCACGCTGGTGGGGAAGTCGTCCACCCGAAAGTGCAGCGCATCGGCCCCAGAGATCGTCGCCTCGGCGATCTCCAGCGGCTTCGATTTGCCCAGGTTACGAATCTCAAACGCTCCTACATGTTCCGTAGGAAACCCCGGGACTTGACCGAGTTCCACCTTGGCCGGCCCCAGATAGACAGGATCCTTGCTCGCACCGCTGAGCGGCGTCTGCCCGCTGGCCAGAGCGCCGATCTCCGCTTCGGTCAGCCCGCGATCCCAGATCGCCACGTCGTCGATGGCGCCGATGAAGAACTGGTCGTTGGCCCCCTGCAAGCGCGAACCAATGGTCACCTCCGTGCTCTCCGTCTCGTCCGCGGTGTTCACTTCCACCGTCTGGCTTCCCAGACCGCTAACCACTTCCAGTTCACCGTCGATGTAATGCTTCACATGTTCCATCAAGGTACTCCCTTCGGGAAAGACCGAGACCACGTGATGCCATTCGCCGTCATTGATCACCTTGCTCCCGATGATGTAACTGCCCGCGATCTCCGTCCGCATCGCCGCCACCGTTCCATTGCCCGCGGTGTGATTCAATCGCGTGTGCCATTTCGTCCCGTTAGGCTCCGAAGTCCCCCAGCCCACGAGACCGCCGTTCCCATCCACGACCCAATCCGTCTTCAGCCAGAAGGCGATGGTCCGCGGTGCGTTCCCGCTCACACCATGCCAGCCGGTCACCACGAGATCATCGTCCCCGTCAAACTCCAGCGCCTGACCAAAGCGGCCGTCGATCCAAACTGGCCCACCGTTGCGCACGTTGGCCACCCGCTCGTTCCCCGAGAGATCCCCCGCGACGTCGCCCTCCCCCTCATCGAAGGACCAGTACCCTAACAAGCCTTCTTCCGCCAGGGCGCCCTCGCCGCCACCGTCATCGCTCAACCCGATGTTCGCCTGGAGCCATTCACTCACTCCCTGGATCTCGGGCTCCTCCAGAGCCCGGTTGTAGACGATCACCTCCGCCACCGAGAGATCGGCCGAGGCATTCCCCTCATCACTCGAATCCACCCGGAGATCCCCCAAATGAAAGTCGTTCGTCTCCGTGGTGTAGGCGCCCCCGGCATCGGTGATGGCCTTCTCCAGGGTGCCACTCACATTAAACCATTCATTCACGCTGTTGACCTCATCCAGCCGCGCCGCCCTGATGAAAAACTCATCGTCGGGATGCGCCACCGAGTAGGAACCCGCGCCGATGTTGCCATTGTCCTTGCGGATCGACGGGTCGGTGCCGAGATCAAAATTATTCGCCCGATTATCCAGCTTCCACGAACCAAATCCCACCGGCCGAATGATGGACATATTGGTGCCCGTCACCATCGCCCGTTTGTAGACTGTGATGATGGTGATGTTGGCCAGGCCCTCACCCCCATTGATGTTCTCCGAGATCAGCATGTCGTCCTCATCCGCCTTGAACTCCACCGTCCCGAAGGCCTGGGCAAAAATCGCCGGATTGTTTCCCACCCCCAGGCTCCCCGGGGCATACTCCACCCCCGCGGCTGACGTCCCCACGGCCACCGCATGGTGGTCATTCCCACTGGCATCCAACCACGTCCCAGTCACTTCGTCATAGCTCTCGTTCGGAGTGCGCAGCCAGAGGATTAGGTTTTCCGCCAGGGCCGGGTTGTCCGGGGCGATCTCCGCCGCGCGACTCCCCACGTTCCAATGCCCCAGCAGTACCAGCGCCAATAACACGGAATAGCGTCTCGAATACATGGTTGTTCAGCCTAGAAAAAGCGCTCCCAACGGGGCAAGCGAAAAATGTATTTCTGCAAGTAGACGAGGAAAGAGCAGTCATATCGAATGCATTTCGGCGATCCAGTTTAAGTTGAAGATCAAGTTTAAGTTTCAAAGAAAACAAAAGGGCGAGGTCTTTCGACCTCGCCCTTTGTGTTTCAGTGATGATCGATTGATCTACTTATTTGTAGGTAGCGCGGTAGTAACCCTCGGGAGCGGCAATGCGCCCGGCATCGGTTTCCTCCACGTCACCCGTGACATCGGTGGCGATCACTTCCCAGTTCTCCAGGTCGGTCGAGTACTCGATGTCCGCCGTCCGGCCATCGGGGATGGTGATCCCGAAGACACCGTTCTCCGTAAACCCGACATTCTCCAGTGGCGGAACGCCATCGCCCGGATCCACCGGACCGCCGCCGCCTTCGAATCCGGCCACGCCCTGCGTCATGATCTGACCAATGGCCTCGGCGTCCTGTGCGATGTTCCACAGCCCGATGTCATCGATCTGACCGACGAAGCGGAAGCCATCTCCGAAGTCCTGGCCGGAGCCGATGTTGAACGGCGTGGTGTCGTTCGGCGTGATGGAATCGTTGGCCTCGGCGACGAGTTCACCGTTGACGTAGAGCTTCTTCGTCTCGGTGGCGTTGTCATAGGTGATGGCAACGTGCTCCCACTCGCCCAGGGTCACCGCAGGCCCGTCGAGCGTCTGCCAGTTGCCTTCGACCGTGCCGTTGCCACTCCAGAAGGTCCAGGCGCCGGCCGGTTCATTGTCGTAGATCAGGTAGCCCTGACTGTCCGGATTGAGGTCATGCCGGCTGGTCACCGGTGAGTTCCAGGCACCGGCGCCACCATCGGACTTGGCCCAGAGCGCCAGGGTAAAGCTCTCCGGATTCAGATCCGCGCTCCAGTCGTGCTGGATGACACTGCTGGTACCGTTGAAGGTGGCCGAGGTACCGGTGTTGCCGTTGGCCCCGGCGCCACCGAACTCGACATCCGTCACCGTGCTCGCGACAAAGCTCCCGTCAGCCGAGTTGCCATCGGCATCGAGCGGGAAATGCGCCACGAGGTTGGAATCACCGCCGCCGTCCAGTGGCCCGACCACCAGGTTGTCGATGATCAAGGTCTCGGTGTGTCCACCGGTTCTTGCAAGGAAGGAGAAGCCATCGAACGCATCCGGGGTGAAGTCCGGCGTCGGCACGTTGACGAAGTCGGCGTTGTTCACCAGCCCTGTCGTGCTGAAGCTCGCGCCGTTGGCCGGATCCCAGGACATGGTCGCCGAGGCTTCCACCCGCTCACCGGGCTTGAAGTTGGCGCCGTCTTCACCCAGGGCTTCCTTGAAGGCGAGTTCCGCTCCCGCCAACTCGATTCCCACACCGGCGTCCTGGGCGGGATCGTTCCAGTTCCAGGTGTCGATCTGGAAGGAGATGTGAGGCACCGCCGCACCGTAGCCTTCCTCAGCCGGATCACCGAAGTTCTCCCCTTCGGGAATGTCCCCGTAGTTGAAGGAGAACCCGTCCGCCGGTGTGTTGCCACCGTCCGTGTGGTCGATGACGAAGTCGAAGGTCGCTGTCCAACCGCCGGAAGCATCGAACTCAGGCAGGATGAAGGCCGCACCGGTGCCGCCGACATTGACCTCGGTCATCCGCAAGGCGCCGCCCTGAATCTGGTTCGTCCCGTCGTTACTCAGGATGAACGAGCCATCACCGAGATCGGTCTCCCCGTCGGCAAAACCATCAAAGTTCTGCACGTAGGGGAACGGACCGCCAACGGGAGGATCGGGGGGATCCACCGGGGGCACATCCACAGTATCGGCCACGTTGGGATCGGTCCCACCGCTCTGCTCTGCCAGGTTGGTCAGGCCATCGCCATCGGGATCGCCGTCGGGACCTTCGTCGAGGTTGCCGAAGTTGTCATTCTCCCAGCTGTCACGCAGACCGTCAGCATCCATGTCGGCCGCCGTGCCTAACAACTCGATGGTGCCGGGACCAGTGATACCTTCATCGAGCTGGAAGGCACCTAACAAATCCTCCGCCGTGTAGGGGCCCGGGCCCGCAAGGTCGTTGAGGCTGAAGAGCACGTTGCCGTCAGGATCCACGCCGACGATGTCCGCCACCTGGATGGTGCCACCCAGAACCATGCGGAAGTTGTCGCCCTGAATACTCAGGATCGAAATGTCACTCGAGGCATCCGTGCCGAAGGCCAAACCGCCACCAGCGAGAAGCTTGGAGCCATCACCGAGTGAATTCGGTGCCAGTCCGGCGAGATCCGTGCCGATGATATCGATCGGACCGCCGAAGGTGCTGCCTTCGCCCGTGAACTCAATGTTGCCAGCGGGCTCATCGATGGTGCCGCCAACGATCCTCAGCTTGCCGCCTCCGGAGAGCGTCGAGGCCACGGTGAAGCTGCTCCCGCCGATCGAGATGTTGCTTTCACCGACGAAATTGATCGTCCCTTCGAGGCTATTGCTTCCGCCGACTTCGATGTCGGCGTTGCTCATCACCAGGTTGGCCGCCGCCGGCCCGTTATGCCCCGCGATCAAGGTGGAACCGATCAAGGTGAGGGAATCACCGAGGAAGGCACCGGTCTCCGTACTGATCTCACTCGCAATGCCATCCAGGGCCGCGTACTTCTGCCCTGCAGACGGCGCGGTCCCGCCCCAGGTCGCCGGCGACATCCAGGGACCTGACTGAACGGCGACGATCACGTTGGGCACGGAGTTTGGATCCAGAGGATCGGTGTTGAACTCCGGATTGACTTCCACGGAGTCCAGGGCGCCGTCACCATCGGTATCGCCGTCGCCCGGATCCGTGTTGTAAACGGTCACCTCTTCAAAGTCGCCCAGGGTATCTCCATCGGTGTCGACCTTGGCCGGACTACTGCCATGGGTGTTGACCTCGGGGCCGTCCTCGAGACCGTCCCGATCCGTGTCTTTGTGCGACGGATCCACCTTGTTGGCCAACTCTTCGGCATCGGAGAGCCCGTCCTCGTCGAAGTCGCCCGTGCCGTCGCTGCTGAGATCACCGATCAATGCGATCTCCCACGCGTCGGGCAATCCATCTTCATCGGAATCCTCTAGCGAACCGTCGAGCGGCGGATCGAAGATGGCATTCAAGACTAACTGAACGGCGTTGATTGTGGAGTTCCCCACGTCGGCCGCCTCATCCCAGAAGTTGAGAGTGATCGTCCCATTGACCGGTCGAATGAGGTCGAAGCGGACAAAGTTGCCCGGATCGGGATTGTTCGGATCGGAACTCGTCGCCTGGACAAACCTGGGATCGGGATTGTGCTGATCCGCGTTGAACTCTTCCATGTAAACGCGCTCACCGGTCTCCACCAGTTCGTACCCCACCACGGGGAACTCCAATGGACGGGCCACCGAGTAGACGAGGACGGAGTGCGATCCTTCGGGCACGTTGGTGAAGGTGATGGTCGCGGGGGCGTCTGCGCTGTCGCCGCCTTCCACCAGACCGTTGAGAATCTTCGCGTTGGTGTCATCCGTTCCCGTGCCTGAACCCCAACGGTTGGCCGTGGCCCATTCCACGGAGATCTCGGTCACCTCGTTCAGACTGTTCACCAGATCAAACTGCTCACCGCTGGCAATCCCATCGCCCTCGGGAGGCAGATTGTTCCAATAGGCCTGGAGGGCATCGCCACCAATGTTGGTTTCATCAGCCCTAGTCGGAGCACCATTGGCCCCACCGCCGACAAAGTTGATCCCAATGCTCACCGGCTTGTCCGTCGGCTGGAGGAGGAAGGCGGATACTTCGTCGCTCGACTCACAACCCACAATCTCCACCGAGTAGACATCGTCGACGTTGCCCTCCCCGATGGCTTCCGTGGTGTAGCGCGTCTGCACCGCACCGGCGATGGGCTCGCCATTCTTATACCACTGCACCGGCCACGGGCCGTTGACCTCGGTGAAGAACTCCGCGCTCCCGCCGACTCCGGCCAAAACCGGCGTATCGACCGGCTGAGTCAGGAAGGCCGCCTTGCTACAATCAGCGGACTCGCTGAAGGCGAGGAGTTCGACCTCGGCGATCTGCATGCTGTTGGCCCCTTCGCCCTGAACACTGAGCACCGTCCAGCGGTAGTGCAGGTAGGACGTCGTATTCTCGAAAAAGAACTCCTGAGTCTGGAATCGATCTCCGTCGGGGAAAACCACGTCCCAGGGCTCGATGTCGTCCTTGGCAAAGATCTGCTCCCAGTTACCGCTGTCCCAGGTAGGCGCCTCGTCGTTGGAACCCTCCAAGACAATGGACTTCGGATCCCGCTCGATGGCGTCGTTGGCCGACTGCAGGCTGATGCCGATGATGGTCGTCGAACCCACAGAGGGAGAGACGACAAATCCCGAGGGGACCGGGTCCACCCCCGTGGTGTCGAAGTTGAGGTACTTCGTCGGCTGATTATCAATCGCATTGGGGCCGGTTTCCGATCCCGGGCTGTTGTCCGAACTGGCGATCAGGGGATCCCCAGGCTGGGTCACGTCCACCGGTGCGGAACGGCCGAGCAATTCCACCTCGGCAACCTGCATGCTGTTGGCGCCCTCACCCTGGACCGAATCCACCGTCCAGCGGTAGTGCGTGTAGGGCTCCTGGTTGTCAAAAATGAAGGTTTGCGTCTGAAAACGATCATCGCCCTCAAAAAGCACGGTCCAGGGCTGGATGTCGTCGTTCTCATAAATCACGCTCCAGTTGCCCGAATCCCAGGTGGGCGCTTCGTCATTGGAACCCTCGAGTCGCACCACTTTGGGATCCCGTTCCACCGCATCATTGGCGGACTGAATCGTCATGCCGAAGAGCACCGTCCGACCCACGGCCGGGGTCACGACAAATCCCGATGGCGTGGGGTCGACCCCCGTGGTGTCAAAGTTCAGATACTTCGTCGGCTGATTGTCGATTGCGTTAGGACCCGTCTCCGATCCGGGACTGTTATCCGAACTGGCAATCAGGGTATCACCCGGCTGGGTCACATCACCGGGCAGCACTTCGCCTAACAACTGCACTTCGGCGATCTGCATGCTGTTGGCGCCCTCGCCCTGGACCTCGAGCACCGTCCAACGATAGTGTTTGAACGGTTTGCTGTTGCCAAAGGTGAAGACCTGCGACTTGAAGCGATCGCCATCAGGGAAGATCACGTCCCAGGGTTCGATGGCGTTGTTCTCATAGATCACTTCCCAATTGCCAGAGTCCCAACCGGGAGATCCATCGTTCGAGCCCTCCAAACGCATCCACTTGGGATCGCGTTCGATGGCGTCATTGGCAGACTGCAAGGAGATCCCGATCAACCGTGTCAATCCCACGGCCGGGGTCACAACGAAGCCCGAGGGTGTGGGGTCGACGCCGGTGGTGTCGAAGTTCAAATACTTCGTCGGCTGGTTGTCGATCGCGTTGGGACCGGTCTCGGAACCGGGGCTATTGTCAGAACTGGCGATGAGTTCGTCGCCCGGCTGCGTCACGTCCCCCGGCAGCACACTGCCCAGGAGTTCGACTTCGGCAATCTGCGTGCTGTTGGCGCCCTCACCCTGGACTTCGACGACCGTCCATCGGTAGTGGAGGAACGGTTTATCATTCTCAAAGGTGAATTTTTGGGTCTGGAAGCGGTTGTCATCAGGGAAAGTCACGTCCCATGCCGGGAGTTCCTGGTTTTCATAGATGACCTGCCACGCTCCGGAATCCCATGTCGGGGCCTCATCGTTCGATCCCTCGAGACGAACCCACTTGGGATCGCGCTCGATGGCATCATTGGCAGACTGCAACGTCACACCCGTGACGAGAGTCATTCCCAGCGAGGGAGAAACGACAAATCCCGAGGGCATGGGGTCGACGCCTGTCGTGTCAAAGTTAAGGTATTTCGTCGGTTGGTTATCGATCGCGTTGGGTGCGCGTTCCGATCCTGGGCTGTTGTCCGTACTGGCAATGATAGGATCACCAGGTTGGGTCACATCACTTTGGGCGTACACCGTGGCGTGTGCGGTCAATAAACCGCACGCTACCAAGAGATAGCCTATTCGGGTATGGGAGGTTTTCATCACGTTACATCCAAGGAAATCGATTTGCCCATGCCAAGAAAAAAGAACGCAATCGCTTCACACTGAATAAGGTAGGAATTTTAACTTCCAACCTCACCGAACTCACAATGGATTGAGAATCGGTATCTTCACCGTTTCAAAACCCGGCAATCGAGAGTGTCTCCCAACAAGGCTCGTCGTCCTCCTCCTCGGACACGTAGCCCTTCTCAACCCCAGCGGATTCTACTGCCGACGTCGATCACCTCTTTCGATCCGTTCCAACGCTTCTCGAGCACGTCGGCGAACGAAACTGTATTCATCGCGCATGGCTTTCCTCAACGCGGGAACGGCCTCCTCGGAACGGATCCGGCCGAGATGATCACAAGCCAGGAGGCGAACGCTCGGGCTGTCGTGGTCCAACATGCGCAGGCAGAGAGAGACACTTTGGGACCGAATCTCGCGCAGCGCTTCCAAGGCCGGGCGCCGATCGGGTTCCGAATCCAAAAGGTCGACCAAGGCTTCGGCCGCAGGCTCTCCGCGTTCACCCAGACGTCCCAAACCATCGATCACGGGCCGCCGCACCTCGGCCGAGGGATCCTCCAGCGCCGTGAGATAAACCGGGATCAACTTCTCCGCGTCCGTCTCGATGGACGCATAGGCTCCCAGTGCCGCCTGACGCAATTCGGCATCCTTGGATCCCAGGAGCTCCTCGATCATCGGCAAGGCCGGTTGGGCGGCCTTCTCCATCGACGCCAAGGCCTGGAGACTCTCGGTCCGCAAACCCCCGGCGGAGGCGTCATCGAGCAAGCCAATGAGGAAGGGCACCGCTTCCTTGGCGCCTTCACCGATCTCGCCCAGCGCCTTGACCACGGCGGCGCGATAGCTCCGCACCGGTGACGGGCCCTGTGCGGAGGCCAGCAATACGGGAACCGCAGGTTTTGCCAGCGCCCCGAGTTGCCCCAGCTCCTCCACTGAAACCAGTCGCACCTCGCGCTCATCGGCCTCGATTCCCGCCATCAAGATCTGCACCCGCTCCTCATTGGCCATCGGCACATGGCGCAGAGCCGCCAGTGCCGCCGCGCGCACCTGAGGGGAAAGATCTTTCAGCGCGCGGCGCTCCGCCCGCAGCCAGACCTTCTCTGGAACAGGGATTCGACAGAGCATCGTCACCGCGTGCATGCGGAGCGCGGCCTCTGCATGAGACGTCAAGGCCATGACTTCCTTTTCCACCGCGCGATTCCGGCGATTGTAGCGCGGCAGTGACTGCAGGATGGCACAGGCCACCGTGGGGGATGCCCCGGGAAGCAAACCTTCCATCTCCTCCAGCGTAAGCGGCGCCAATCCACGAAGCACACGCACCATCCAGTGAGCCTCGTCCAAATCAGCCGGCGAAATCGACGACGCCGGTTCCAACACGGCGGGCAACACCCCGGGACCGATCAAGATGAGCGCATTCAAGTAGCGCTCCACCTCGTCCGGCTCCGCGCCCCCCGCCAGCTGGTCGACCAGGGGCGGAGCGGCGGGAAGAGCCTCGGATCCCAAGCGCCCTAACAAGGAGGCGGCCAAGGCCCTCCGTGATGCGGAGGCGTCATGAAGAAGAAGCCCCAAGGTAGGCACACACTCGCGAGCGATCGCCGGGTGCGCCGTGATTGCATTGAATACCGCATCCTGCTGTTCCTCAGCGCCCTCTAACAAAGTCTCGACCAGGAGGGACGCGAGAAACTCGGGATCCGCTCCCACCGCCGCCGCGGACTCCAGGAGGACGCCGCGCACCGGGGACGTCGTCTCCTCCCGCAGCAAAGCCGTTGTCACGTCATTCCGGTAGGCCTTCCCCCGCACTCCAAATCGACGCAACACCACGGCCGCGCTCTCACGCATTTCCGCACTCGCATCCACGAGTTCCCCAGCCACCCGGGGCAGGCAAACCTCGCCCAGAGCAACGCAAGCTTCCCGGGCCTCGAGCCGGACCATTTCCTCCTCGTCGCCTAACAAGGGCACCATTCGGTCGATCGAATCGTAGGCCGGCTCCCCCAAGAGTCCCAAGGCGTGGAGTCCTCCCCAACGGCGATGGGCATCGTCATCTTCAAGCGCCTCGAGCAGTGCCGGAAGCGCCGCCTCACCGATGCAGCTCAGGGCGTAGGCGGAACGGTGACGGCGTTGTTCCCGGTAGCGGGCGCCGCCGCCACCCATCTGTCGGATCAATTGAGGAATCGCCCCGGCCGCCTCCGGACCGATGGCCGCCAGCGTCATCGTCGCTCCGTGCCACACCTGATCGTCGCTGTCGCTCAAGGCCTCGGCCAGTTGCGGAACCAGGACCGCGGCCGCCGGACCCTGTTTTTGTAATTGATAGACAGCCTCGCGCCGCTCCTCTTTCTTCGCACTGTCGAGCATTTCGCCCAACTCGATCAGGCCGCGTTCCGTGTCCTCGCCGAGTGACGACGCCACCATGGCGGCGCCAAGGCACCAAGTGTAGTAGAGAGCCTTCAATGAATGAAAGAGAGGAGAGGATTGGTGCTCCAACTAGACGCCCAGATTCCGCAGGCGCCCCGTGCTGTCCCCAAAGAGATCGACGGGAACTCCGGCGATATCGAGCATGGAGTTGAAGAGATTGCACATCGGCGTGTCCTGAGCATAGGCCAAGTGACGCCCAGGGAGAAGCGCTCCCCCGCCCCGCCCCGCGAGCAGCACCGGCAAGTCATCGTGATTGTGGCGGTTGCCATCGCTGATGGCGCTGCCGTAAACGATCATGGAGTGGTCGAGCAAATTGCCGTCACCTTCCTTCACCGATTTGAGACGCTGTAAGATGTAGGCCAACTGCTCCACGTGAAAGCGATTGATCTCCGCGATGTGATGCAGCTTCTCGGGACGGTCCTGGTGATGTGATAGGGAATGATGTCCCTCCCTCACCCCGATTTCCCGATAGGCGCGATTGCTTCCGGCGTTGCCAAACATGAGCGAGCACACCCGCGTGACATCCGTTTGAAAGGCCAAGACGATCATGTCGCCTAACAACCGCAGGTGTTCCTCCGCGGAATCGGGAGTCCCCGCAGGAGCGGCAAATCCTCGAATGAGGTCGTCATGTTCCGACCCCGATTGTTCCGCCCGGTCCACCCGCAACTCGATCTCGCGGATGGAAGTCAGGTACTCGTCGAGCTTCTGCTTGTCATTCTGGCTCACCCGATGTTCCAGATCCTTGGCGTCGGCCAGGACAAAATCGAGGATGCTCTTGCGGTAACGACGCCGCTGCGCCTGACGCGCATCCACCTCTTGGCCGATCTCATTGGCAAAGAGCCGCTCGAAGACCTCACGCGGATTGACCAGCTTGGCCATCGGCGTGGTTTCGTCCTTCCAGGAAATGTTATTCGAATAGCCGCAGCTATAACCGCTATCACACTTGCCATAGGGACGCCCTGTCTCCGTCCCCAGCTCGAGGGAGGGAAAGCGCGTTTGACTGGCAAAGTGCTCCGCGGCTAACTGATCGACGGATTGACCCGCGCGAATCTCGGCGCCCTCGCTCTTGAGCGGCTGTGCCCCGGTGAGAAAGACGCCTCCGGATCGCGCGTGATCTCCGGCGCCATCGTCATTCGCCCGGCTCTTGTCGTGCGTCAGGCCGCTCAGGACCATGAAATCATTCTTCAAGGAAGCCAGCGGCGCCAGGGTGGGAGAGAGATCGTAGTTAGCCCCCGTTTTCGCCGGGCGCCATTTGGGCATGTTGACACCATTGGGCACAAAGAAAAACGCGACCCGCGTGGGAGGCGCCGCGGCGGCACTGGTCTTCGCCGCCGCCATGACGTCGAGGGAAGGCAGGGCAATCGACGCCCCGAGACCTCGGAGAAAGTGACGGCGCGATAGTTTCCAAGAAGCACTCATGAACTGGATGTTGATTGAAGTTGGCGTTTGAGAAAAGGATCACTCGTCACAATCGCATCGATCATGGACGAGAAACGAAAGTCGTTGGCCTGCAGATGCTTCACGATAAGGTCGATCGCGCATTTGTCATAGTATTCCGTGCCCCTTCCCAGGGCGTAGGTGAGCAGTTTTTCGCTCAGCGCCCGGACAAATTGCTCTTTCTCCACCAGGACCCGCTTGAGATCGACCGGCCCTTCCACCGGGATCCCTCCTGTGAGTTCCCCAGAGGGATCGATGGGAAAATCGCCGTCGGTGTCCCGCCAGCGCCCGATGGCATCGAAGTTCTCCAGGGCAAACCCAATCGGATCCATTTTGGCGTGGCACCCTGAACAGTCCGGGTTGTCCCGGTGCTGTTCCAGCCGTTCCCGCAACGAGGCCGATTCCAGAGCCTCTTTCGTCTCATCCAGCGGCTCCACGTCCGGCGGTGGCGGTGGCGGTGGCGTCCCCAGGATTTGCTCCAACACCCATTTTCCTCGAATCACCGGCGATGTCCGGGTCGGCTCCGAAGTGATCGTCAACACACTGGCCTGGGTCAGCACGCCGCCTCGCCTCGAAGCCGGATCCAGCGCCACCCGCCGAAAATCATCTCCCTCGACCCCATCGA
This sequence comes from Verrucomicrobiales bacterium, assembly GCA_028281705.1. GTDB lineage: Bacteria > Verrucomicrobiota > Verrucomicrobiia > Verrucomicrobiales > DEV007 > JAACDM01. The sequence goes on from JANQJH010000150.1 coordinate 36,345, forward strand.
TCCCGTAATGCTCCGCCAGGCGTTGATTGAGATAGGTGTAATCCGCATCCAGGAGACGCAGCACGCTCTGATCCTCGTCGACAATTGATTGCACAAAGAGGTCCGTCTCCGACTCCATCGCCCCGCGCAGGGCCTCATCAAACTCCGGGAAAACCTCGGGGTTGGGCTCGACTGATGCCAGGTTGCGCGTCTGCAGCCACTGCCCGGTAAAATTGGTCACGAGTTCCTTCGCCTTGGGGTCGGCCAGCATGCGCTTGGTCTGCGCCCGCAGGACTTCGGGCTCCGTCAACTGCCCCGTCGCCGCCAGCTCCGTGAGTTCCTCATCCGGCATGCTCGACCAGAGAAAATAGGAGAGGCGTGATGCCAACTCGTAGCCGCCCAGGGGACGCGCCGTTTCGCCCTCACGCTGCGGATCGAGTTCCCAGCGGAAGAGGAAATGCGGCGATACCAGAACCGCCGTCAGCCCCACCTTGATGCTCTGCTCGAAGGAGGCGCCGTCTTCAAAGACCGCCATGGCCAAGGCCGACAGCCGGTCCACCTCCGCAGGCGTCGCCTCGCGCCGGTATGCCTTGGAGGCAAATCGTGTGAAAATTTGACCTGCCAGATCCGCTTCGTCTCCCGGCTGGGGCTGGCGGGGGATGACCGCCACGTGAGTTGCTGGCAGCGGCGGGCGGGGCTGATCCGACGGGCCCTCGACCTCCAAATAGTCGATAAAGAGATTCCGGTCACCGCGCAGCGCCGGATCACGCGCCTGGTTATCGGAGTAGTTATTGGTGTAAGCCACGGAAATCTTGGCCACCCCCTTCTCGAGTTGCACCGGTAGGCGATAGATCACCGGCAAATCGACTTCCGCCGTCACATCGACCTCGGCCACGACCTCGCCCGCGATCGTCACCCGCATCTTGGCCGGTTCCGGCCCGGCCTTGTCCTGGAAGGCCTTGATTCTCACCAGATACTGGCCATCCGCCGGCACGTCGAAATCCATTTCGCCAGCCCCCTCCCGGTAGAGCCCCAGATAGCGTTCGCGCACGATCCGGACATGCTCCCCGCCCTTAGGCGTCATCTCCGTTTCATCGTAGCGCTTCACCGGCGGCCATTCGGGAATCTCGGAGAGCACCGCCTCATCAACCACCGTCTCCGCGGCATCGAGGTACTTTTCCATCAAGAGAGGCGAGAGGGAGAGCACATCGCCGATGTTGTCGAAGCCATAGCCCACCTCATCCCGGGGAAAGGCGGCCGTGGCTTCAAACGTCACCCCCAAGAGATCGCGGATCGTGTTGGCGTACTCCGCCCGGTTCAAGCGTCGAGCCGTCACCGAACCCGGATCCACCACCGCTCCCGAACAGTCGAAACTCTCCAATCGGGCATCCAAGTATTCGCCCACCTCCTGCCGCAAGGTCTCCGAGGGCTGCTCCTTCTTCTCCGGCGGCATCTCCCGTGAGAGGATCAATTCCAGGACCGTCTCCCACTCGCGCCGATCCTCGATCCGCGGTGCCTCATCCGCCAACAGCGCCTGCAAATTCAGCTCCGCCTTCTGCGTCTCCGCTCCGTGGCACTCAAAACAGTACTTCGCCAGAAAAGGGGCCAACTTGGCCTCATGAACCAAACGCGGATCCGCCTCCGCTTCCACTTCCGGCCCCTCCTCCGCCACAAGCCCGCCGACAACGGAGATCAGTAGCCCAGAAAAGGCCAAGCAACGGCGGAAGCAAAAGTTGGGGGACATCGCAACACATGAACCCATCCACACACCACAGGTAGCACCCAAGCCCAAGGAAATCTTCTTCTGAACCGCCCACCACTCCAACGGAACTGATGCTTCGCCGGTTCGTGAGGTGAACCAGGCCTCATCCAAACGTGATACCGGCGTCTCGCCGGTACCCTACCGTTCAGTCACCGTTTTCTCGGCAGCTGAGACGCCTCCCACGTCTCAAGCGCCCCGGTCGATCTTCCTCAACACCTTGCGCGCCTTGTTCCCCGCCCGCTCCCCCTCCTGCGAGGCCACCCGCTCAAGGAACGTCGAGACCGTCTCCCGATCCGCTTTCGACAGCACCGGCAAGAGGGCGCCCATGCTCTCCGCCACCTTGCCCAGCAGCACCTCCCGGCAGGCAGAATCCCGCGGGATGTGCTCCACGCGGCCCAGCGCTGCCAAAATCGCCTTCCGCCGCCGCGGCTTCGCCTGGGCAATGCGCGCCAAATTCTCCACCCCGTGGGCTGCAGTAACCATGGAATCGTCCTCCAAGGCCGCCTCCAAGTGACCAACGGCCCGCTTGTCAATCTTGCCTTCGACATCGACCGCGGCGACATGGCCCACCACATCCATGGCCGACCACACCGAGAGCGTGTGCTCGCTTTCTAAGAGGCCGAGAAAGAAATCGAGTTCCGAATAAAGCCATTCCGGCCTCGTCGAGGCCAACAAACTGAGCACCTTCATCGAGGTGTTGCGCACCTTCTTATTCTCCGAATCCACGCACTCCCTTTTCATGGTGCTCACGATGGAAGAGTCGCCCTCCCGCTCAAACCGCCGAGCCATTTCCTTCGACCCGTCTCCTTCATCCAGGCCTCGCTCGATGGGACCTCGCATCTCAAGAGTATTGCCTAACAAGGCCACCCATGTCTAGATTCAATTCCCTCCCTCTTCCACTCCCTCCCTCTCCGATGAAACCATCGCCCTCCCCGCTGTCTCCCCTCCTCTGGATCATCCACCTGGCGCTAGCGAGCGCCCTCTCGACGGCGGCGGCCGAACAGAAGCCTCTCTGGGTCGTCATCGGCCACCAGGACCTCCACCCCGGCGTCCAGGCCCTGGCGGATCATCGCCGCTCGGAAGACGCCTTCGAAGTCGCTCTCGCACGCCCCCCGATCGAGACGGCCCTGGCCTCTCTACCCCGCCCTCCTGCCTACATCCTCCTGCTCGGCGACGATCGCCTCCCCGAGCTCCGTGAAGAGACCGCCCTGCCAGGCAAGCGCTTCTCCCTCTACCGCTGGAGGGCCACGCAGCCGGAGACCTACGTTTCCGATTCCGTCCACGGCGACCTCGATGGAGACGGGATCCCGGAAATCCCGGTCGGCCGCCTGCCCGGCCGCACCCCCGCGGAAATCGCTCGGCTGGCCGCGAAAATCGTCGCCTTCGAGAAGCTCGCCCCCACGCTGGACTCCCTTCATCTTCCTGTGTGGGCGGGGAATCCCGCCTATGGAGACAAGTTTGAGACCAACCTCGCCTCCAATCTTCTGCGTCAGACCTTGCACCTCGAAGCGCCTGCCTGGGCGGATCTCACCCTCATCATGGGAAACATCACCGATCCCCTCTCCGCCGTTCCGAGCAAGCAGGCCGCTATCTTCAACAAACTCCTAACGACCGGCGGCGGTCTCTTCACGGGAATGATGGGTCACGGTGGGACCGAGGCCTTCTTCTCCATGCCCCACCATGGCCGTTGGGTCGGTTACGACGGATCCCACGCTCAGGCTCTCTCCGGAAAACACCCCTCGGCCCCAACCATCATTTTCGCCTGCGACTGCGGAAATTTCGCTCACGCCAAGACCAGCCTAGCGGAATCACTCATCCACTCGCCCTCGGGACCCGTCGCCGTGATCGCGGCCACCACCCAATCCCACCCGATGCCAAACTACTACTCCTCCGTCTGCTGGCTCCAGGGTGTCGAAGAGAAATCAGATCGGCTCGGGGATCTCTGGGTTGTCTCTCAAAAACGCGGCTATGAAATGCGCAATCCGCTAGCGGAACTTTTCCTCAAAGAGGTCGAGGGCAAGTTGGAGACGGAACTCAACACGCCACGCATCCGCAAAGATCATCTCCTGCTCTACGCCCTTTTGGGAGATCCGGCGACCCGGCTGAAGCGCCCCCGGAAGCTCGAGGCCACCTTTGTCCGCGAAGGCGATTCCTGGACATGGTCGGTGCCCAATCCTCCAGCGGGAGCCAAGCGCCTCCTCATCGGACACCGCATCCCGCCGCCCCCGCTCAAACCCAAGCCCGATGGCCTCACGGAAGAGGAAACCATGGCACTCTTCCGTCAATCCAACGCCGGACTGCGTTTCTCCCAGGTGGAGGAGAGACGCCCCGTTTCGCAGTGGACCGGGCAGTTTCAACATCGGCGAGGCACCCTCCGTCTGGTGGTGGAAACCGACGAAGCCTTCTTCGTTCAAACCCAGGCTCTCAACTCCTCGCCCTAAGGCCCGAACGCAGCCCAAGGTCGGGGCTCGGTGACTTGACATGAGTGAATAAACACGGTGTGGTACCAGACCAAGTGTTGTTCTCCAAGTCGCTATGAAGGCCTCAAGCAGATTCTTTCTTTTCGCATTGCCGGTGTTACTCCTCCTCGGGGGCTGCCTGGAGCCCATGCCCTTTGATCGGCCGGGTTATCCCCGGAATCAATCGAGCCTCCGCTACCCGCCGGGGACCACTGGAGGCCCCCGGGTAAACGCTCCCGGGAACAACGGCTACCGCCGCTCCCCGTGGGATCGACCGCCTGCAAGTTACCCCAACAACACCAACCCCTACGGTCAGCCGCCTCGAGACAATCTCTTGCCCAAGCCCGAACCCGAGCCCGAACCCAAGCCCCGGCTCCCGGAGGATTCCCCTCTGGTGGAAATTGATCCCTTGGAGGTCCCCGAGAAACCCAAGTTCGAATACGCCATTCCCGTGCAAGGTGCCTCCGGCCTGGTGGTCAGCCCCTACGCGAAAGAAGGTCCCTACATCGACGTCAACGGACTTTCCAGTGGCACCCAGATCGAATGTCCCAAGACGAAGAAAACCATTCTCGTCCCCTAGATACCCTAGGGTAGGCACAGGTCGCGCAGACAGAGAGACAGACGGTACGGTATGCTCGGGCAGGTTGTGATCTTGGGCCCCGGCCTCCTCGGCGGGTCGCTCGCGCTTGCCCTGGCCCAGCGTGGCATGGACCCGGTGGTCTGGGGACGCCGTCAGGCTCCACTCGACTTCCTCGCCAAGCAGGTGCCCCCCACGGAGAGCATTCGCATCGAGCCCAATCTGGAGGCGGCCATTGATGGCGCCGATTTCGTCATCCTCGCCACACCCATCGGCGTCATGCCGGCGCTCCTGGAACAGATCGTCGCCCGGCGCTCTCTCCAATCGGGAGCCGTCATCACCGACGTCGGCAGCGTGAAGAGTCCCATCGTCGAAACCGCCACCGGAATGCTCAAGGAGTCGGGCTATCACTTTGTCGGCAGCCATCCCATGGCGGGATCGGAGGCCTCCGGAGTCGAAGCGGCTCAGGTGGATTTGTTCAAAGACGCGATGTGCATTCTCACGCCGGACGGCACCACCGACGCTGGTGCCCACGAGACGACGCGTCAATTCTGGAAGACCCTAGACTGCCGCGTGCACGATCTCGCCCCGCTCCAGCACGATCAGATCGTGGCCCACATCAGCCACATGCCCCATGCGCTGGCCTCCCTCATTGTGGGCGC
>JANQJH010000155.1 GCA_028281705.1 Verrucomicrobiales bacterium
CGTGGTCGTTCGCGAGGATGAACGAATCACCCTGGAACAGGACGCGCCCATCCGCATGGTGCTCTACGATACCATCGGCAACGGCGCCACCGGCACGGGCAACATCGTCCAGGCCTTCAATCTTCGCTGGGCCGCCCCAGACCAATCCGTGGAGTTCGACGCACCAAGCCTCAATACGTCAGAATATCGCGGATGGACCCGCCGCTTCAACCGCGCCGCCGATGCCAACGCCCGGGAGAATCCCGTCGATGTGTTAGAAAATGAAGGACGGGAACTCGTCAAGGGCCTTGTCGTCAGCCACGGCGACTACCGCCTGGTGGCCGCCAAACGCAACGTCCCGAGCGAACTCTTCCGCCGCCATCCCAAAACGCAGACCGCCAAGGCGGCCCATTCGCTCACCTGGGCTCTTCCCCATGGAGCCGACATCGCTCCCGGCGCCACCCTGGCCGACGAACTCAGCGGCCGCAACATCGTCGAGGGCGTGGACTACGATTCCGGCCGGCGTCCCGATTTCACCTTTGATCCCTCAAACCGCAGTGCCTTCGCCCCCTTGCTCAGCTCAAGCTATCACTTTCCCATCGATCCCACGATCACGAGGGACTACGACAACGGAACGGGCGCTGCTGCCGATGGCGCCTACATCAACAAGGCGGACGACGGCGCGGATGACGTTCCCGGAAGCAGCATTTTCAACATCAAATACCCCTACTTCGATGCCGGTGAATGGAGCACGAGCCAGAGCTACGATGATCGCAACGAAGAGAATTTCTCGCCCAATCGCATGGTGGCCTCGCCCGTGACCTTCGGATCCATTCCCAGTGCCAGTCAGGCCAATGCCCCCTGGACCACGCTGCTCTTTCGACCCAATGTGACCCCGAACCCGGATCGGAATCCCCATCTGGGAGAGCCGGGCAACGGGATGCGCTATCGCGGGGACCGGGCGACACTGGATGGCTTTCAAGTGCCGCAACTGAGTTCCGTCACCGGCGATGCCCAACTCCCTCCGGATCATCTCTGGTTAGACTTTTTCTGGATGCCCATCGTCGAGCCCTATCCCATCAGCGATCCCTTCGCCACCGTGGGCAAGGTCAACCTCAACTACCAGATGGTGCCCTTCAACCACATCAAGCGGGCCACCGCCCTGCATGCCGTGTTCAAGTCGGAACGCCTTCTCGCCATCCCGGCGACGGCGGGAAACTCCTACAAGGACACCCAAAGCTGGCAGTCGGGCTGGCACCACAAGATTGACGCAGATGAGACTCTGAAACAATGGCAGGCAAAATTCGACCGCGGCGAGGTCTTCAAGACGGCGAGCGAAGTGTGCGAGATGCTCCTCTATCCCCAGGGCCAGTCCTGGGATGAAGAGAATCGAGGCATCCGCAATTTTTGGTGGAAACACCGGCTCACGGGGGACAACACCCTGGAGCAGCCCTATGCCAATATCTACCCGCGGGTCACGACCAAATCCAACACCTTCAAAGTTCACATGACCGTACAAACCGTGAAAAAGGTCCGTGGCACGGACGACGCCACCTTCGTCCCCGGGGAGGATCAAGTCACTGCGGAGTATCGTGGATCCGCCGTCATCGAACGCTTCCTCGACCCCAACGCTCCGGACATGCCCAACTACCTCGACCGTCGGCAGGAGCCCCAGGAGGAGAGTCTGGAGTACCACTACCAATACCGAATCGTCAACGTGCGCCAGTTCGCCCACTGATTTCGGTCGCCCATCGCAGTTAGTTAGGCCCATGGCGCAGTTTTCCATTGCCCGGATTCGATTGCGGCGTATTCTGATGACTTGATGGCTCTTCCGGAAAAACTCATCGCACTTGTCTTGGCGATCTTGATCGTCCAGCCCGGGTGTTGTTGTCAGCCTCCGGAAGCCGAAGAGGCCGCCGAAACCGCCTGTTGCCATCGCCTGGATCCTCCGGCGGACGATCATTGCCCGGATTGTCCCGAGCCCAATTGCCCGGCCAACGCCAAGAAAGCGCCTCCGGCAGGCCATCTCTGTTTGCCCAAGGCGGGAGACACACTCCTGGCCACCCTTGATCTCGCTCCCTGGCAGCACTTCACGGAAATCCTCCCCAGCGGAGTTTCCCTGAAGTCCCAGCCCGCTCATCCACCGGCGATGGACCACACCGGTCCCTCGATTTCGGTGGCGTACTGCGTCTACCGGCTCTGAGATTCCCAGACTTTCGTCTGCCACTGATCATCATCTCGTGACGTCGATGCGCGTCTTTCATGAGATGCAGTGAGGAAATCTCTTCATCTTGGCACGGCAAGACCACGCCGTGCATCCACCAATCGATCGACGACACCGGCTCGTCGTGCCCAGCGCAGACTCGGTCTCCGGCGTCGTGATAGCGAACACTCCATAAGATCGCTCCCCACATGTACTTTTCCCAACACCCTGTTCTCCAAATCTCAAACTCACCCCAAAAGCCACCCCTGCGTAATGGCGTTCCCGAACGCCGCTCACGGTGCATCATCGCTCATCAAGTTTGTCATGAAGAATGCGTCTGACTCCTACGGAACTTACGTGAAGCGGAGCCTGACGGATTTCCCCATGACGGCCCGGCTCAAGATGCTCGCCGGCAGATGCGCTCTTCCATTTTGCCGAAGACGGGCCCGCGAGATCAACGCCGATCCTTTCGGCCGGGAACTCGGTGCTCTCGATAAACTTGTGAGGAAAGGACTCTACACCAGAGCTTTCATGAGCCGGAACCACACCCAACTTCGCCGATTCCTCTCCAACTACTGGAATCGCTATGCCGATGGCTTCCATCAAGCATGGAAAGATCGCTTCGAGCGCGTGTTTCTCAAACACGATGCTGAAATAATCATCAGCGCTCTGGAGGAACTCACCCAGCATACACATCCACAAAACCTGGTGGAGATCGGCTGTGGTGGGGGACAGGTGCTGGCGTATCTGAGTGACCATCTCGAGGGAATCCAACACTTCACCGGCATCGATCTTTCGGAGGAACGCATCAGCGAAAACCGGCGCGACTTTCAACACCGCCCAGATCTGGCATTCCATGCGGGCGACGCCGTGGATTGGGTCCAACAACACACCAAGCGACACACCGTGTTCCTAACCAATGGAGGCGTCTTGGAGTATTTTCTCCAAAGCGAATTGCAGTGTATTTTGCAGCACATCGCGACGCATGGCGTCCCGGCAGCCATGATGATCATCGAAAACATCGGATCCGATCACGATCTTGATCGGGAGAAGGATTCGCTCATCTACGGGCGCGAGATGTCGTTTTCTCACAATTACCCTTATCTTTTCGAGCAAGCGGGCTTCGCCATTCAGCACTACTCGGAACGCACCGGTGAGCCTATTGACGGCGGCGGAAGATGGGTCCGAATTCTCGCCGTGAAATCCTAATTGGAAGGCATCTCATGCAGCCAAGAACAACGATACAGTTTCCTCTACACCTCGGCACTCTCACACTAAGCGTGATCGCCACCTTCTGTCTGAGCAGTTGCTCCACGGCAAAACTTGGTACCTCTCCTCAAGGAGTGGCCACGCCCTCCAAAGCCGTCCAAGCAGCGTCCGCTCCTTCCCTCGGGGCCGGTGCCGGACTCGAGGACCTCGTTTCTTTCGCCCTGCAAAACCATCCTGACATTCACGCCGCCGAAGCCAATGTCCGCCTCCTCCTGGCCAGGGTGCCCCAGGCCGCCAGCCTGCCCGATCCCAAGCTCAAACTCGGCGGCGGTTCCATGGCGGAAACCGCGGCGGGGCGCATCGAGTGGATGACCGGCGTCGAACAAGCCCTGCCGTATCCCGGTAAACTTCGCGAACTCGCGCGGGCTGCGGGAAAGGAGGCCGAAGCCGCCACCCAAGAACTTGCCGCGGTGCGTCTCCGCGTGGCGGCGGACGTCCGCAAGGCCTACTGGCACTACTACCTCGCCAGGCGCACGACGGAGATCACCTCAGAAAACCTCAAGGCCCTCGCCTTGGTCCAGGAATCCGCCGACGCCCGGGTGGCGGCTAATCGGGGATCGCAGGAGGACCAGCTCCGATTGGCCAACGAGGCGGGCAAGCAAGACAAGATGCTCATCGAATCCCGACAGGCCGAGGCCAGCGCCCGGTCACGCCTCAATGCCCTGCTCGACCGGCCGAGCGGTGCCGCCCTCCCGGCCCCGGTCTTTCAGGCCGCGCCTCAGAAGGAGGATCTCGCGATCCTGCAGAGGCGAGCGCAACAAACTCACCCCAATGTCAGGGCGGCGGCGGCGCACTTGCAGGCATCCCAACACCGCCTCAAACGGGCCCAGCTCGATCGCCTTCCCGATTTCACCCTGGGGCTACAGCACGCCGCCGTCTCCAACAGCGGCTTGGCACCCTCCGCCAACGGGCGTGATCAATTGTTCGCCACCCTGGGAATCACCCTGCCACTTTGGCAAGCGCCGCGCCGGGGAAAGATCGAGGAAGCGGCCTCCGGCATCGAGGGAGCCGCGGCAGAACTTCGCTCCCAGGAGACGACGCTCCGACACCTGTTAGAGGACGCCTGGCTGCGCGCCCAATCGGCGGAAACCCTCATCGCGCTCTTCGATCGGCAGATCCTACCCGAAGCCCAGCAGGCCTTCGATAGCGTGCTCTCGAGTTACGCGGCCGGCAGCCAGAGTTTTGTCGATGCCCTGGATGCCTGGCGCCAGCTTCTCGCCTTCCAGCTCCAACAGGCTGCGAATCAATCGCAACTCGGTCAGGCCATGGCCGACCTCAAGTTCGCCACGGGCGAACCCTCCCCGAAGTAAAAAACGACAACGCAGCACCAAGCGACTTCCCATGATCAGAATCCCTCACCCTATCCTCAAGGGCCTGCTCCCACTCGGTTTTCTCACCGTGTTTCTCATGGGCTGGCATCTCGGCCGGCCGCCCAAGCCCGCTTCCGTCGAACCGCAAGCCGAAGAAGAGACGGAATGGACATGCTCCATGCACCCCCAGGTTCGACGCACGAATCCGGGTATCTGCCCCCTCTGTCCCATGCAGCTCATTCCTCTCTCGACCGACGATTCCATCGGCTTGCGGGAGATCGTCGTCACCCCGGAATCCGCCGCCCTCATGGACCTCCGGGTCAGCCCGGTGGTGCGGCGACCCGCTGGAGTGCACGTCGATCTCTTTGGCAAGATCGCCTACGACGAGCGCCGTGTGAGCACGACCACGGCCCGGATGGGAGGTCACCTCGACCGCTTCTATGTCGACTACACGGGCACGCCGGTTCGCAAGGGAGATCACATTGCCGAGATCTACAGCCCCGATCTTCTCGTCGCTCAACAGGATCTCATCAAAGCCACTCAGGGTTTGGCCCGGGCCCGCGAGGGCGGCACCACCACGGCCATTTCCACCCAGGAACGCCTCCTGCGGTCCGCCCGAGAACGTCTCCGCCTCTTACAAATCACCGACGACCAGATCGCGGCCATCGCCCAGCAGACGGAGCCCACCGATCATGTGACGCTCTTCTCGCCCCAGGACGGGATCGTGATCAAACGCCACGTTATCGAAGGCGCCTACGTCAAAGAAGGCGATCCCCTCTTTGCCGTCGCCGGTCTCGAAACGGTCTGGCTCAATCTTGAAGCCTATGAAACCGACCTGCCGTGGCTCAAGTTTGCCCAGGAAGTTACCTTCCAAGTGGAAGCGCTCCCCGGCAAATCGTTCCGTGGCCGGGTGGCCTACATCGATCCGGAACTCGACGCCACACGGCGCGTGGTCAAAGTGCGAGTCAATGTTCCCAACGAACGCCGCTTCCTCAAGCCTGGCATGTTTGTCAGGGCTTCTATCGATGCCCAGGTGACTCGTGACGGCAGCGTCATCGACCCCGCCCTCGCGGGCAAATGGATCAGCCCGATGCATCCCGAAATTGTCCGCGACGGCCCTGGCCAATGTCCCATTTGCGGGATGGATCTCGTGAGGTCCGAGGAACTCGGGTTCATCATGACCGGCAGCACGATCGACGAGAGCCGCGGGGACCCGCTTCTGGTTCCCGCCACCGCAGTCTTGCGCACCGGGAGGCGGGCCACGGTCTACGTCCGTTTATCCGGAGCCCCGAGCCCGAAGTTCGAGGGTCGCGAGATCGCTTTGGGCCCGCTCGTGGACGAGCATTTCATCGTCGAGTCCGGACTGGCGGAAGGCGAACTCGTCGTCACCCGCGGCGCCTTCAAGCTCGACTCCGAACTCCAGATCAAGGCCAGACCCTCGATGATGAACCGCAATGCCGGACTCGAGGAAACGCCGGCCATGGAAGCGGAGAGCGCCCTCCTGGGCCAATGGGAACCCGTTCCGCGCGCCCTGGGACGCCTCCTCGCAGCCGTGAGGCATGACGATGCCGATACCGCGAAACAGGTGATTACCCAGTTGGAAGAAGCCATCGATGGCATCAGTCCCAATGCCTTTGGCGAAGAGACCGAGCAAGCCTGGATGGAGTTTTCCCGTCGCCTGCGCAACGCACTTAGCCTAGCGGAGACGCAAAGCTCCGAAAATCTGCAGATCGCCTACCGAGACCTCAATCACGCATTCGAGGAAGCCGGAAGGTATCTCGGACTTCCCTATCAGCCCCAGGCTGCGGAACAGCACATTTCCGACGAAGTCCTGAGCCAACTCAAGAAGGCCCTCGAAGCCTATTTCGCCTTTGTCAACCTGCTAGCCTCCGATGACGAAGCTGGCGCCCTTCGTGCTCGTGATCCCTTGGTGCAGCAGCTTGCCCGCCTCTCCATGCCCGCGACGACCTCCCTGCAAGAGGCCGAAGACATGGCGTCTCTCCGACTCGCCTTAAAGCCGGTGAGCGATGGCTTGATCTCACAGATCAGCCAATCCGGCACCGACCTGGTGGGCAACGCCTACGTCATCCATTGCCCCATGGCCTTCGACGATACCGGAGCGGACTGGCTTTCCCCAAAACCCAGCGTCCTCAACCCCTATTTCGGAGCCGAGATGCTCCAGTGCGGATCTCTCAAGGCGACCCTGTCGATCGAAACCTCGCCTGAATCCCATCAGATGGAACATCCATGAATCGCCTCATCCATTTCTGCCTCCATCAGAAGCTGATCGTCCTCATAGCCCTCGCCCTGCTCGTGGGCTGGGGGGTCAAGGTGGCCCCGTTCGATTGGGATACGGGCGTGCTCCAGCGTGACCCGGTACCGGTGGATGCCATTCCCGATCTGGGCGACAACCAGCAGATTGTCTTCACCGAGTATGCCGGGAGATCGCCCCAGGACGTTGAAGATCAGATCACCTACCCCCTCACCGTTTCCTTGTTAGGCATCCCCGGGGTGCACGAGGTCCGGAGTTTCTCCATGTTTGGCTACTCCTATGTCTACCTCATCTTTGAGGAGGACATTGAGTTTTACTGGTCGCGCAGCCGCGTCCTCGAGAAACTGAACTCCCTCCCGCCCAACTTTCTCCCGCAAGGCGTGACGCCATCGCTTGGGCCCGACGCCACCGGGCTGGGACAGGTTTTCTGGTATGTTTTGGAGGGACGCGACCCCGATGGCAGGCCCATTGGGGGTTGGGATGTCGATGAGCTGCGCTCCATCCAGGACTGGCAAGTTCGCTACGCACTTCTCAGCGCCGGGGGCATCGCCGAAGTAGCCTCGGTGGGCGGTTACGTGCGGCAGTATCAGATCGAAGTGGATCCCAATGCCCTACGGGCCCACGACGTACATCTCTCGATGGTCGCCGATGCCGTGCGCAAGACGAATCAAGAGATCGGCGCGCGCAATCTCGCGATCAACGGCGTGGAATACATCCTCCGTGTCACCGGTTACATTGAGAAGCTGGAGGACTTGCGGGACGCGGTGGTCACCGTGCGAGACAACGTCCCAATCACCGTGGGCGACGTGGCCACGGTTCAGTTAGGCCCTGCCATGCGGCGGGGCGCCCTCGACATCAACGGCGCCGACGCCGTCGGCGGGGTCGTCGTCTCCCGGTTCGGAGCCAATCCCCTGGAGTCCATCCGGAACGTCAAACAGAAGATTGCCGATCTCGACGAATCGCTACCCACCCGCCCGGTGATCAATTGGGACATCACCGACCAGAACACGGTGGAGGCCTTTGCCAGGGCCAACGACATCGCCCAAGCCTTTGATCGAGGCCTCATCAATCACGACGCCTGGTTGACCTGGACCCGAAACCACCCGCGGGCCGAGTGGCCGCCATGGCTCAACACCTCCAAGATCACCATCCAGCCATTCTACGACCGGTCCGGACTGATCGACGAAACACTCAACACACTCAATGCCGCGCTCTTCCAACAGGTCCTGATCACCATCGTGGTCGTCGTCCTCATGGTGTTGCATCTCCGCAGCAGCCTTCTGATATCGGCCATGCTCCCCCTGGCTGTGCTCATCACCTTCATCGCGATGAAACAGTTTGGCATCGAGGCCAACATTGTGGCCCTGTCAGGCATTGCCATCGCCATCGGCACCGTGGTGGACGTCGGCATCGTTCTGACGGAGAATATTCTCAAACACCTCAACGAGGCGCCCCCGGCAAAATCGCGCGCCACGGTGATCTATGACGCCGTGACCGAGGTGGCCTCGGCGGTCACGACTTCCGTGGCCACCACGGTGGTCAGCTTTCTCCCGGTCTTCACCATGAGCGGCGAGGCCGGAAGGCTCTTCCGGCCCCTGGCCTTCACCAAGACCTTCGCCCTCATCGCTTCCATCATCGTCGCCCTCTCCATCATCCCGCCGGTGGCCCATCTGTTGTTCCGGCACCGGTGGAAGCACGCCCCCAAACGCCACGCCTCACGCCTCATCAACACCGCTTTTGCCCTCGCCGTGGTCTGGGTGCTGGCCCGCGAATGGATGCCTCTGGGCTTCGATCACGCCATCCTGGCAAACGCCCTCTTCGTGGTTTTGATCATCGCCGGGCTCCTGACGTTTTTTCACTTTTTCCAGCGCCTCTACGAACCGGCCCTCACCTGGGCCCTGAGCCACAAGGGACTCTTTCTCCTTTTTCCCGCCGCCTCGCTTTGCGCCGCGGTGTTGATCTGGCAGGGTGCGTCTCGACTCCTCTCCATCTTTCCCCAAAGCGTGCGCCAAACGAGTCTGGCGGCCGATCTAGAGCAGACTTTTCCCGGGCTCGGCCGCGAGTTCCGCCCGGCTCTGGACGAGGGATCCTTTCTCTTCATGCCCACCATCAGTCCCCACGCCTCCATTGAGGAAGCGATCGATACGCTGCGCACCCTGGATGCGGCCATCGCCAGCGTCCCCGAGGTCTCGCAGGTGGTGGGCAAGATTGGGCGTGTGGAGTCGCCCCTCGATCCCGCACCGATTTCCATGATCGAGACCGTGATCAATTATCTCCCGGAGTATCGCAGTGATCCCAAGGGGAGACCCCTTCTCTTCCAAACCGACAAGGCCGGCGAGTTTGTCTACCAGAATGGCGATCTGGTTCCCGGCAAACGCGGCAAACCCTTTCGCCAATGGCGGCCTCACATCAAGACGGCGGACGATATCTGGAAAGAGATCGAGCGGGTGGCGCGCGTTCCCGGAGCCACCGGAGCCCCCAAGCTCCAGCCAATCGAAACCCGTCTCGTCATGCTCCGCACCGGCATGCGCGCCCCCATGGGCATCAAGATCAAGGGTCCCTCTCTCGAAGTCATCGAAAACTTCGGGATCGAACTGGAACGTCTCCTGCGCAACAGCGAGATTCCCGGTCTCGCCGCGGCGACCATCAGTGCGGACCGCATCGTGGGCAAACCTTACCTGGAGATTGTCCCCGACCGCCAGGCGGCCAAGCGCTACGGGCTCAACGTCGCTGACATTCATCAAACCATTCAGTTAGCCGTCGGTGGCGTCATCGTTTCCACCACCGTGGAAGGACGTGAGCGCTACGGTGTGCAGGTCCGTTATGCCCGGGAGATGCGTGATTCCATCGATGCCCTGGAAAAGACCCTGGTCGCGAGCAAGGAAGGCGCCATGGTACCGCTGGCCCAACTGGCGGAGATTCGATACGTGCGTGGGCCGCAAGCCATCAAGGCCGAGGACACCTTCCTCACAGGCTACGTCACCTTTGGTTCGGAGCCGGGTTTCGCCGAAATCGATGTCGTTGAGGCCGCCAAAGCCTATCTCGAAGACAAGGAAGCCCGTGGCGAACTCGTCCGGCCCGCCGGCGTGCGTTACCGCTTTGCAGGCAACTACGAAGCCTCTCTGGCATTCAATCGCACCCTCTCCGTCATGGTACCCCTGTGCCTGGTTATCATTTTTCTCCTCCTCTACCTGCAGAATCACTCGGCAACACTGACATTGATCGTTTTTTCCGGTGTCATGGTCGCCTGGTCCGGCGGCTTCCTCATGCTCTGGCTTTACGGGCAGCCCGGGTTTCTCGATTTCTCCCTCCTGGGGATCGATCTCCGGGAACTCTTTCAAATCAGACCGATCAATCTCTCGACCGCGGTCTGGGTCGGCTTTCTCGCCCTCTTCGGCATCGCCACCGATGACGGCGTCGTCATCTCGACCTACCTCCGCCAGCGATTCCGCGAACGACGGCCGACGACCATCGCCGAGATTCGCCAGGCCACCGTGGAAGCGGGAAAACGGCGTTTGCGCCCCTGTCTCATGACCACAGGAACCACCATCCTTGCCCTGCTTCCCGTGCTCACCTCGACGGGCCGCGGGTCCGATATCATGGTCCCCATGGCCATCCCCGTCTTCGGCGGCATGGTCATCGAACTCATGACCATGTTCGTCGTCCCCGTGCTCTTTTGTCTCTCAAAGGAGCGAGCGTTGACGAAGTCATCCCAATAGAGCGCCAAGTGATGCGGACACTCATGTCCGCCCGATCTGCGTCCTAACTAAATCTCCCCGGAATCTATCTGCAAGATTGAGAACTAGCGACATCATCTTGCCCAGGGCTCTGCCGTGCTTCGGTGCGCTGCTCGTGGGAATGGGCAAAACGATCGCAACAATCCTCCACTCCTCCACTGCCCGGGGTTGCCTTCGACGGGCACGGTCCCTAAACTCGGCTCATGATCTCTCCATCCAATGTATTTGTCGGCACACTCCTCCTGCTTCTCGCTGGCACGGCGTTTCTCAGAGCCGAAACCCAGGTCGTAGCGCAGAAGACGCCCTTTGACGGAAAGCGCGCCAAGGCCTTCACCGACCGGCAGGGCAATGTGCATCTTACGTTCAACAACCAGGGCAATATCTTCTACACGGTGCGCAAGCCCAACGAAGACGCCTTTTCTCAGCCCATCCAAGTGAACAGCATCGCCAAGTCCGGAGCCATCAGCGAACTCGCGGTTGGCCGGGACGGTCACGTTCACGTAGTCTATCACGGCAACATCTTTTACATCCGCGAGCAGATCAAGGGCGAGAACCGCAAGCTTCAGGGTTCGGATATCAAGTACACCTTTTACTCCCGGTTGAAGCCCGGCAGCGACGCCTTCGAGGAACAGCGCGATCTCAGCGGAGGTGTCTGGGGCTTTGACGGCGGTTGTGCCATCGCCGCGGATGGCAAGGGGCATGTCTACATCTTCATGGGCGGCACCAAGGTCAAAGGCAAAGAAACGGACCGAAAGATCTTTCTCCGCCGGTCCGACGACGACGGCGAGACGTTCTCTGAACCTCGCCCCATCGATCTCGGCAAGGGCGTGTGCATGTGTTGCCATCTCAAGGCGCAGTCGGCGCCTAACGGAGATTTGATGCTGGCCTATCGCGTGGCGGAAGACAGTGTCAATCGCGACTCCTACGTCCTCACCTCGAAGGATCTGGGGAAGAGTTTCCAATCCCAGGTGTTGGATCACTGGGAACTTCGCGCCTGCCCTGGAAGCGCCTATTCCTTTGTCAATCTAGCGGACGATCAGACACTGGTTTCCTGGCGCAATCAGGATGAAGTCTATTTCGGCGTCAATGGAGAGAAAGCCATCAGTCCGCCGGAGAAGAAACTCAAACGGCGCGTCGCCGTCCTGGGGAACAACCAGAAAGGGGAGACCCTGCTCGCCTGGGTGGAGGGGGAGAACTTTAACAAACCTCACCACCTACGCTGGCAATTGTACGACAAGGAGGGCAAGACCATCGGCAAACCGGGTTTCAAGAAGCACGTCTTCAAGCGGTGGGGAAGCGCCGCGGTCTTTGCCAGGGGAAATGGCGATTTCGTCATTCTTCACTAACTTCCGAACAGGCGGAGCCCTGTGATGCGGACACTCCTGTCCGCCCCGATCTGCGTCCTTATTTACCGGAGGTCATCTCCAAGATTGAAGTGCTAACTAATTCCCACCAACCCGCCGGCGGACGCGATTCATCCATGCGCATTGGCACCTTTTTTGCCTTCACGCTGACCGGCACGGTGATCGGGGCTGCCCTCGTGGTTGCCCTGCGACCGCCCGTTCTTCCCCGAGACGCCGAAGAAGAGTTCCGCTTCAGCCTGGATCCGCTCACCCAGCTCGAGGGCGCGGAGAGGCGCGAGGTTCTCGATGCCGGGGAGGCGCATTTCTTCGATCTCGCCTGTTGGCGTTGTCACACCCTGGGCGATCTCGAGTTACCCGGCAATCAGGAATACGATCACCTGGGACCGGACCTGGCACAGGTGGGCGACCGTCTCTCTCCCGGGGAACTGGCGCAATCGATCGTGGAACCCAACGCCGTCATCGCCGAGCCGGTGTCTCAGCACACGGATGAAACGGGCGCCTCTTTCATGCCGCCCCTGGGCGCCGGCCTGACGCCGGAGTCGATCCGGGAACTGGTCTTTTTCCTATCCCAACAGCGCTCGCCGGTACCGCCAGAGAACCATCTGACCGTGGTCACCGAGGCCAACTTCCGAGACGAAGTCCTTCAATCCGAGAAACTGGTTCTGCTCGATTTTTGGCCGAATGGTGCCTCCCGTGTCTCGAACTGGAGCCCATCCTCATTCAGGCGACGGCCGAGTTCATTCCGCGGGTCAAGGTATGCAAGATCAATGTCGACGAGAACCCCAAGCTGGTGGCCGACTACGTGCCGGACAACATGTTCCCCTGCCTGGTTCTCTTGCGCCACGGGGAGCTGGTCGACCGGCGCTACGGCACGGATCCCAAAATGGAGCCGGCCGCCTTTCTCAAGCATTGGTTAGGTGAACATCTCGCCGCCGACTAATCCATTCATTCCAGGACGATTTTTCTCTTGTGGTGTCGCGGCTCGCCCGATCTATGCTTGGCGGCATGAGTGCTCGCCTTCTCCTCTGTTCCCTCATCGTCTCCTCCCATGTGACGATCGCGTCTCCACTCGAAACCGCTCGCCGTCTGGCAAAGTCCGACTACCAGGGCTGGACCTATGGAACAGACCCCGCCGCCCAGGAAGTGGATGCCTCATCTTTCATGGCGGCGGTCATCGCCGAAGAGTTAGGCCGCCCTCTGACGGAGACAGAAAAAGAGAAACTCCGAACGCCTGCCTTCGCCCAGGTTCTGGTCGATGAGATGCTGGTCGCCATCCGGGTGCCACCGTTCAATGTGAATCCTGGAGATCTCGTTCACTACTGGCAGACGGACGATAGCGGGACTCGTACTAGCCTGACAGCCGTGATCAGCCAAGTCACGGATGCCGGGGCGCGCCTTTACGGCGCTGACGAAACCGCCGACGGGATCGGTGAGGGCACTACCCCGATCAACTTTGCAGGCGCAGAGGAGCAGGCGACACTGGTGAGGCTCAAGAACAACTTGCCTTCGAGACAGCAGACCACTCGGGATGGCACGGTTTGGCTGCCCAAGGCCCGGGCGGCGGCCAGCGGAGAGGCGGCCACTTCCCTCATCTGGAAACTCGCCGCCAAGCGCTGGGGAATGTATGACCTTCAGGTTCACTGCTCGCCCGGCGACGATTCACGGCCATTTGAGGTGCGCCTGCTCGACCAGACACTCAACGCTTCGTCCAGCGACTCGCCGCCTCAATCGCTCCGAGTCTACTTGCCCAAGAGCGGCACCTATCCCATCACGATCGCGTGGGCAGAGGAAGCGGTCGCGCCATCCATCGTCGCCCTCTCACTCACACCCGCTCCCGAAGGCCGCGAAGACCTCAAAGAGGACGACGAGGGCAAGGTCATCCTGCATAGCCGCGATGCCACGGTCCGCGGCCAGATGCTCCGTTATGAACCCAACCCCAAGAAACTCTGCCTCGGATTCTGGGCCAACCCGAACGATCGCGCCGAGTGGTTGTTCGCCATCGATGAACCCGGGACGTTTTCGGTTGAGATCGATCAGGGCTGCGGCAAAGGCCAGGGAGGCAGCCAGGCCTTCGTCGCCTACGGCGATGAGGAACTCGCGTTTGAAGTGGAGGACACCGGGCACTTTCAGAATTTCATCACCCGTACATTGGGCACCTTCACCTTCGCTTCAGCCGGCGAACACCGTGTCACCGTCGGCGCCCACGGCAAGGCCAAAGGCGCCGTGATGGACGTGCGTGAAATCCGTCTCCTGCGGCAGAAGGAGTAGAGTAAAGGAAAGCAGGACCGGCGGGACGCCGGATTCACGTTCTTCGTCACCTTGCTTCCGGCCAGGGAACGCTGAGGTAACCGGGAGAGTCCGGCTGCAATTGCAGAAAGATCGCCCGATCAGCGCCTAACAAAAAGGACTCGGATTCGTTAGGCAGATGGGTGTCCGAGGCGTCCGTCCAAAAGGGAGCCTGCCCCCCATGGTGAAAGAGAAAGTAACTGTCGTAGCCGTTCGCATGCGCGATGCGGTCGCCACGCCAAACATCGATCCGATCCGCCTTGGCAGGATCGCTATGGGCCGTGAACCCCGATTCCGCGGTCAACCCCAACCGGCCCGGACTCATGTCGATCGGGTGGACACCGGTGATCAATTGGTAGCCGGGCCGCAAGATCACGCGGCGATGGTGCGTCTCCACCTGACCCAAAAGGCGGATCACCGGAGAGGACGTCTCGTCGAGATGGACAATCCGACCCATGCCCGGCGAGAGAATGCGATGACCCTGATCGGTTAGCATGACATCCCCGGTGGCGATCCATTTCGCCGGCGACTCTTCAGGGGCATTCAACAAGAAGACGCTTTCAAACCGGCCATCGCTGAAGAACAGAATCTGATCACTGTCCGACAAGTCGCGGCCCGCTTGAAAGACCTCGGGACGATAGACCTCACGCAACGTCCAGTGCGGCTTGATCGCAACCCGCACGCCATCGAGATCGTGAGGAAGCGTCTCCATGGTGGAACGATCCCCCTCGAGATCGAGAACCACGATCCGGCCATCGTGACTCACGAGATCAAAACGATGGCCCTCGTACTCGCCCTCGAGAATCTCGAGATAGTAGGCCTCATCGTGACGAAGGTCGAGACCCGTCGCTGCCAAGGTGAGGGTGGTTTCACCCCGAGCCCGAACGGTTGACTGATAGACCGGCGCCTTGCTCAGAGACACGCCGTGACTCTGGTAGCCCGTCTGGAAGGCGGTCTCGGTCCAGGCCACGGGCGGGGTGAAACGCGTCTCCCCCGTCATCTCGTGGCTCACCTCGAGCCGCACAAATCCACGGGGAGAAGATTCGCCCAACGGAACCTCAATCCGTTCAAGGTCTTCCCCCTGGGGCTGAGGCGGCGCGGCGAGGAGCGCACTCCACGTTTGCCCGTCAGCGCTCTGTTCTAACTGATATTCCACCCCCACGCGATCACTGGGACGGACATAACTCACACGAAGTCCGCCCGCCGGAGATTCCCCGAGCTGCAATCCAAGGCCCACCTGGCTTCCCGATTGGGGATCACCACCCAAGGCGTACTCGAGCAAGTCATCATAGGCATCGCCATCCTCGTTCGAACTCGGTGTCTCACCGGCGCCTGGAGTGGACGCCTGCCATTCCGCCAAACTCACACCTCCGGAGCCGGCGGAGAAACCCTCTCGCAGCCGGAGAAACTGATTCGGGGTCGGGCGGTAGAGCTCATCCACCGTGCCCGAGGGCCAGCGGATGACGAGGCGCTCCGGCTGGGCGTCATTTCCCAATCCGAACACCTTGGTTAGGCTATTGGTGATCCCGTAACTCTCGCCGGCGCGGACTTCCCGGACCTGGATTCCCCAGCTCCCCTCGAGCTCCAACCGCGCGCCGATGGCGCTGCGGTTAGAGGCGCTTCCCTCCAAGGTCACGGCAAGGAATCCATTCCCATTCCCCTCATTGATCCAAAGACGATCGGGCTTGGCACTCGGGATGTTGTAGAGTTCAGCGTAGCCGGCAAAGATGTCAAGAAAGCCATCGTGATTGAGATCCCCGATGGCGCACGACTCGATGTGACCGCCGGGAAAGACATTGCTCACCTCGGCGAAGACGCCTCCTCCCTGGTTGAGGTAGAGCCGACTGAGCGCACCCGTGATGAAGAGATCAAGCCAGCCGTCGTTGTTCAGATCTCGAAAGAGGCACTGAATGACGTTGAACCCGACGCTGATTCCCCGGGACGCGGTCTCCTCCGTGAAACGGCCTCCTCCCTGGTTGAGGTAGAGTTGACTCAGTCCACCGTGATTGCCGACAAAGGCGTCGAGATCACCATCATTGTCGATGTCGGCAAAATCGGTGGCCCATGACTGAGCCCCGTCGGCCAGGCCGGCGAACGCACCGACCTCACGGTAGCCCTCCGGCCCGTCATTGCGGAGCAAGAGGTTGATCCGCCGGGGATCCGAGGGACTGGGTGCCGAACTACGGCATTTGGAAATGTACAAGTCCAGGTCCCCGTCGCCATCGTAATCCGCCCACACCGACCCGTAGTTGCCCGAGTTGTCACTCGGAACGGCCGTCGTGGTGTCGATCAGGCTGGGGTCGAGGACAAAATTGCCTGACCGATTGTTCCGGTAGCTCAGGTTTTCGCCCAGATCATTGCAGACGAAGGCGTCCAGCCAGCCGTCACCATTGATATCGGCAAAGTTCGATCCCTGGACGAAAATCAACGACTCCGGCAGTTCGAAACTCTCATAATCCCCCGCCCCGTCGTCTCGCAGGAGCCACATGCCTGCGCGGTAGCCTCCGAAGAGCAAATCGACCCGGCCGTTGTGGTCGACATCGGCAACGGCCAAGGACCACGCCGCACTGTCCCCATAAGTCCCCAAGACACGCCGCGAAAAGGAGCCCTCTTCGCTACTCTGATAGTCAATCATGAGCTCCTTGGCCTCATCGAAATGGACGATGTCGTCTCGACCATCGGCATCCATGTCAACGACGGCCATGGCCACGCCGCCATGCGTGGGTCCCTCGGGCAACCAGGATGACCGGTCGACAAATCGCAGCTCGGTGGAGGCCTCGGCCGCTGCGGTGAGGATCGTCACCGTGGCCGGTTGGGAGAGCATGCCGACGTCGTTTTCCACTTGATAGGTGAAGGAGTCGCTCCCGTGAAAGCCCTCGTCTGGACGGTAGCTCATCGAAAGCCGGGCCGATGCCAGGGTGACCTGCCCATGGCGGGGCGCCTCGACCACGGCGGCAATGGTCAAGCCGGACCCGCGATCATTGGCCAGCGGGTAGAGGGTCACTGCGGTGTTGAACGCGGTGTTGTCCTGATCGTCCACGGCAACCGGATTCGCCACGTTCGAATGCTCGAGCTCATTGATCCACGCGGTGAGCGCATCCACCGCCACCTGATCCACCTGATTTCGCCCCATGGGCGGCATTTGAAGCTCTCCCGTGACGGCCATGCGGAGGCGGGACAGCGAGGCCTCGGGACGCCCCGGGGCGATGACGTGGGCATCGGCAATCCCGAGGTCAAAGAGTACGGGGCCATCAATGAGGCCCGAGGACTCCAGGGGCACATGGTAACGCACGTCAAAATGGGCGTTGGTCACGCCCGGCTGATGGCAGTGAGCGCAGTTCGCCGCGAGATAGGAGCGGACTCGATCCTCGAGCGGCGCGGTCACGTCGCCAATGGGGACACACCGGCCATACTCCGAGAGGTCACTTTCGACAAAAGGCTCCGAAAGAAAGTGCAAACGGTTGAGCCGCCGGAGTTGATTGATCGGAGGCGCCCCTTCCCTGGGGGGATGATCACCATTCAGCTGATGCGTGCGCACCCCCAAGACGATTCCCGCCGTCGGATTGTGGCAGGCGGCGCAATCCTCAACGCTGGGATACGACCAAAGGGCCACTTGGGTGGTTCCGTCGGCGGATCTCAGGGCGATCTCTGCACTCCCGCCCTCGAGGAAGAGATCGGCATCGGAGCCATCCGGGCGCCACCGGTAACAGAGTCCATAGTATTGCCCATCCAAACCGTGAACGAGAAAGCGCGTCTCCAACGGTCGCCACTTTCGCTCGCCCGGAAGGGCCAGAGTCTCCCACTCAAAATGCTTGATGAAGACGGAACCGATCGGAAATCGCCATGGCCCAACCTCGGAGAATCCGATCCGTTCCTCGGGCGTGTCCGGAAAACCGTCATTGGGAATCGCCATCCAGCGGCGCTTTTGGGCACCATCCGACCACAGCGGACTGTTGACGCCGTAGCTCAAAAGCCCATCTCGGGCTTCGAGAACGGAGAGATCAGAGAAGGCGCCCGTGGCCGAAAGTGTTTTCGGGGCCGCCTGAGCCAGTTCCGATCCGGTGCTTGGAAGGGCCCCATCGAGAAAGGGACCGATCGGAGAGGTGACGAGGGGGGCGGTCTGAGCCAGGAGGAGGTTCAGAGGAACGAGCCCGAAAACCAGGAACACCCGCATCCAGCAGGGCACGTCCCATCGCCAAAGGAAGCGGCTACCTCGGCCTAAGCACATGGAAAATCTCATTAATTATGAAAATAATGCAAATTTTCAAAAAGGCGCACACTTGCGACTGAATGAAGAGATTATTCACAATACTGAGATTCAACAACGCCGAATAGGGGCGTAAAGAGGGCCGCCCACCTGGAGGTGGGCGGCCTGTCAACCCTTTGCAATCGTTACAACCCCCAAAGCCAAAAAGATGGACCCAGGGTGATGGAGTCGTTGGGAAGGGGCTTCGATCTGGAACGGAGCCCGCAAATCACAGCCCTTCCCCGGGCGTATAATCATCCCAATCACCGGAATAAGCAAGTGGTATCCGCCCTGCAGGCTGATGAATCGGGGACCCTTGAGGTTGATCGAGCGAGAAACAGCCTTAGGAGAGGTCTATGGACAAGATTCCCGTCGCCGTCATCGGAGCCAGTGGTTACTCAGGCACCGAGCTGCTTCGCCTGCTCCTCTTCCATGAAGGGGTGGAGATCGCCTGTCTCACCTCGCGGCAGGCCGCAGGACGAGCTCTGGCCGACGAGCAGCCCCGATTCCGCGGTCTTCCCCAGGCGGAAACCCTCCGTTTTGTCGAGCCCTCCATGGAGAACCTCCAGGCCTCCGGAGCCAAGCTCGCCTTCCTCGCCCTGCCCCACGGCGTGGCCTATGAATTTGCCGAGCCCCTTCTGGAAGCCGGATGGCGGGTGATCGACCTCAGCGATGATTTCCGCGTGCGCGATCCCGAGGCCTATGCCCAATTCCGTGAGCACGCTCATCCCGCACCTCACCTGCTCCCGCAGGCGGTCTACGGTCTGTCGGAAATCCATCGCGATGCCATTCGCCAAGCTTCCCTCGTGGCCTGCCCGGGATGTTATCCAACGAGCATCCTGCTCCCGTTGGTTCCCCTGGTACGGTCGGGCTGCATCCGCCCCGACAGCATCTGTGTCGCCTCGATGAGCGGCGCCAGTGGCGCCGGCCGGAAGGTGGTCGTTCCCCTGCTCTATGTCGAATGCAACGAAAGCGTCCGGCCCTACAACATCCCCAAGCACCGGCACCTCGCGGAAGTGGAACAGGAACTAAGCGATGCGGCGGGTGAGGCGGTGACCATTTCCTTCACCCCACACCTGGTACCCATCAATTCCGGCATCGTCACCACGACCTACGCCTCCGCCACGGAGGGTGCCGCTCCGGAGGCGGTCGGGGAAGCGCTGGCCAAGGCCTATGCCGACGAGCCGTTCGTTCGCCTGCTAGAGCCCGGCGTGCTCCCCGATACCAAGCATGTCGCCGGGACGAACTACATCGACATCGGCTGGGTCTACGATCCCCGCACCCATCGATTTGTCATCTGCAGCGCGGAGGACAATTTGGGCAAGGGCGCCGCCAGCCAGGCCATTCAGAACTTCAATCTGATGCACGGGCTTCCGGAGACCATGGGGATCCAGCGTGTGTAGGGCGCACGCCACGAGCGGGGCTCGGGGAAGAACTTCTGGCAAATCGCCCGCCCCATCTCTACCTTGCACGACAGGCTATGAACGCACCCCTGATTCCGGTTAGCGGCCTCATTGGCGCCATGATCACCGCGTGCCCCTTTTTCCCACTCGCCTGGGGCAGCGAAGACGTGATCGCTTTCAATGAGATTGCGACCATCCATCGCGAGGTCATCGTCCCGATTCCCAGTGAGGTCTTCAATGTCCTCGACCAGTTCGACGTCACCCGGAATGACTGGCGTCGCCAGCTCAAGGTTCCGGAGGAAGCGGACTGCCAAAACCGGACGCATTTCGCGCTCTTCTTGGGCCGCGTGGTCGCCGAGGGCTTCCTCGCCGTCGAAGCCGAGGATGGCGATGCCATCCGCTCGCTGGGCCGCCAAGTGCTCTCGGTGGCCGAGGAGCTGGGACTCCGGCAGGCCGTCATCAAGCACAGCAAGAGCATCATCGAAGAGGCAGAGCGCGGTGACTGGGAGGCGGTGCGAGAGGAGTTCGACGCCACGCGCCAGACCGTCCGGGATGAGATGGAGCGGCGCCGCGATCAAGATCTATCGCACTGTGTGAGTGTTGGCGGCTGGATTCGGGGCACCGAGATCATCACGGCGATCATCGATCAACATTACACGCCCAAATCCTCCGAGATTCTCTATCAACCGCAGCTCCTGGAACATTTCACGTCCACCTTCAAGGAGAATCGACGCTTCCAACGGGATCGGCGAATGCGCACAATCATCGGGAAGCTGGACGAGTTGCAGCCCTTCATGGCCAAGGAAGGCGTCATCGACCGGGATCAGGTCCGCAAGATCCATCGCATTTGCGCCAAACTGTCAACCGACACCATCTCGCCATGAAGCCTCTCACTCGTTTCACGGCGGTGGCAGCCGTCATCGCCGCACTGCTGGGATCGACGACTTGGATGCTGCAGGCGTTTGTCGTTGATGCCCTCAGCTTCGCTCTCGAGGGCGCCGAAAAACCCGTGTCCAAGGAAGGCGGCTACACCTTGCGCAAAGATTTCTGGCAGGGCGTCTCCAACTCCGGTGAGGGCCATGCCATCAAGCATCATCTGATCAAGGGCAATTCCTACTGGTTCTGGGTCGGCACGGATTCCGAGGACGTCACGATGGCCATCGCCATCTACGACAAGCGGGGCAAGAAGGCCTACCAATCAAAGGTGAAGAAGGGGAAGAACTGGATCGGCGCCCGCATCCAACCGCCCAAGACCGGAACCTATTACATCGCCTTCAAAATCACGACCAAGGACAAGTCCGAAGCCCATTGGGCCGTGGCCTACGCCTTCAAGTGATCCGTCAGTCATAGTAGACACCCCAACCCCACGGGTCTCATCCCGGAAATCACGACGAAGGGACTAAAGTCCCTGCCACTTTCCCAGAATGTGGGAGGGACTTCAGTCCCTCGGTATCTGGAAAGGGCGCACGGGAATTTCGCGCCGTGGCGAC
Source organism: Verrucomicrobiales bacterium (assembly GCA_028281705.1). GTDB lineage: Bacteria > Verrucomicrobiota > Verrucomicrobiia > Verrucomicrobiales > DEV007 > JAACDM01. Next base: position 21,560 of record JANQJH010000155.1, read on the forward strand.
TTTGCGTGAGCCTTCCCTCAAGGAAGCCTCACGGCTTCCCTCTACGAACGCGGGATCATCTCCAGCATGGACGAGGGAAACCAACGGTAGAGCATCAAGTAGACGAGGACGCCGGTGACGGAGACGTAGAGCCAGATGGGAAGGGTCCACCGCGCCAAGCGGCGGTGTTTGTCAAATCGCCGGCGGAACGCGGGGATCACCGTGAGGATGATCATGGGCAAATTGACCGCCGCGAGGATAACGTGCGAAATCAGAATCGCGAAATAGACCGGGCGCACCGCGCCCTCGTGCGTGAAGCGAATCGAGGCATCGCCAGCGTAGCGATGAAGCATGGTGTGGTAGGTGAGGTAGCAGCTGAGAAAGGCGACCGAAACCACCAGGGCGGTGATCATGAACGCGATGTGAGCTTTCTTCTGATCACGTCTGATGCAGATCCACCCCATGGCGAGGAGGAACGTAGAGATACCATTGAGCGTGGCATTGGCCGGCGGGAGATCGAAGACCCACCCGGGAACCTGGCTGAAATCGACGTCGGGCATCGCTCAGCTCGCTTTTTTGTTAGGCCCGCTCAGGTCAGGGCCCTGCTCGAGAAAGCGTTTGATGTCCTTGGAGATCTTCTTCCGATGATCCTCTCCGTGAGTCGCATTGAGCACATCGTAGTAGTAGCGAATGGCCCCTGACTGATCGACGAGCACGAGCTTGAATTCGTGCGCCCATTCCCCGTAAAACTTGATTTCGTCAGGGTCGGTGCGCCGCTCGACGACGAGACGGAAATAGCGTCCCATGTAGGACCGGATATCCTTGGCCTCCCCGGTCATGAACCACCAGTTGTCACCTCCCATCTCTCGCTCCTCGCTCCACTTGGCCATCCATTCCGGAGTGTCTTTTTCCGGATCCATGGTGAGCGAGACCAAATGAAAATCCGATTCACCGGCAAACTCATCCTGCAAATTCTTCATCACGCCCATGACCCCGGCACAACCGGCGGGACAGCGGGTGTAGACGTAGGCCAGCACCCATACTTTGCCGCGCAACTGATCAAAGGACACGGCCTCTCCCTTCTGGTTGAGCCCCTCGAGCGGCTTCTCCAGCCTCATGATGACGGGCATGTAGTCGGCGTCCTGGGCCTGGCGTTGCAACATCCCCACATAATTCCAAGCAACCACGAGGCCGAGGGCCATGACAATACCGCAAATGATCAGGGTGAGGCGCAAGCCCTCCTTGGGGTGCTTCACGACCGGTTCGGGAGATGAGGATTCGTTCATGGGGAGATAGGGAGGTTGTATCGTCTGGCGACGGACGCAGGCTACCTAACGCCAGGCAACCAGGACGATGGCGAGCATGGCGGGCAGGTAGAGAAGGGTAGAGAAAAAGAGGGCCAGCGCATGGGACCGCTGACGCGTGCGGCGAAAACGCCAGGAGAGGGCCACGAGCATCCCGGTGAGCAGGATGGTTCCCGCCAGGTAGATCCACGAGGCGTGGCCGGTGAAGTAGGGAAAGAGCATGAAGACAAACATCGCCAGGCTGAAGCCCAAGGCCAGCAGACTCGATTTGGCGCCGCTCTCATCCCCGTTGGACCACATGACGAAACCGGCCTCCTCGTACTGGGCGTGATACATCCAGTTGATGGCGATGAAGTGCGGCAGCTGCCAGAAAAAGAGGAGTCCGAAGAGAAACACCGCTTCCGGAGCGACGAGAGCTTTCCCCGCGGCGGCCCAGCCAATGAGCGGGGGCAAGGCCCCGGCGATGGCTCCCACGAGGGTGTTGCTCGTCGATCGCGTCTTCAACGGCGTGTAGATGAAAATGTAAATGGCAATCGTGGCCGCGGCCAAACTGGCGGCGGGCAAATTGACCCGCATCAAGAGGTGGAGAATGCCAAGCGCGGCGAGAACCCAGCCGATACCAAAGGCGAGTTCAGGTGACATCCGGCGGGCCGCCAACGGACGATCGGCCGTACGCGCCATCTTGGCGTCGGCCTCCATTTCCAGGATCTGATTGTAGACCGCCGCAGCAAAGGCGCAGAGCGTGGTTCCGAGCAGCGTGTGGGCCAGCAGCCAGAGGTTAACCGCCTCCCCCCTGGCGCCGAGCAAATAACCGAAGAGCGTGGTCACCACGACGAGGAAGCTCAAGCGCGCCTTGGTCAAGGTCATGAAATCGGCTCGCGTGAGCACGCCGGCCGAGGCCTCCACAGCCTTGGAAGGGGAAGGCGACGATGACGACGATGGACTGGGAGAATCTGCCCTCACGGTGGCTCTTGATCAGGTCGGTGGCAGTGATTGGACAAAGAAGGCCGCGCCATCAACGGCCCGGCCCTCTCGAAAAGACGTCGTCATGGAACGCACGGGAGCTCGGGCCTAGCCCTGGCCACCTCCGTCGGGCGCCGCGGCAGCCGCGGCTGGTTGGGGAGCGTTGTCCACGATCCACTGATCGAACTCGTCCTCAGTGACCACGTTGTAAAGCGCGCGCATGGATCCGTGCCCGGCGCCGCAGAGCTGTCCGCAGATGATCTCCCACTCGCCCACCTTGTTAGGCGTGAACCAAGTGGGATACTCCGCCCCGGGAATGGCATCCTGAGACACCCGCAGAGGAACCATCGAGAGATTGTGAATCACGTCCCGCGAGGTGACGTGGATCACCACCGGCCGGTCCTTCGGCATGGTGAGGCTCCCGACACTGACAATGTCGTCCATCCCGTTGGGGTCCTCGGCATCGAGACCCGCCGGATTGCTCACATAAAAGTCGGTGTGCACCCGTCCAAACTTGCCGTCCGGTCCCGGGTAATGGAAAGCCCAGCCAAACTGATAGGCCACGGCGCGGATGCGCACGACATCAGGTCCGGTGGGAAAGGCTTCCACGCGCTGCGCCCAGAAGGGCAGGGCGAAGCCGATGAGGAGGATGGCTTCAATGATGACCACCGAAACCTCGAGGTGGGTCGACGCGTGACCCCGAACACCGGTGTAATCCGCCTTGGGGTTGCGCTTGTGCCAGAATCGCCAGAGACAATAGAGGAAAAAGATCGTCCAGCCGACAAAGAGGACGGCCATGAAGATGTGCACAAATTCATTCATGGCATCCACCGTGGCACCGTGGAGGGAAGTCACCTCGGGGAGCTGCAGCCAATCAAGTATTCTCATAATAGGGCGTCGGGATGAAAGCGAAAGTGGATAGGTGGTCGGTTAGGCAAGGGTGTCCGGCTCTACTTCGGCGGCAGCGGTTGCGGCGGCGAAGGCACGCGCGCGGCGATTGATCTTCACGAAGAAGGCAATCACACCGATGAAGAGCGGAACCATGACCAGGAGGAGCGCGAGAATGGCATAGCCGATCGCCTCCGTGGTCTTATGACCCGGCGCCATGCAAACGGCACAAGCGAGAAGCGAAGGAAGGTATGTCATGGGGTGGTGGTGGTTCTAGATGATGATGTGCCGCGATTTCCGAATGAAATAGACGCCGTAGACGATGAGACCGAGGCCGAGGACGGCACTGCCCATGGCCATGATGCCGAGGCTACCCCCGGAAGCCTCTCTCGAAGGTCCCCCCATCCACACCCATGCGGCGAACCCCAAGGTAATGAGGATCGACATGGCGATGAAGAAGATATGGAAGGCTTTGAGAGACATAGAGACCGATCGGTTGACTAAAGTGTGATGGGATCTTTGAGGGCCAGAATGAACAGAAGCATGCCACCGGCGGCGAAAAAGCAGGTGAAGACCAGGATGCGGTAGATCATGGGCCGCTCGTGATTCAAATGCATGAAAATGGCCGCGACCAAACCCGCCTTGAAGGTGGCGATGGCCAAGCCAATGGTGACGTTGATCGTGGTCGAACCAAAATCGACCCACGAGACGGCCACCGTGATGAAGGTGAAAACGAGCAAGGCCAAGCCCACCAGGGTGTAGGCCTTCATGTGTTTCTGAATTTCTTCGGGAGAATCTGCCATGGTAGGTAAGAAAGCGAAAGGAGGATAAAGCCGGGCGACTACATCAAGTAGAAGATGGGGAATAGAAAGATCCAGACGAGGTCGACAAAGTGCCAGAAGAGCCCGCCGACTTCGACGCGGTTGGCCATGTGCTCCGGATTCTTGAGATAGAGTTTCCGGCCGCGAAACAAGAAGTAGCCCAGAACGAGCATGCCGCCAAAGACGTGCAAGCCATGCAGGCCGGTCATGGTGAAATAGATGGCGTAAAAGGTGTTCTTTCTCGGACCAAAATTGGAGAAGAACTCGACCTCCTCGAAGGGAATGGAAACACTGGGATGTCCGTGGCTTCCCGATTCGTCCGCACCGGCGGCGGCCTGTTGCTCATGGTCGCCCTCGGCGTTCGAGTGCGTCTCGTCTTCGGCGTGGACTTCCTCGTGAAGCTTATCGAGGTAGACGCGCTCAAAATCGTAGAAGGGCTCGGGCTCGTACTCGACCCCAGGATGCTTCGCCTTCCACTCGGCCACGGCTTCCTCATGGGCAGCCAACTTGGGATCGCGATAGTGATTGAAGTCTTCCAGGAGCTGCTGTCCTTCAGCGGCGTCGTCAAAGTGGTCGAAGATGAGGGCGTCGGCCACCGCCTTTTCCCGGGGATCATCGTGCCGGAGGTATTCCCGGAGATCGAGTTCATCGATCTGCATTTTCAACGTGGCCGAGACCAGCTTGCCGTCCAACTTGGTCGCGAGCGCCCTGGTGAAGTCCAGCTGTTCATCCGTCCAGGAGAGAACTTTGTGACGTGGAATGACAAAACGGCCGGTTTGAGAGAGGGTCAGTTTGAGTTGCCCGGAGTCATCGAAAGCGTTGAGCGCGGAATACTTGTCGTTGACCTCCTCCATGAGCTTGGCGGAGGCGGCGTCATCGCCGTCGGCCGCGAGTTGATCGGCCTTCTGACGCTTCTTCAAGCCGCGTTTGACGTCAGCGAACCAGGCTCGACTGGGTTCAACTTCCGTGCCGTCGGGCGCGGTGAATCGAATATCATCCTTGTTCTCCAGCCATTTGAGAAAGACATGGTTGCCGCCGGCCGCATCGACCGTGACGGAGTCGGCATTGAAAATGATGCTCTTGTCTTCACGGGAATGGATGTGCCCGGAAACGATGGAGTCATCCTTGAGGGTGACATGGTAGTGGGTGAACTTGGCCTTGTACTCGAAGCCCTTGTTCACCAGGAAGACGGCCGCACAGAGCACGACGAGGGACATCCAGACGCGGTAGCGGTTCCATTGACGCATCTTCAACGCCACCCAGGCGTAGACGACAAAGACACTGGAGAGAATGAGGATGAGGGTGTTGACGAAGCCGAAGGGCACCTGGAGTTCATCCCGGGGCCAGGGATAGTCCGCTCCCAAGCGGAGAAAAACATAACTGGAGAACAGGCCGCCGAAGAGCATGACTTCCGAGGCGAGGAACAGCCAGATGCCGACCTTGGCGTTCCACAGACCCGTGTCTGGGCGGGCGGTGACGGTATGTGGGATTTCCATGAAAAGTGAAGCTAGGCTAAGCGCTGATCAGTCAGGCGGTCAGTCAGGTTAGGAATGTGGTTAGACGCCGGCGGGCTCCTTTTCGGGTTTGGGCTCGGCCTTCTTCGCCGGTTCCCACTGCGGTGAGAAGTCACGGTCTTCACCGGGCACGCTGTATTCATAGGGCCCCTTGTAGGCCACCGGCTCCTCCAGGAAATTGCCGTGGGGAGGCGGTGTGGGCGTGGCCCACTCGAGGGTCGTCGCTCCCCAGGGATTGTCATTCTTGATCTTCTTCCCGAAGAGGATGCTGCCGAAGAAGTTGATGATGAAGGGGATCTGGGCCACGGCGAGCATCATGGCGCCGAAGGTCATGAGGATATTCAGATCACGCATGGTGATGACCTCGCCGTTAGCGAACAGATTGGAGAAGAAACTCCCCGCTTCAAAGAGCGTCTTTTCCGTGGTCAAGGGAAAGGAGAGCCCGCCGTCATACCAGCGGCGATGGAAACCGGCCACACCTTGCACCATCATGGGCGCAAAGAGAATATTCATCGCGATGAGGGATGGCCAAAAGTGGAGATGGCCGAGGAAATTATTCATCAGGCGGCCCGTGAAGTTGGGGTACCAATGATAGATTCCGGCGAAGAGGCCAAAGATGATCCCCGGAGCCACCACGTAGTGGAAGTGCCCGATGACGTAATAGGTGTCATGCAGGTGAAGATCGATGAGATTGAAGGCCAGCGGCAGGCCCGTGAGACCGCCAATGCCAAACATGGGAAGGAAGGCGGCGGCCCACAGCATGGGCATGGTGAAGCGGATGGAGCCGCCCCACAGCGAAATCATGAGGCAGGTCAGGAGAATGACCGAGGGCACCGAAATCAGAACCGTGGTCGTTTGGAAGAAGGCGCTGACCCAGGCTCCCATCCCCGTCATGTACATGTGATGGGCCCAGACGATGAAGCTGAGGAAGCCCAGGGTGAGGACGGCGTAGACCATGGAACGGTAGCCCCAGAGAGGCTTGCGCGTGTTCGCCGGAATGACTTCCGCCACGATGGCGATCGCCGGGAGCAGGAGGACGTAGACCTCGGGATGACCGAGGAACCAGAAGAGATGCTGGAACAGCAAGGGACTCCCGCCGCCCGCGACGTCAAACGGTTGCCCATCCACCAGGAGACCAGTGGGGACGAAGAAACTCGTATAGGCCAGCCGGTCCATGAGCTGCATGATGGCGGCGACCTCCAAGGGCGGGAAGGCGAGGAGAAGGAGGAAACCGGTGACCATCATGGCCCAGACAAAGAAGGGCAGGCGCATCCACGTGAGCCCGTCGGCGCGCAGATTGATGATCGTGGCGATAAAGTTCACCGCCCCGAGAAGCGACGAGGTGATGACGAAGACCATGGCCAGAAGCCACATCGTCTGGCCCGTCCAAAAGATACTCGGATAGTCGAGCTGAGCCGTGGTCGCCAGCGGCGAGTAATTCGTCCAACCGACCTGGGCCGCGCCTGAGGGCATGAAGAAGCTTCCCAACATCATGATCCCCCCAATGAAGAAGCACCAGAAACTGGCCATGTTGAGGCGGGGGAAGGCCATGTCGATGGCGCCGATCTGCAACGGAGTGACGTAGTTGCCAAAGGCGGCAAATCCTAGAGGCACCACGCCGAGGAACACCATGATGGTACCGTGCATGGCACCGAACATGTTGTAGAGGGACCCGTTCATCATCCCGTCGGAGATGAAGCGCTCGACGATGAAGAGACGGAGGTACCAGGGCAAGGGTTGCTCCGGATAGGCGATGCTCCAGCGCATGCAGAGCATGAGATAGAAGCCAAAGGCGAGGAAGAAGAGCGACGTGTAGCCGTACTGCAACCCGATCATCTTGTGGTCGCATGAGAAGATGTACTTCTTCCAGAACGGCGCGTCATGGTGATCATGCTCCGCGTGGGCGTGATCGGCAGCGTTTGAATCGGCGGTCGTGGCGGTGGCCATAGTCAGAAAACGTTAAACGTTGGTGGGCGGGAAAGGGAACAGGGATCTTACTCGGCGGGAGCCTCCTGCGGGACACCGCTGCCTTCAATCGGTTCCAAGGTGACAAGATCCAACTTCGGCCCCGGGAGATCTTTGTCAAAACCATCGAGATGAGAGACCGTCATTCCCGTGATATCGTGCTTCTCGCGAGCGTAGGCCACCATCTCGGCCGAGACCAAGCCGTTTCCATCGGGGTAGCTCGCGGCATTTCCAAACTCCATCCGGATGTAGGACATGACCTGAGCCATCTTCTTGTCGTTCAAGGCTTCCTTCCACGGGTTCATGACGTTGTTGTAGGGCTTGCCGGCCACCGTGATGGGGCCCTGCAACCCGTTGAGGAGAATCATCGCGAGGCGCTCGGTCCCGCCCGTGACCCATTCCGAGCCGGCGATTGGCGGATAGAGACCGCCCTGTCCGGCACCGTTGCCCAGATGGCAAGCGGCACAGATCAAGCTGTATTGCTTCTTCCCGTCCACGAGCCACTGCTCGCCCGGGGTGAGCTGAACCGCAGCACTGTCCCCACCGGGCGCCGGATCCACGGTGTAACCCTCGACAAAAGTGAGGCCGCCATTGCTGAAACCACCATTGGTCGCGCCGAGATAACCAGCGCCGACGATCAAGGCGATGCCCGCGATGAGAAAGGCCCAGAGCGAAACGGGCTCGGTGCCCTCCTTGGGGTCGGGTTTCTCACGGGCAGCGGCCGCCGCGTGTTCGCTGACGACACTGACCTTCTCTTCGTAGTCGCTATGCACAGGTTGATTGGGATCGGAAGCGCTCATGACTGGGGCGTGCCCTCCGTGGCAGCGACTTCGGCACTGGCGTCGGCCTGGGGAGAGGCATCACTTAGGCTTTTGGGGACAAGATGGTCTTTCTTCAAAGACATGAGATAGGAAACCAGAGCGTCGGCATCCGGGGTGGGCACGACTTCGAAACCCTCGGGTGGAGCGAACTCACCTTTCAATGGAAGCGCCTTGTCGGAGGGAGCGGAACCGATGGCCCGGACGCGGTAGAGATGTTCGTAGGCCGGCATGTTGGAACGGGCATTCAGGCTCCGCGGGCTGTAGAGGCTCTGGTGGATCGTGACGGGATCCGTGATGCGCCAGCCCACGTTGCTCAGATCGGGCCCGGTGCGCTGCACGCCGAGATGGGCGAAACGCTCACCGGCATAATCTTCCGGACGCAGGGTGCGAATCGGCATCGGTTTGCCCTCTTCACCATCCCAGTTGGGACCGCGCCCGGCCCATCCTTCACGCCACATGTCGGTGCCCAGGGCCTTGCTCGGCCGCACCATTTGGGTGTGGCAATAGGCACAGCCCTCGGCCGTGTAAACCGCGTGCCCATTGGCCACGCGGCCGGCGCCGCCCGGCGGGTAGACCGTCCCGTCGGCGAGCTCGAGTTCATCTTCGCTGTAGGGCACGGGACCCAAATCTCGGAAGCTCAGATGAGGCATCAAGATGAGGAAGAACCACGGCACGCCGAAGGTCAGACCTAAGAGAAGGGTGAAGGATTTGATATGGGTCATGCTTGGGCAGCGTTCAAATCGTGTTCGGTCTCGCGGGGATGAATGTAGGTGGCCTGGCCGCTGCGACGGCCCAGGCGGCAGATCATGAGCAAGACGTGGAAGAAGAACATCAGGTTGGAAAGGATGATGAATCCCCAGGCCAGGGTGCGCCCCACGAGGAATCCCTTGGCCACCTCGACGCTGAGAACATGCGCCTGGTCGTGCAAGAGTGCCTGCTGACCCTGGAAGAGACCACCCATGAAGAGGGCGATGAGCATGGCGCCCGTCCCGTAGGCGGAAAACCAAAAGTGAAAGCGGATCCACTTCCCGGAGCGCCATTCACAGCCCATCAGGCGAGGCAGGATGAAGTAGATGGCCCCGAACATGATCATGGAGAAGAAGCCGTAGAGACCGGTCATTTGATAACCGAGTTCCCCGTGGGAGAACTGAAAGATCTTGCCAAAGCGGAAGAGCGAAAAGGCGGCGCCCATAAGAATGAACACATTGAAGGCCACCGCACCGAAGAAGACGAAGCGGAGCGTCGGGCTGTAGTGCACGATGTCGTGATGCCCCTTCATCGTGTTGTGGTGATTGAGGCCAATGAAGACCAT
>JANQJH010000187.1 GCA_028281705.1 Verrucomicrobiales bacterium
ATAATAATCACACTAGTCTTGCAAGAGCAGTTAAACTAAACGTGGGTATATCAACAAAATGGTTGAAAGTTGGAATAAGTTTCCCACTACTTACTACTGTAAAAGTGGACCGATCGATTCTTCCCAACTTCCTTCCTCGTCTCCCTCGCTGTTAACATTGATATAGGGCATGCTCATTCTCTTTCTCATTCTTCTGAGAGCTTCCTCAAGGGATGACCAAGGGGAGTTGGGATTGTCAGTGCTATCCTTGTCTTGGTGATCCCGACTATTCAGTTTGGGTATTGCCGCAAAGCTTTGACGAGCGTCTTCCCTTCCTTGGATTGGCCGCTGAGGAAGTGCCCGAAGGGATGTTTGTCGATGACCTCGTCACCCTCGAACTCGTGAGTGTCGACGCTGGTGGGGATTTCTTCGCCTACACAACGGATGGCTTTGGAAACATCACGGTGCTGATCGATAGCGCCAATGGCATTCAATCGGCGCAAGACCGTATCCCAGCGGCTGTAGGAAGCCATCAACACCTCAATTGGGCTTTCAATGCTTCCGGCACCTACCGCATTGGCTTCCGGGTCTCGGGAACCTTGCAAGCAGGTGGCGAGGTTTCCAGCGGAACGATGTTTCTCACCTTCACCGTCCCGCAGGCGCAGCGCACTCAGCCAGCGCCGGATCCCGTTGGGGACATCGTTCGTGTGAGACAGGGAGAAGTCGATTTAGGAGTGGCGTTTGAAGATGGTGCCTTCGACCTCCACCTGCACGATCACGCCGCCGATGTCGAATACGAAGCGGATGAGGCACGGGTGTTCGCTTCCGCCGTTGCCAGATCGGCTGTTCCCGATGATGCCGCCTTCAGTTTCTTGGGGGCAGCGGGTCAGACTGTATGGATCCTGCCACAGCGTGAGAATCCGACCCTTCCCTACCTGGGCGTTGCCGGAGAAGAGATCGAGGAGGGAGTCTTTCAGGATGACAAACTCGATCTCACCTTCGTCGGGCTTACCGGACCAGGGGACATGTCGATGTATGTTGTGGACGGGTTCGGAGCCCCCAACGTCTATTTCAATAGCGGAGATGGCCTAACTGAGTCCGATCGTTATGAAATTGGGGTGGGTAGTCACGCGCATGTGAATTGGGCTTTCACCGCCCCGGGCGTCTATGAAGTCACCCTGCAAGCTATCGGCACCCTTGTCGACGGAAGCGCTGTTCAAAGCGAACCAACAACGTTCGTTTTTGAGGTGGAACCCAGCTTGGTGGACGATCCGCTTGGTCAATGGACCTTGGATAACTTCGGTGCCGATCCGGGCGATGAAGCCGGTGTCGATGGCAACCCTGACTTGGACGACCTCAACAACGAGCTTGAATTTGCCTTCGGAACAGATCCCAACGTGGCTGACAGCACGAAACTCGTGGTGACAGACGCCCAAACGCTAACGCCCGGAACGCCAGTGCTATCGACGTTGACGGTCGGTGATGATGTGAAGTTCACGGTTCGCTTCGTCCGCCGAGTGGATGCTGAGCGCGCCGGTCTCACTTACAGCGTTCAGTTCAGTCGCGACATGGTTGAGTGGGAAACCACAGATCAAGCACCCGTCGTAGTGGCTACCCAGGGCGACTACGAGGTGGTTGAGGTCGATTTTCCGTTTGCCCTGTCTAGCGGGCGCAAGCCTCAGTTCTTCCGGGTCCTTGCTGAACTCTCTAACTAATTCTCAGTCTTGAATCGAACGAACATGAAAACACTTCTAGCAGCAACCGTCACAGCCTTGGCATTCACGCCATTCGCGTACGGAGCCATTGCGGTCTTCGCGGCACAGGATATCCCCATTCCTAACACATTCGAGGGGGTTTTTCTGGACCTTGAGACGGGGGCGACGGACACGGCACCGTTTTCGGATGCAGATCTCAACTTCTTCTTCGGAGGATCGGGGATTAGTAACGACGCAGGTGGTGTGGTTGCCTCGTCTCAGTTTCTGCGCTTGGACGTGGGATTCTTGGACATGGCGCTGAATGTGCCGGTTGGTTCAACGATTGGACCAGATCCCGCCGTATTCTCTGTGAATACGGCCGATTTCTCCATGGGCTTTGGGGCCTCTGGTAGTCCCAACGATCACTTGGGGATGGATCCCGGCCAGTTCGAACCGGGCGAGCGTGGGTTTCTCGGCTTCTCTGTGGACCTCGACAACAGAACAACGGCCTACGGAGTGATGGAAGTGACCTTCACAGCAAACACCGATGGTGGGGTCATCCATGGCTGGCAATACGATGATTCCGGTGCGGCCTTTACGGTTGTTCCTGAGCCATCGACGGGACTGTTGCTCTTGTTAGGGATGGGCCTATGCCTGCGTCGGCGTCGGTAGTCCTCTGATACCCGGGCCTCTACACGCGCGCCTGAAGACCGTGAATAACGACTGAGATGCCTAGAACCAAGTGAGCTGAACTGATGTCAATGTCGAGCACTCAGGATCGCCCAAGTCCGTCGTTGCGACGGCTAGGTTGCACGCCTGCCCCGCAAGAAGCTCGAGACGTCGTCCAGGCCGCCTTGAAGAGGCTTTCTGCTCTCCGGTATCGGCAGACGCCGTTGTTGCACGCGGTCCTCACAGAGATGGCGGAGCATCATGTGCCTGTGACCATCAACCACTTGATGGCCTTGCCCAGCATCAGTGATTCTGATTACTCCAGTACTTACCGGCTATTGAAGAGGCTCGAAAGTGAGGGCATCGTGACTTGCCTGGGAGTGGCTCAAAAGGCTCCCCACTATCTTCTCGTCATGCCGGGGCATCAGCACGCCTACTTGGTCTGTAAGGTCTGCGGTGTTCTCGAGGAAACCGACGCCAGCTACTCTTCGCCGACCGTTTGCGGAGATTGCGAGTTTACGCCGTGGAGCCACGTTCAATCCGAGGTTTGGTTCACTGGCATTTGTCCTGAATGCGCGTAGCCGGTTTTTGGGGATATAAGGAGTCGATCTAGAATAATGTGAGTGTTTCTTGTGATCGCATAAGAAATAACGTGGTTTCGGCTTCCAGTCCCGAAGGGACGAAAAATGTTAGCCAGTGGTGCAGCAACGCGGAACTACCAGATATCTGGTCGGACGCCACAGCGCCTGAAAGGGTGCCAGAGACCTACCATTCGAGGAGGGGTGATCAATGGATGGGCCATTCTGGTCGTGAAGATTGGGCTGCACGGTGTCGTGAGGCGATGCGTGGCGCTCAAGGCAGACATTTCTCCCGGCCTGCCAGGGCGGTATCGTGCATGGGTGCTTGAATCCGGCAGTTCCGCTTCGCTTCACTGCCGGCTATACCATCTCTCATCCCTTCGGGACGACACGGAAAGCGATGCGGCGATATCCGAGACAGAAAGAGTGATGACGCGCAGAATAGATCAACCGTTCGATGCCGTGAGAACGAGCCCTGCAACCTTCATCCCAGAGACGGGGCAAGCTATTGCGGCAATTGAGGTCGAAACCGCCAAGTATAACCTCCGACGAGCGTGGCGCTAACGTCGTCATCTGTGATCCGCGCGCCGGCGGCCAGCTTGAGCGTCAGCGCGTGGCTAACGTTCAAATAGAGTCCTGCGAGGACGGTGTGTTCGCCATCGCGATCGAAATCTCCGGAGGCCTCGAGACCGGCGGCCAGGTCGTGATTGAAAGCGTGACGAATGCCAACGCCGTATCCCCAGGCCGCTCCTCCATCTTCAGGGAGCACCGCGATGAGGTTAGCAACCAAGAGAAGATCGTGAGGAAGTTCGGCCTGCGCGATCAACCGACCCCGAAAGGCGTTCTCACCGTGTCGATGGATCCCGTCGTGATGGTGGTCATGCCCATGCCCGTGCGAATGGTTACCCGCGAACTCTAGAAGAAGTGGGTCATCACAGGGCAAGGCATTGGGGCCGTACTCGGGACCGCAAGGAATGCCATGATCGTGCTCGTGTGCCTCATCCTCGGTATCGCGGTGCTCCTCGGCAAACGTGTAGGCAAGGGAAAGCGCCAGGCGGCCAGGGAAATCGGATTGCGGCTCGGTTGGCTGAATCTGAGCGGAAGGCGTGATGCTTTCATAGTCCCAGGAACCGGCTCCATTGTCGGCAAAACGCAGGCTCACTCCCGCTGCGAGTCTTGGGGCGAGACCAAAGAGAAACCCTTGTTCGAATGCCAACTCGTCGTCGCCCTCCAAACTTGTCCAGTCGAAATTACCGATTAGCGTCCCGTGAAAAGGCTCCGGCAGGTAGTAGTCATCGAGCAGGGCAAAGTCCTTCCCGTGATCGGCCTGAAGATTCATCAAACAGGCCCAACCACAGAGAAGGCTGAAGAAGACTGGCTTCAATCGATCAGCGAAGCGGGTGTTGGTGAACTTAGGCGGTTTGTCTGAATTCAACATCGGCTTTGAGACGATTTAGAGATTGGGGTCACGGTCGACTGTCTCCCGGTACCAGGTATGGTCTAGGCCGAACTTTTCACCTTCTTAGCGGCTAGGATTTCGCACGGCGAAAATGGCGCTTCGCGCAGCTGAAATCGTCCCCGCCATTCTCCGGTATCACAACACGTATTGCAGCTACGCGGATGTCATCGTGCCGCAATTCTTCTTTGCCGTTGGGTTTGCTTTACGATTGGTGGTTTTGAAAGAAATTGAGCGCAGCGGCCAACGCACGGCCTACATCCGTGGATTAAAGCGCGGCTTCGCGTTGTTTCTTTTCGGCGGCTTATTTTATAGGTTAGATGGACGAGGCCCTTCACGGGGACGCAGAACTGGGGACGGGGTATTTCGTTGGCTGAACTCCCATTTCCCGATGGACACGGAGACCTCGAATATCCGTGCTAGCCAGGAGCCGATCGCGATATTCCCAGTACGGTCGGTGAAGGGAGCGTGGAGTGTCAGGAGAGGTTAGGCGGATTGCTTCGTTACTACGACGGGAGGCCGCGATCCCCGGCAATTTGAATTTTTGGAGGCTACGGTGTCTGACGCGGGTCGCTAGGAGTTCGCGACGGGCTCCTCGCTTGACGGCGACTCCCCGGCCGGCGGCTGTTCCGCGACGGCCGGCTTTTCGCCGAGCGAGGCCTGTTCGCGGGCCAGCAGTTCGGCGTATTGCCGCTGGACGGCCTCGTCGGCGACCTTTGGTAGGTTGAGTGCGAGGACCAGCGTCTCGACGGCGCGCAGGAAGCGTTGGTGGTGTGCCCACTTCTTGTCGACCTCGAGGCGTTTGGACTCGTTCTCGGTGCGCTTCTTGCGGCCCTCCATCATGTCCGTGAAGGCGGCGTGCTCCTCAACGGCTTTGACGAATTCCCCGCTGCGGCAGGTAAACAGCTCGAGTGCGCCGGGCGAACTGGTGTTCTCAAGGTCTGGCCAACGGTTCTTCAGCGCGTTGCGGATTTTCTTGCGCGCTTCGTCGAACTGTCGCTTGCCGGCGTCGCGTTCGCCCTGGACCTCCTTGCGCTCCTCCTCGAGCTTCTTGGCGGCGTCGCGTGCCTGCTTCACACGGTCGACGCCGTGCAGTCCCAGCCGCGCCGACAGGCCATCGAGGACGGCCAACTCAACCGGGCTCGCCTTGGCGAGCAGTTGGAAGTAGGGGTGCTCGACGGCGAGCAGATCGGGGTGGTCCTCGCCCTTTGTCTTGCTGTGGGCCCGCAGGAAGGTGTCGGTGGTCTTTATCGGGATGTCGAGACTGAGCGAAGTCAGTAGGGTATAGGCGTGCGCCTCTTCGAAGGAAACCCGGCCGTCGCCATCGTAGTCGACGGAGGGCACGCTCTTCTCGGTACGCGTCTTGCCGCGGATTGCGGCCCAAAAATGGCTGCTGTATTCGTCGTAGTTCTCCTCGTTGATCTCGGGCGTGCAGCCGGCGGCGATGCGGTCGTGGACGGTGGCGAAGAATCCGCACACCGGGCGGGCCCCGGGTCCCTTGGAGGAATCGACCCCGTCGAACAAAAGGTTGGCGAAGCCGCCCGAGTAGCATTGCACCATCACC
>JANQJH010000200.1 GCA_028281705.1 Verrucomicrobiales bacterium
TCGTCCGAGGAAATGACGGCCCATTTGCAGCGGCTGATCGCGCTGGTGCATGGCGTGCACGAGGCGGGTTTCCTCCAGGAAGATCTTCACCTGGGCAATTTTTTGTTAGGTGACGATGGAAAACTGTGGCTCATCGATGCGGCGAGCCATCGTCGTTTTGATGGCGGTGTACCGCAGGGTGAGCGGATTCGCAACTGGGCGTTGCTCCGTGCCAACCTCAGGGTCGATCAGCGTCCAGCCTTTGACCGGGCCTTTGAGGCGGGTGCCGCTGCGGGTTGTTTTCCGATGGTGGTGGCGGCGACGCCGGGCGTCCTGCGGAGCAGGCTCAGGCGGTATCGCGCCAAGTGTCAGCGGAGTTGCACGGAGTTCGTCCGCACGGAGGTTGAGGGGACGGTCCTGCTGCGTGAGCGGAAGTTTGATCCGGACTGGTTGGCCGAGCTTGTCGCCATGGATCCGGAGAGGCTGGCCGCGGAACATCGCATTCTCAAGAGGGCGAGCAAGTGTCTCGTGGTCCACGGTGAGGCCGGGGATGGCCGGGCGTGGGTCTTGAAGACGCACGCTTACCGCGGATGGAGCCAGACGGGGCGCATGAGCCGGGCCCGGCGCTCGTGGATTGCGGGGCATGCCCTGCGCTTGTTAGGCGTGGCGACACCGGAGTCCTTCGCTTTTTGGGAGCGCCGCGAGGGCGGCCGTTTGGTGCGCGATGGGCTTCTCATGGCGGTGGACGATGGGACGCCCTTGCAGCGCTGGGTGCGGGAAGAACACGCCCCCGAGCAGCGTCGCCGGGTTGTCCATGAGGTGAGCGCTTTGTTTGAGATCCTGGCGGAACTACACGCCTCTCACGGAGACACCAAGGCGAGCAATTTTCACGTGGGCGAGGAGGGCGCGTTGCGGGTGATCGATCTGGATAGCTTCCAATGGGGCGGCCTGCGGTGGCGGCGCCGATTGGAGAAGGATCGCGCGCGGTTTGCCCGCAATGCCGTCAAGTTTCCCGCTGGAGCGGCACTCTTTTCTCTAACGAACGAAGACGACTAACTTACTGGCATCGATGTCACATCAAATCAATCTCACGCCTCAAGGCCGGCTTCTCCTGCGGGAGAGCGATTCGGCCCGTCCCCGGCTCGATGGCGAGCCCTTGGAAAGCCTGACGGCGGCGTTCGCGGGATCGGCGGGGGAGGGCTTGCTTCAACTGGGAACGGCGTTCCATGAAGAAGAGACCTTGCCGGCCACGCTGGCCTACTGGCGTGAGTTCGCCGGTCTCTACCTCAGCGCCTTGCGGGCGGCGAACCCCGAGGATGGCGATAGTGAAACTTGGGTGCCGGTGGCGCCCCCGCGAGATCGTTGGGAGCCGCTCGTCGATCAGGGGCCGCCGGGCCGGGGGATGGAGTATTTGAACCCCTCGGTTCTCGATCGGCTTTGGGAGGCCTTGGACGGCGAGGTGCAAGGGCGATGCGAGGCGCATCCCGGCGGGGTCCGGGGATGGCTCCGGGAGGCCAATCCAGATCGGCATTTGTTGGGACGGGTGACTTTTCATCTGGCGGAGAACAAGCGCGATGAGCAGCGCCCCTTCGCCTTCATCGCCACTTATACCCACAGTCTGTCCCGGGGTGAACGGCTGCAGCACGTGCCCTTGAGCAAGGCGCTCAAACAGTATGCCGGCGAACGGAATCGTCCCGCGATGGAGAGGTTGCTGCGTCCCGTGCAGGAGGCGGCGAAGGAGAGTGCCTCTGTCCGCGAGTTGTTGGATACCCGGCGTCTCTTTCAGCCTTTGGCCTGGACACCGCGACAGGCCTACGAATTCATGCGCGAGATCCCGGTGATGGAAGCGAGCGGAGTCGTGGTCCGCGTGCCTAACTGGTGGAAGGGCAAACGGCCGGCTCGACCCAAGGTCAGCGTGGGTGTGGGCCGTTCGCTCTCCTGTGTGGGGCCGAGCAGCATGTTGGACTTCTCCGTAGACGTCGTTCTCCAGGGGGAGACCTTGAGCGAGGACGAAGTGGTTGAACTCTTACAGAGTGACGGCAACCTGGTTCGACTGCGCGGGCAGTGGGTAGAGGTTGATCGTGAACGGCTGGAAGAAGTGCTCAATCATTGGGTGGAGGTGGCGGACACGCATTTCCATCAGGGGATCTCCTTTCTCGACGGCATGCGGCTCCTGGCCGGATATCAAGAGAGTACCGATCCCTCATGGTTCGATGACGATGATGTTGCCGGGCAGTCCTGGGTGGCGATGCAGGCGGGGGACTGGATGCGTGAGACTCTGCAGACGATGCGCGATCCGTCCAGGGCGGAGGATGCGCTGCCGGGCAAGTCTCTCAAGGCGACGCTTCGACCCTATCAAGAGGACGGGGTGAACTGGCTCTGGTTCTTCTATCAGTTGGGGATCGGCGCCTGTCTGGCGGATGACATGGGCTTGGGCAAGACCATTCAGATCATCGCCTTGCTCCTGACCATGAAGCGGGAGCGTTCGCCAGGTTCGGGCAACGAGAACGAGAGGCACCGGCCGTCGCTCCTGGTGGCCCCGGCCTCTCTCTTGGGCAATTGGCGGGCCGAGTTGGACCGCTTTGCCCCCAGTCTAGAGGTGTTCTTCTTGCATCCCTCACAGGCTCCGGCGGAGGAGCGCCGTCGAGCGATGGAAGATCCGGAACAGTTCTTTCAATCGTACGACCTCGTGGTCACCACCTACGGTCTCGTCCGGCGGACGGAGGATCTGCGGGATCACCCCTGGGATCTCTTGGTGCTCGATGAGGCTCAGGCGATCAAGAACCCGGGCAGTGCGCAGACGCGAGCGGTCAAGCGTCTCGTGGCCAAGGTGCGCGTGGTTCTCAGCGGCACCCCGATCGAGAACCGGCTGAGCGATCTCTGGTCGCTCTTTGATTTCATGAACCCCGGTCTGTTGGGCACGGTCACGGAGTTCAAGAAATACACCAAGAGCTTGGAAACCGAGAGTGAGCCTAACTACGCGCCCCTGCGCACCCTGGCTCGCCCCTACATTCTGAGGCGCTTGAAGACGGACAAGAAAATCATTGCCGATCTGCCGGACAAGACGGAGATGCGTACGCTCTGCCAGCTGACCAAGGTCCAGGCGGCTCACTACAAGAAGGCGGTCGGCGAATTGGCGGAGGCCATGCAGGGAGAGGACGAGACCGGTATCAAACGGCGGGGCATCGTGCTGGCTTTCCTCATGCGCTTCAAACAGATCTGCAATCACCCGGCGCAGTGGGGAGGCAGCGGTGATTACAACGCGAAGTCGAGCGGCAAGTTCCAGCGATTGATCAGCCTCGCCGAAGAGATGGCCTCGCGCCAGGAACGCCTGCTGATCTTTACCCAGTTCCGGGAAATGACGCGGCCGCTGGGTGAACTGTTGACTGGCGTCTTTGATAGGGAAGGATTGACGCTTCACGGCGGCACGCTGGTCAAGGAACGCCAGCGCCTGGTGGACGCCTTCCAGGAGGAGGACGGGCCGCCCTTCTTTGTCCTCTCGCTCAAGGCCGGAGGCACGGGATTGAACCTCACCGCGGCTTCTCAAGTGATCCATTTCGACCGGTGGTGGAATCCGGCGGTGGAAGACCAGGCGACCGATCGCGCCTTCCGCATCGGTCAGCAGCGCAAGGTCGTGGTGCACAAGTTTGTTTGTCAGGGGACGATCGAAGAAAAGATCGATGTCCTCATCTCGGAGAAGCGCGAACTGGCGGAGGACGTTTTGGGCAAGGCGGGCGGAGCGGAGAAACTTCTCACTTCCATGAGCAACGACGAGTTGTTAGATTTTGTCACGCTCGATTTGAACGCGGCGGTGGTTTCTTGATCGTATCTAATCATGGCTTATTGGAACTCTTATCGCCCTTATGTGCCGGTTCACGAGCGGCGAGCGAATGCCCTGCGGAGCTTGAGCGCGGCGCTTGGGCAAGGGGTTGAACCGCGACCGATTGAGGCCTTTCGAGGGCGAAAAATGGCGCGGACCTTTTGGGGGGAGGCTTGGTGCGAGAATCTCGAGACCTTCAGTGACTATGAGAACCGACTTCCGCGTGGTCGTACTTACGCCCGCAACGGCTCGATCGTTCACCTCGAAATCGGGGCGGGCAAGGTCAGCGCCTTTGTCGCGGGGTCGGATCTCTATCGGGTCACAATTGCCATTGAGAAGTTAGCGCCGGACGACTGGGAGAGTTTCAAGAAGCGCTGCGCCGGTGGCATCGACACTCTCTTCGATCTCTTGCGAGGCCAAGTCTCGGATTCCATCATCCGGGAGATCACCGATCTCAAAACGGGACTTTTTCCCAGTCCCGCGGAGATCACCCTCAACTGTTCGTGCCCGGACTGGGCCGTCATGTGTAAGCACGTCGCTGCCGTGCTTTACGGCGTGGGCGTGCGCTTGGATTCTGAGCCCGAACTCTTTTTCAAATTACGCGAAGTTGATCACGCGGAATTGCTCGATTGCGCCTCTGCCGACGCCATTGATGAGGGCTTGCCCATGCATGAGGACGTTCTCGAGACGGCGGATTTGAGCGAGATCTTCGGAATCGAGTTCTCCGAGATCCCGGGCATCGCCGGCATCAAGAAGATGCGTGCGGCGCGTGCGCGTGTTCGGGGTTGAGGCTCGCCTTTCTTCCGTGGGAAAGATGAAGAATCGTGGCTCCGTTCTTCGGGTAGGTATTGGATAGTTTTGGGATTTATTGAGACATCCTGATAAACCTTGAGATCCGTCTCAGTTTGTGCCATGCTTTGTCGGCTCTGATGCGTTTTCGTCATTCATTGATAGAAACTATTTAAGATCCCTTAACTAAATCCGGCGGAGGAGCCGACCTGCCGATGATTGTGATCCCGTCATGGAACCTCTAGGAGAAATCATCCGGGCCGACCGGATTGCCCAGGGCTTGTCCCTTAAGGGCTTGGCGGCGGCGTTGAATGACGACCGTTCCTTGGGTTTGGAGAAGAAGGTCACGCCCTCCTGGCTGCATCACCTGGAGAATGGTCGTGCCAAGGCGCTTTCGACGGCGATGAAGAAGGGGGTGGCACGGGCTCTGCGGCAGGAGGAGACGAAGTATCTCGAGCCGAACGAGTATGAATCGAAGACGCGGTATACCTTCGCCAAGTTTTTTGATGAACAGCTGACGAGTTTTGAAACGGGCAGCACCTTGATCGGTGATTTCATTGTCGATCCGGAGAGAGTGGAAGATGTGGGGGAACTTCTTCTCTGTCTCTATCAGTTTCTCGTTGTCGCCGACGGTCGCCTGGTGATTTTTGAGCGCTCGCCCCACATCTCCCTTCCGGTCCTGCTCTTGGCCATCCGATCCTGGCCGTCGATCGATGACACGAATCCCCACGAGGTGATTGGGAAGATCCTGGCTCCCGCGGCGGCGGGTGGCTTCCTCCAGTGCGAGCTTCCCATGCCCGATCCCGAGGCATTGGCGTGGGTCACCAGCCGGGTGGAGGTCTATGAGCCTGCGCCGACCGAGGATTCGGTGGTCCTGTTGGAAACGGATCCCTTTTGCCGATTGGGCGTGATCTCCCCGGATCCGGGAGGCTTTCCCGTGAAGCGATTTTTCTACTACCTGCGGCCGCGGGAGTACGGTGTTCTGCGGGATAACATGGCGGAGATGGCTTACCGGCGTTTCACGAGCTACCGGGACCGTTCGCTCTTCATCCGCTGTGAATATGAGGACAGCTTCGCCTTTTCCTACCCGCAGATGGCGGCCCATTATCATTTGAGCTTCGAGCGTCTCAAGTCGCGCGCAGCCGGCGAGCATCCGAAGCCATCCTGACGGAGGTGACACGCTGTCATTATTGACAAGCCATTGCTGCCGCGATTGGATTTGTGGATGTTCGATTGGCTCAGAGGAAGCGGACGCAAGAAGACTGACGAGGAGGAGTTTGAGATTGCGGTTCCCGAGGGCAACACCCTGGTTCTCTTCGTTTGCACCGCGAATCTGAGCCGCAGCCCCATGGCTGAGGCCATGTTCCGCCACGAGGTGCAGGATTGGGCCGACGAGATTGTCGTCGGTTCCTGTGGGACCAAGAGCGTCCCGGGGTTTTCACCGACGCCTGAGGCGCTCACCGTGCTGCAAACGCATGGTTACTCCACCGAGGGCCTGGTGACTCACCGGATCAATGCCAAGGTGGCGACGAGCGCCGACTTCATCTTCGTCATGAGCGACGTCCATGTGAAGTCAATCCAGGCGAAATACCCCACTGCCGCTGGGAAGACCTACATGATCACGGATTTCTGTGAGGATGAACACGAGCGAGGTCTCGATGTCCTCGATCCGCATGAGAAGCCGCTCAACGCTTTCCTGGATGTCTACGACCTCTTCTGCCACCTGATTCCTCGCGTGGCCGATTTTGTCATCGATGGGCCCGACCCCAAGTGGCAGCACTGGTACGACTTCTATCGACGGTCCAGTTCTGCCCTGGGGCGCTGAGCTTCGAGTCCGGCCAGTCCGATCTTGTACCCCGTCCCTAATCTGGCGGGATTGGCTAGCGGTCGCCAAACCAACCTTGTATCGCAAAAATGCATGAATCGCAGGGCTGTGAGAGGGAACGGAGGCATCGGCGTAGCAAGTCGATCTCCGACGACGAAAAATTACAGTCATCTTACCGAAGTGTCGCAACGGTGAATGGGAAAAGTCCTGTAAAATATATCTATTATACTTGGACAACTTAATATTGAATTTGAATTTATTTGGAGAATACTTGGAGAGTCCGTCAACCCACCCACAATCTGGAATCTAGCCACATTCATTTGGCCCGCCTCGTCCCGACGCGGACCGAGTCCAAATCATGAATCATCTTCCCAACTCACGCATGGCCGGCGAAGGCAAGTCTTTCGAGATTCTTCAAACTGAAGATGAGGTTACCATCGTGGTGCGCGATCGTGCCACGGATGAGGTTTGCCAAATCGTCTCCTTTCGCGGGCAGACCGAGTCCAAGAAGAAGCGGTCGTCGTTCGGTCATCGGCGCCTTCAGGAGCCTGCACTCGCTGGCGGCCGCCGCTGGTGAAGGGAATGGTGATGGGCCTGATCGGTGCCCGTCTCCATCTTCCAGAGGAGAAAATCGATCTTTTCGACGGTAAGTTAGGTCAGGAGATACCCGCCATCGATGACGATGGTCTCTCCCGTGATTTGGCGGGATGCCGGTGAGGCGAGGAAGACCGCGAGGTCGGCAATCTCATCCGTGGTCGTGAGTTTTTTCAGTGGGGTCCGGTTCTCCACCATTTCCGCCAGCTCGGCAAAATGAAGTCGTAGATCCTCGGCATCGACCAGACCGGGAGCGATGCCGTTGACGCGAATCTTGTGAGGCGCCAGTTCCGCAGCGAGAGAACGGGTGTAGGCCACGACGGCGCCCTTGCTGGCATCGTAATGCGCCGTGTGACCAAAGCCCGGGTGAAAGCCGTTGATACTCGCGATGTTCACCACCGAGCCGCCTCCACGCTTTTCCATGAGAGGGGCCGCTGCCTTGGAGGTGAGGAAGAGTCCCCGGACGTTGACTCGAAAGATGCGATCCCACTCGTCCGCGCTGAGCTCACTCTGGGGGAAGAGGCTGAAGATGCCCGAGTTGTTCACCAAGACGTCGAGGCCGCCGAAGTGAGACTCGGTTTGGGCCATGGCCCGGGCAATGGACTCTTCTGATTCGACATCGAGAGCGACGGCGAACCCGTGGTCGCCTAACTGATCTGCGAGAGCTTCGGCTTCAGTTTGGTGAGAATGATAACCGATGGCGACACGGGCGCCCGCCTCGGCGAGTCCGGCGGCGATGCCGCGGCCGATATTGACCGCGGCACCGGTCACGAGGGCCACGGAGTTGTCGAGAGAAAAGGATTTCATGAGCTGAGGGTGTATGGGGAAATGGCGTTTTTGAGTTTCGGGAACTGGCGGGCGAGCGTGGCGCCGTCCGCCATCTCCAGGTCGTCGAAATCAAATCCCGGTGCCATGGTGGTGCCTAACAAGGCGAAGGTCCCGCCGGGGGCGAGGCGCGTTCCCTGCCAGACGCCCGCCGGGACGACGGATTGCATCTCTTGTTTGGGGTTGGCGAAGATGTCCTGTCCCAGGAGAACTCTCTCAAGGTGTCCGGAGTCCGTCAGACGAATCTGTTCCACGGGGTCACCCAGGTAGAAATGCCAGACTTCATCGGTGGGCAGGCGGTGGAGGGCGGAGAATTGGTCTGGGGTGATGAGAAAGTAGATCGCCGTGCCGTGAGCTTTCGTCGCGCCGGGAATCGAAGTCGCTGAACGGTAGGTCTCGCGGAAATAGCCGCCCTCGTCTGGAAGAGGTTCCAGCCGGAGTTCTGCGATCAAGTCTTCAGCTGTCATGATCTCCTCATTTCACTCCTGGGGAGCTTTGGCAAGTACTTGAGCGCGCTCGCTCTCTGTCAGTGGCGCATAGCCCCGGCCGTAGGGCCAGCCGAAGCCCCAACGCCAGGGCGTGGGGAGCCAGGGCACGCCGCCCAGCCGGACGCCGATGTAAGCGAGCCGGGAGACCCAGGGATGTCCGGAATCGAAGATGGCTTGCCGCAGTGCACGATCCGCCGCCAGCCGATCGGGCGCTTCACCGCCTTTCCAGTAGGCCACGTCGTGCCGGAGACAGGCCGGTTGCCAGAGATTGGGATGGCTCGACGTGCCGTCGGGAAATGCGGTACAGCCATCGCTTTCGAAGGGGCGCAACGCCGCATTCCGCGGGGAGGCGCATTGGGTGAGCCAGACTGCGGCGGAGGCCGCCAGGAGCCATCTGAGTTTGAGCGGCATCATCGTGCCAAGCCATCCCAGGCTTCGCCTTTGCCGTCAAGAGAAGGGATTCATAGTTACTGAAATCATGAAACTTGCGATAATAGTGGTTTGTGACTATTCTATGTGGTCGATATTGACCATATGGATCCGTTTCTCGTCAACGCGCGCTCTGGGCCTCTCATCAAGCTTCTCATAGGTATCGCGGTGCTATTGACCCTGGCTCACGGCATGGCGGCGTATCTTGCGGTGGTGCATCAGCGTGACTTCGTCTTCGGGTTCGTCCCCATCTTTTACTTCGATCGCGAGGGCAACCTACCTACCTTCTATTCGGCCGGCATTTTGGTGATCGCCGCCGCACTCTCGCTGGCGATCTATCTTTGGCGACGGCACTCGGATTCCGGTGAATCCTTGCCCTGGCTCATCCTTGGCGGCACGTTGGGTTTCCTTGCGGTCGACGAGGGGGCGAGCCTGCACGATCAGATTGACTTCATTCTCAGCCCGAGGATGGAGACGAGCGGCTTTCTCAACTGGCCCTGGGTCATTCCCTATGCCTTTCTCGTTGTCGCCTTTTCCCTCATTTTCCTTCCGTTCTTCCTCAGGATGCCCCGGCGCTTCCAGGTGATCTTTGCCATGGCGGCGGCTTGTTACGTTTTCGGGGCCATTGGTCTTGAAATGGTCGGCGCCGTGGTCGAGAGCGCGGAAGGCGAGCGATCCATTGCGTATGCGATTGGCATGACAGTTGAAGAACTCCTGGAGATCTCGGGAGTCCTCATCACGATCCATGGCTTGATCCGCTACATTCGCGAGGAGTGTTCCGGATTCGGCGTGCTCGTCTCGTGTCGCGAAGCGTGACGGCGTCAGCCGCGCCGCGTTTTCGTGGAGCGATGCGCGTGCCTTTCAATCGAATGGTCTCCCGATTTGCGATGTCGAGAAATCGGCTTGAGTTTCATGGGCAACGGGCAAAGGATGGCAGCCAGTTGCTACGGTTTTTGAGAAGGGAAAATCGTGAATCGAACGACAACAAGTAGACGAACCCAGAGGAAGCCGTTTGGCGCAAGCCGTTGATGAACCCATGATGACCCACGGCGTGATCGATCGACTGCCCAAGACGAACCGAGATGGGTCCGCCGCTGCCGAGGTCCGCTTCCTCCTCTTTCAGTTCTCCCTTTCCCATGAGTGATCGCTACGAGATCCAGGAGAAGATTGGACAAGGAGGGATCGGTGCTGTCTATCAGGCTTACGATACGCAGCTCAAACGTTCCGTCGCCATCAAGCGGATGCTTCCCTCCGAGGATGAGTTCAATGGGCAGGACGCCGCGGAACTCATGCTCAAGGAGGCGACGACCCTCTCCGCCCTTCAGCATCCCAACATTATCACTGTCTACGACGTGGGCATCGATTCCGAGGGACCTTTTGTCGTCATGGAATTGCTCAAGGGAGAAACGCTGGATGAGGTCATCAAACGAGGCGTGCTCACATTGCGCGATTTTGGCGAAGTCGTTTCCCAGACGATGGAGGCTCTGATCGCGGCGGAGGCCGCCGGCGTGCTTCATCGCGATCTCAAGCCGACCAATGTCATGGTCAGTTGGCTGCCGAGTAAGAAGTTTCAGGTCAAGATCCTCGATTTCAGTTTGGCCAAGTTCAGCCGCAAACCCTCCCCGCAGACGATTGACCAGGGCGACGCCATCTTCGGATCGATTTACTTCATGGCGCCGGAGCAGTTCGAGAGGGGGAATTTGGATCAGCGGACGGATCTCTATTCCATGGGTTGCCTCTATTACTTTTGCCTTTCGGGGCGCTATCCGTTTCAAGGTGAGACCGCCGCCCAGGTGATGGCGAGCCACCTTCAGGGCACGGTGACTTCGCTGGACAAGATTCGAGCTGATCTTCCACAAGTGATCTCTCAGTGGGTCATGTGGCTCATCAATCGCGATGCGGCCAACCGGCCGCAGGACGCGCGTGAAGCCTTTGAGAACTACAACGAGATCGCGCAGTCCATCGATCTGGAGACGGGCCGGGTGAATTTATCAGGAGCTCCGGTGGCCCCGGTGGTCAATACCACGTCTCGACGTTTGATTGTTCCCCCTCCGAAGAAGACCACCACCGTCACTGCGTTGCCGCCGAGCGTTGAGGGCGCCGGGCGGAGAGAGGGGACAAGGAGGGTGGGCGAAGTGACGGGCTCGGAGACGGTGATGGGGATGACGGCTCCAGTGACGGTAATGAAGCGCAAGGGCGGGGGGACGTTGGTCTATCTCGGGATCGCCATTGCGATTCTCTTCCTCGTGGCCGCGGGCCTTGGGATCCATCTTTGGTTAGGTCACTATCAGAGCGAGAAAGAAGTGCAGCGATTCAAGACGCTGGCGGGACAGATGGAACCCGTGGGGACCAAGGAAGACGTGGCCATTATCGTGGCTTACCTCAACCGGATTGATCAGCTGGGTGTTGCGGCCAAAGTGACCCTCAAACGCCTCCAGGATGTGCCCGGGGCCGAGGGCGAGATCGATCTGGCCCTGATCGAGTCCTTGAAGCGGGCGCGTGAACCACGAGTGCAAGGGAATCTCCTGGAGGTTATGCAACTCCGGTCGCTCCACCCTGAAGAGAGTCTTCTTCTGGGGATGACCTCACGTGATTACGATCCGGGCGTGACGGTGAAAGCGATGTTGCTCTTGGGCGATTTCGGAGACCGGCAGGTTTTCGAGAAATTGTTAGAAACGTTTCGCGGCCAGGGCGAATCGAATGTGCCGCCGGGTGTCCCGAGAGCACTCGAATTAATCGGTCAAAGACTGGGTCAAGCCGATCGCGAAGCGGCTGCTGCTGCCGTGGCAGATAAGTTAGTTGAGAAAACGGGCACAATCCGATTCCCGTTGCTCCGCACGCTGGGAAGCTTGGGTGGTCGCAAGGCGCTACAGGTTCTCGGTGAAACCTTGACCCAGCCGGGGGATTCCGAGGGGGCGGTGAATGACCGGCGGACGGCCTTGGCGGCGTTGGCCCTGTGGCCTCAGCGGTCCGAGGAGGTGGCGGAGCTGATTCGTGCCGTTTGGCAGGGTGACGACCGGCAACTTGCCCTGGATGCCTATCTGAAGTTGGCGATGCGGCCAGCGCAGGCTGGTGCGCCTTCCCAGGATGTGATGGTTCAGGATTTGTGGACCCAGTTGCGAACGGACCGGGATGAAGGCGAGCTCAATATCGTGCGTCTCGATTTGATTGCACAGCTACCTCTGCTTGAGGATCGAGACTTTGCTAGAGAGATCGCCGGGCAGATGGAGGAGAGCCGCCTCTTGCATAGGGGTGTGAGGGAGACGGCGAAAAAGGTGCGTTTGGAGCTGGGGCGTTAAGCTCCTTGAGAAATCCGATTGACCGGCGATCCCTTTCGGGGCTAACGAGGGGCATGGAACAAGCCGATCTGGACACCCTTGTTGAGTTTCTTCGTTTTCCTAGCATCTCCACGGACTCGGCCTCACGCGGGCATGTCAACGACTGCGCCGACTGGCTCGTCGACCGGCTGAAACGGGGAGGCTTGGACGTGGAAAAACATCCCACGCCGGGGCACCCGGTCGTTCTGGCGAAGAACAATCATCGTCCGGACCGGAAGACCGTCATGATTTACGGGCATTACGACGTGCAGCCGGTGGATCCTTTGGAACTCTGGGATCATCCTCCATTTGAGCCGCATATCGAGGGCGACCGCATTTTTGCTCGGGGGTCGACGGACAACAAGGGGCAGTTGTTAGCCCATCTTCTCGGGGTGGAAAAGACCCTGGCGGCGAGCCGGGATCTCCCGGTCAATTTGATCTTTCTCTTCGAAGGGGAAGAAGAGATTGGGAGCCCCAATCTCGAGCCCTTCTTGAAGGAGCATGCGGAGACTTTGGCCTGCGATGTGGTGGCGATTTCAGATACCGGTATGGTGGCGCCGGGGGTTCCGACCTTCACTTATGGGCTTCGGGGAATTGCATGCCTGGAGGTCGCCTTGAAAGGGCCGTCGACCGATCTGCACTCCGGTATCTACGGAGGTGCGGTGGCCAATCCGGCCACGGCGGTCGCCCAATTGGCCGCGAGCCTGCACGATCGACTGGCCGGGCGGGTGCGTATCGAGGGTTTCTACGATCGGGTGGCGCCCCTGGAGGATTGGGAATCGGAGGCCTGGGCGGCGCTTCCCATGGGGGACAAGGAGATGGTGGAGTTGACCGGGGTTCCCACGCTCTATGGAGAGGAAGGCTACAGCAGTCTCGAACGGGTGTGGGGACGGCCCACGGCCGAGGTTAACGGGATCGGCGCCGGCTATCAGGGTGAGGGTTCGAAGACCGTCATTCCCGCCGAGGCCATGCTCAAGCTGTCGTTTCGCCTGGTGCCCGACCAGGACCCGAAGGACGTCATGGCGCTGGCCCAGCAGCACCTTGAGGCCGCGTGTCCCGCCGGGCTGACGATGGAGATCGAGATGGGGCACCATGGGAAGCCCTACAAAGTCGATCCCCACAATGCCTTCGGCAAGGCGGCCCAGCATGCCTTGGAAACGACCTTTGGCAAGACGCCCGCCCTCATCCGCGAAGGGGGGAGCATCCCCATCGTGCAATCGTTCAAGGACGTGCTCGCGGCCGACACCCTGCTCCTGGGGTTGGCCCTGCCGGATTGCCGAGCGCATGCGCCCAACGAGAATTTTTCTTTGGAGAACTTCGCCGCGGGGATTCGGCTCAATCAGAATCTCCTGGAGGCGCTGGCGGCCGAGGCTTCTTGATGCGTCCGTCTTCTTCCTGGTGCTCAATCATCGCGTTCGGGACGACTGAGCGATTGGAGGTCCCGGACGTCTCGTTTGGGATGTTTTGCTAGATGGCGCAAGCGTAGTGCCAGGGCCAAGAGACCCAGGAGGATGATGAAGATGACCCCGAGCATGACGAACTTGGCCGCATCCGGAGCCCCCGTTTGAATCAGATGCCGGTCCACTGGAGGGACTTGGGAAGACGGCTCGGGGGCGTCTCGTTGCTCGGACGTCATGGGGCACGCTAGCCGATTTCCTCCAGGCGTCGAGGCTTTCCATCACCTCCCGGGGATGTTAGGGAATGGCCATGCAGGTGCTTCTCTTCGCTGGTCTTGGATTCCTCGTCCTCCTTCTGATCTATGATGTCTTTCAGCGCAAGCATGCCATCTTGCGCAATTTCCCGATCATCGGTCACTTGCGCTACTTGCTGGAAACCATCGGGCCGGAGCTGCGGCAGTACATTGTGACCGACAATGACTCCGAGCGGCCTTTCTCCCGTGATCAGCGTCGATGGATTTATGCCTCCTCCAAACTGCAGAACAACTACTTCGGTTTTGGCACGGACAACGATCTCGATTCGGGGACACCCTATTTCGTGATCAAGCATCACGCCTTTCCCCACCGCTTGCCCCACGAGGGAGATGCGGATTACGACCCGCTTCATCCCATCGCCTGTGCCAAGGTTGTCGGCGGCTCTCGCGGGCGGGCGGGGGCCTTCCGTCCGGATTCGGTGATCTACGTCTCCGCCATGAGTTTCGGCTCGCTCGGCCGGGCGGCGGTGGAGGCCATCAATCGGGGAGCTGCTCTGGCGAACTGCCTGCACAACACGGGAGAGGGTGGTGTCTCGCGGCATCATCTCCACGGGGCCGGCCTGGTCTTGCAGCTGGGCACGGCCTATTTTGGCTGCCGTGATGATCGGGGCAGGCTCTCGATACCGAAGCTGCGCGAGCTGGTGGAGATGCGTGGAGAGATCAAGGCCATCGAAATCAAGCTGAGTCAGGGGGCCAAGCCTGCGTTGGGCGGGATCCTTCCGAAGGAGAAGATCACGGCGGAGATCGCCAAAGTGCGGGGAATTCCCATGGGTGAGGATTGTGTCAGTCCTTCAAGCCATACGGCGTTTCGTGATGCTGATAGTCTCCTCGATCGCGTGGAAGAGATCGCTCAAGAGACGGGTCTTCCCGTGGGGATCAAGTCGGCCGTGGGGCAGTTAGGATTCTGGGAAGATCTCGCTCGCCTGATGGAGAGTGGGCAGCGGGGCGTCGATTTCATCGCCATCGATGGCGGGGAGGGGGGAACCGGCGCGGCGCCCCTGGTCTTTTCGGATCACGTGTCCCTCCCGTTCAAACTCGGTTTCCCGCGGGTGCATGAGCTCTTTGCCGAGCGAGGTCTGGATCGGGACATCGTGTTTTGCGGCTCCGCGCGGCTGGGACTGCCGGGCAAGGCCTTGTTAGCCATGGCGTCGGGATGCGACATGATCGGAGTGGCCCGTGAGGCCATGCTCTCCATCGGATGCATCCAGGCCCAGCGTTGCCACACGGGGCATTGTCCTGCGGGGGTGGCGACCCATCATCCGTGGCTCATGCGCGGGCTGGATCCCACTTCGAAGGCGGCCCGGCTGGCGAATTACATGGTCAATCTGCGTCTCGAACTCCGCAAACTCGCCGCTGCCTGCGGCGTGGACCATCCAGGCAAGGTTACGGAGGACCACATTGAGTGGTTGCGCGATCCCGTTTGTCCGCCCTGTGATTGATTGATTGATGCTCGCTCCTCGCGGGATTTTTGTGTGATGATCGCATTCCTGCCGCTTTCGTCCGATGAACCAGCGTCCTTCTTTCCTTCATTCTCTCGCGCAGTGGTGTGGCCCGGTATTCCTCATTGGGGCGGCCACGATGTCGCTGGTTTCCTGTGCTACGTCGTCGCGGATGCCCTCCGCTCCGCCCTTTGTCGATCCCGCCCATGTGCACTTTGAAGAGGCGGCGGCGGCATGGGGCGAACTCGCGCCCGACTTCACCCTGGAGCGTTTTGAAGGAGGGGAATCGATTACACTTTCACATCTCCGGGGCCGGCCGGTGGTGTTGATCTTCGGTTCTTACACCTGAGGCCCTTTTCGCGATCAGTTTGATCGCGTGAAGCAGATGAGTCAGGACTACGAAGACGAGGCGGCCTTTCTCATGGTTTACGTGCGCGAAGCCCACGCCTCTGACGAATGGCAAACCAAGGGCAATGAGAGGGCTGGGATCGTGATCGCGCAACCCACGACGTATGCCGAACGGCGGGAGGTCGCTGCCCAATGTGGCGCCGCCCTGGAACCGGCGTTTCCCGTCGTGGTGGACACGATCGATGATGTGGCCAACAAGCTTTACGGGGCCTGGCCCGAGCGCCTTTACGTCATCGATGCCGAGGGTTACGTTCACTATCAAGGAGGCTATGGCCCGTGGGGTTTCAAGCCGGACGAGGCCGAGGAGGCCTTGCGGGAGCTTCTGTGAGGAGCGATGGGCGAGTCACAGTGGGAATGCTCACGCTTTCCGCTACGACTCCCTTTTTCCCCAGCCGCCGCCGCCGGGCGTCTCGATGCGGAGACGGTCGCCGGGGACGACGTCGATGCTGGTGAGCGCCGGGAGATCGGTTTCTTTGTCTTGATGATAGAGCCGCTGTCGGCCGGGGCTTCCCGCTTCGCCGCCGTGGAGGCCGTAGGGGCCATGTGAGCGGTGTTGGGTCAGGAGTGAAACGGCTAGAGGCGCGAGAAACTCGAGTTCGCGGATGACGCCACAGCCTCCGTGGTTTCGACCCGCGCCTCCGGATCCGTGGCGGACGGCAAAGCGTCGCAGGCGTACGGGGTAACGCCACTCGAGAATCTCGGGATCGGTGATGGCGGTGTTGGTCATGTGGGTGTGCACGGCACTGGCACCGGTGTGATCCGGTCCGGCGCCAGCGCCGCCGCAGATGGTTTCGTAGTAGCTGATCTCGTCGTTTCCGAAGATGAGATTGTTCATCGTGCCCTGACTGCAGGCCTGGATGCGGAAGGCTTTGAGGAGGGTGTCGACGAGGCGCTGGCTGGTCTCGACGTTGCCGCCAACGACGGGAGGGAGCGGCGATGTGTCAAAGGACGGGTTGAGAAAACAGGGCGGAAGGAGCACGTCGATGTTGTCCAGGAGTCCCTCGTTGAGGGGAAGGTCTCGGGATTGAAGCAGGCGGATGACGTAGATGAGCGCGCTGCGCACGATGGCGGGGGTCGCGTGGAGATTGGCGGGATGGCGCGGGCTGGTACCGGCGAAGTCCACGGTCACGCGGTTGTCGTTTTGTGGGGTGAGGGCGACGCAGATACGACTTCCGTCGTCGAGTTCCTCCGTCGCGCTCGCGGGTCCCTGGAGATGCTGCTTGAGCGCGTGGCGCGCGCTCGTGGCCGCGTCTTCATAGAGGCGGCCTAACTGTTCCGAGACCAGGGACGCGCTGTGTTTCTCCACCAGATCGATGATCATCTGCGCTCCGGCGCGGCAGGAGGCGACCTGGGCTCTGAGATCGGCGAGGTTTTCCTCGACGGAGCGCGTGGGATGGGCGGCGCCTAACAACCGGTCTCTGATATCGCACTCACGCGAAACGCCTTCTTGAAAGAGGTAGCTCGGCGGGAGGATGACACCTTCCTCTTCGAGAGCACTGGCGTTGGGCGGCATGGAGCCGGGACGGATACCGCCGATCTCGGCGTGATGGGCGCGGTTGGCGACGAAGGCGAAGAGCTGATCCTGGAGAAACACCGGCATGATGACGGTGAGATCCGGAAGATGGGAGCCGCCATAGGCGGGGTGATTGGTGAGGATGACGTCGCCGGGACGCAAGGGGAGCGTGGCCATGACGCGCCTCACGCAGAGCCCCATGGCGCCCAAATGGACGGGAATGTGCGGCGCATTGGCGATGAGCCGTCCCTCGGCATCGAGCAAGCAGCAGGAGTAGTCCATGCGCTCCTTCACGTTGGTGGAGATGGCCGTCTTCTTCAGCTGATCGCCCATCATGTGCACCACATTGCGAAAGCGTTGGGTGAAGAGTTCGAGGAGGACTTCGGGGGGCCTTTGCGGCCGTTTTTCGGGCCCCTGCGCGGTGGCGGTGTGCTGCTGCAGGCGTAGCGTTCCGAGGGAACCGCGTTGCACGGTCCAGTTAGGCTCCACCACGAGGGTGTAGTGGCGGTTGGTGACGAGGAGGGGACCTTTAAGGGAGGTGCCGGAGGCGATCGCACCATCGCCAATCCGTGGGACCTCACGCCAGGCGCCAGCCATCCAAAGGCGTTGCCGATTCGCTCGAGCCGGCACGGAGACTTGGGGTTCGGCAGCGAATGTTTCCTGAGTGGTCTCCGGGAGCTTCTCCCGGACGCGGACGCGCATGGATTCGAGTTCGATCGGGCGCCCATCAGGCACGTGGCCGAAAATCCTCTCATACTTGCGGTGGAAAGCGGTCTCGATGTCAGAGTCGGCGAGATCGAGCGGCAGGGTGAGGGTGGCCTCTTGCCCGAGAAAGCGGAGTTGTCCTTCCACCATGAGGTCGCATTGGTCCGCGGTGAGTTCGATCTCCGCCAGGGCGTCGTTCGCCAGCTGGGTGGCCCAGGTTTCGACCTGCCCCGAGGCCTCCTTTAGAGGGAGGAGAATCTGGCGTTGGCGCTGGGCTTCCAGCGCGGCCCGCTGCAGGCCCCGGGCGCTGAGAACCCCGGCATCCGCGGGGACGATCACCTGGTGAATGTCCAGTAGTTCTGCCAGGGCGCAGGCGTGAAGGCCACCGGCACCCCCAAAGGCGAGCAGGGCGTAATCGGCCGGATCTTCGCCCAGGCGGATACTGATGGAACGGATGGCATTGGCCATGCGTTCATTGGCGATCTGCAGGAAGCCTTCCAGGTAGGCCTCGGCCTTCTCCGGGACGAGATCGTGCGTCTTGAGAAACTCGGCCCAGCGAGTCTTGACCGCGGCCTCGTCCAACGGGATGGCGAACTCGTCGGGGCAGAGGTGGCCTAACAAGGCATGGACGTCGGTGATTGTTAGAGGTCCCCCGGCTCCGTAGCAGGCGGGCCCGGGTGAGGCGCCGGCACTCTCGGGTCCCACTCTGAGTCCGCCTCGTTCCATGGTGCAGATGGAGCCGCCGCCGGCGGCGATGGTTTCGATATGAAGAGCATCACTCTGCAAACGGGCTTTCCCCACGCGGAGCTCTTGTTGGTAATGATAGTGGCCGTCGTAGCGCGAGACATCCGTGCTCGTGCCGCCCATGTCGAAGGCGAGAATCTTTGGCTGGCGCATCTGGCGGCCCACGCCGGCCGCGCCCACAATTCCTCCCGCGGGACCGCTGAGGAGACTGTCAATCGGGCGAAACTGCCGGGGAGTAACCAAGCCGCCGGCACTCGTCATGATCCGGAGGGTCGATGCCGCGGCGAGGTGGTTCTCCACCTCGCCCAGGTAGGCGTTCATCAGAGGCGCCAAATAGGCATCGATGAGAGCGGTCTCGGTGCGCCGGCCGTAGTGGAGGCGTGGGGATGTGGCCGCCGAGGTGACGACCAACTGGAATCCCTCGTCCCGCAGGAGGTTGGCGATTTCGTCCTCTTGCGCGGGGTCGCGGTAACTGTGGATCAGAG
>JANQJH010000220.1 GCA_028281705.1 Verrucomicrobiales bacterium
CATCGGCTCGACCAGGCGGGTGCGATCCTTGTGGCCAAACTCTCATTGGGCGCCCTGGCCATGGGTGATCGCTGGTACGGCGGCATGACGCGAAACCCGTGGGATCCGGATGAGGGTTCGAGCGGGTCATCAGCGGGTTCCGCCGCGGCGACATCAGCGGGTTTGGTGGGGTTTGCCCTGGGCAGCGAAACGTTAGGCAGTATTGTTTCGCCTTCCCGGCGCTGTCGGACCACGGGATTGCGTCCCACTTTTGGCCGGGTCAGCCGTCATGGTTGCATGGCGCTTTCCTGGAGCATGGACAAGATTGGCCCCATCACACGGTCGGTGGAGGACGCCGCTTTGGTTTTGGGGGCGATTCACGGCGCGGACGGCCTGGACCCCACGGCGGTCGAGGGGCGAGCTTTTGGCTGGCCCGCGCGTTTGTCGCCTCAGACGATCCGTGTGGGCTATATCAAAGGAGAGGGAGAGGAAGACGAAGAGACCCTCGAAGCGCTGGGTGAACTCGGATTCACACTTTCCCCAGTGCCGTTGCCCGCGGACATTCCGGTCTGGCAGATGATGGTCATCCTCACCGCGGAAGCGGCCACCGCCTTTCACGAGTTCACTCGAGATGGAGTGACCGAGGGGCTCAACACGTGGCCGGATGAATTCCGCAAAGGTCATTTTATCCCTGCCGTGGATTATCTGCGAGCCAATCAGATTCGATCGAAGCTCATGCAGGAGATGGCCCAACTCTTCGAGGGGATCGATGTTCTTGTGGGTGGCGGACGAGACGAACTGGGAATCAGCAATCTAACGGGACACCCCACCGTCGCCCTGCCCAATGGGCTCACTGAAGTTGACGGCAAAATCGCCCCCAGGGCTCTCACCATGACCGGGCGCTGGTTCGGGGAAACCACGCTGCTTCAGGTTGCCCATGCCTATCAGCAGCTCACGGGGCACCACCTGTCCCATCCGCCCGGATTCGCCTAACTAAGATCACTTGGAAACCCGAACATCATCAATGAGCCATCCAGTGCCGTTGTCAGGATTGCCGTCCTCAACTGACAAAAAGGCGAACTGGACAATGAACGGGCGGGCGGGCTCGAGCTTGGGGAGCCGGATATTTTCCTCGGTCCACTCGGCAGTATTGCCCTCCCCTCCCAAGTAGAGTTTTTCCAGGTTCACGATGAGCCTGCCGTCGGACTCCAGGAGGCTGATTTGCCCGCCTTCGTTTGCCGTCGCCTCGAGATAGTAGAAGAAGTCCAAGTTCACGCGCTGCGTCTCACCGGGATCGATGACCGGCGTGCGCAGTTGGACCATCGTGCCATCAGCGTAATCTCCCGCAAGACCCGTGGCGGCCACGCCCGTTCCTGTATTGGCTGCGCCAGGGCCCGAGCTTGGCGTGCCAAATTCCCACGGCGTGCCATCACCACTCACAGTCCAATCCGCCATGCCGTCTTCGAAACTGGTTTCGAGAAGCGGTGGCGTTCCCGCTCGGCGGACGCGAAAGTACTGCATGGGCGCGTCCACTTGACCCTGCACGGAGATGGACGTGGTTGTGGCAGGGTCGGGCTCCCCGAGAACGCCGAGCATGATCGGCTGCCAGGATCCGGTAGTTTGATCCACTGACATTTCAATATCATAGAGAGTCCCGGCCTCGGATTCCCAGGTGAGATCGACGACCCCATCGGGGGCACGAGCCACGCCGGTGATCCGGAATCGATCTCCAAATCCTTCCGCCTCTTCTCCGAGTTGAACATTATCCACCCGCAGTCGCGTGCCCCGGTCACTGTAGTCCACCTCGATCTCGTCGAAGTTGATGTCGGTAAAACCGAAATAGTTGTCAGGATTGTCGATCGAGATGGTGGTCTCAAAAGACTCGACGTCCTCGCCGTTCAATATCGCCGTGATGGTCGCCGGGGTGGGAGGCTGAGCGATCAAGGTCACCGCAGCGGAGGTCAGCACGCTTCCAAATTTGATGGAGAACGGATTCACCTCGGGATCGCCCGTGCGGAGATTGGGCCCCGCGACATTCTGCCAATCGGGGTGATCGCCAGTGCGGTAGTAGAGATTGGGTAGGAGGGTCACACCAAGATCGGCGAACTCCGTCGAGACCTCGGCCGTATCGGCAATCTCAAGTTCGTCGAAGGTGATCGTGCTCACCGGATCGGCCAGACCATCTGGACTCAAATCAATGGGATCGGCAAGTGCAGTCGATCCGGCGGCGAAATAGGCGAGCGACAGGATGCTCAGAGGGTGACCTACGGATAATTTGAGTTTTCGTTTCATGGTTAGGATGGTTTGGCCGCCGGAGCCGGCCGGTTCGGTTTGGTTCGGTTCAGGCTAACCCTGTTGAAGCGTCGAAAGAAAGGCAACAAGGTCCCTTAGATCTCGCTTACTCAAGAGCACCTTCGCGTCGGGCATCAGGCTGATGGGTCTGGATCTGGATTTGATCACCGGCGATCGATAGGTCTCCTCGCGACCATCCGGTAGTTTCAAGGTGACGCTCTCCTCGCTCTCCGCGGTGGTCGTCCCCACCACCGTGCGGCCGTCCTGGAGCTGCAGGGTCTGATTGCCATATCCCGGGGCCACCTTGGCCTGCGGATCGATCATGGACTCCAGCAACTCCGCCCGCGATAGCCGAAGACCGATCCCTTGAAGAGAAGGCCCGATTTGCTTGTCGACCTTCTTCAACGCATGGCATTTCGAACAGAGGGCCCGCGGGTCGCCCAGGTAGAGGGATCTGCCCCGCTCCGGATCTCCCCCCTGCAGCGCCACGTCGTATTCCGCTAGAGGCCCCTGGGCTTTCATTTGGGTCTCGTATGTCTCCAGCAGCAGCCGCAGCGAGGCGTCGCTCGCCGCTAACTTGGTCGCCGCTTCAATGACTTCTAGCTGAAGGGGGGGCGCGATCTTCCCGGCGATCAGGTCGTTGAGCAATCGATGCATCATCATCCCCTCCGGAGCCGCTATTCCCGGAAGCAAACTCACGGCGTTCTGCAGTTCTCTGGTGTCGTCGCACTCATCGAGGGTGCGCCGCAAATAGTCCTTCACTTCGGCCGTGCCCCGCTTGAGGTC
Organism: Verrucomicrobiales bacterium; assembly: GCA_028281705.1. Lineage (GTDB taxonomy): Bacteria > Verrucomicrobiota > Verrucomicrobiia > Verrucomicrobiales > DEV007 > JAACDM01. The sequence continues at coordinate 3,058 of JANQJH010000220.1, forward strand.
GACCAGGTGCCGGGCCGCCGCCCGCCGGATTCCGGCTGACTTTGTCGAGAGGGCGGCAACCGCCACCCCGACAAACCGTTCGGCGTCCTGGCGCCGCAACCACTCCAGCCACACCGTGCGCAGGGAAACATCGATCTGGTCGTCCACGACATCTCTCACAACCTGGTCCCAGGTCTCGTCAGAGGCGGTCAGCTTGGCGAAAACGGCAATGGCTCTCGTTGAAACCGCCAAATCGGCGTCTTTCGCCAGCGCCAAAGCCTCGCGGCCAAACCCTTCCTCCAAGATTGCCAACGCCGATGCCGGCACCGGAAAGAAACGGCCATCCACAGGATCGAGGGTCGTGGAACCCGGCCAGGATGCCAGAAGATCGAGGGCCGCCACCCGCAGCACCTGACTCTGTTGCGAATTCTTCACGAACGCCGCCAGTCGTTGCACGCCTTTCAGAGTGCCCAGGCGACGGTTCGCCGCCAGGGCCCGCATGGTGACGGCGCTGGAACGCGGTGAATCCAGCATCGCCGCAACCGCTTCGAGAGCCGCGGGGTGACTGCTGAAAGTGTCAGGATCGGCTTCGTCGTAAATGGCTCGCACCGCATCGCCGACGACTTGTTCGGAGGCATCGTTGAGGAACGACAGGAGTTCCATGGTGGCGCCCATTTTTCTCAGGGCGACCACCGCGGCGATCCGCATCGCCTCGGATGGATGGGTCGCGAACTGCTGCAGAGAACTCTTCTTCTCCGTCCCAACCAGGCCCATGATTCCCGCATGGCGCAAAACCGGGATCTTGTTTTCCGCCTCAACAAGCAATGTAGTTAGTCGCGGCAGCGCCCCTTCACTCTTGAGCTTACCGCAGGCGATGGCAGCGAACATCCTGACGCGTGGAGAACGATCTTCCAGCAAGGA
>JANQJH010000231.1 GCA_028281705.1 Verrucomicrobiales bacterium
GAGTTTACCGAAGATGGGTATCCAGCGATCTTCCGTAAACTCGTTTCCCGCTGGCCCGTCGCCGGTGGCGTCGTCGTCGATGGCGACCGCGAAACGGTCTACGCCGCGGCCGGCCTGACGCATTACGATGGCACTTACGTCGTCGCCCTCGACGCCGTTTCCGGCAAACTCAAGGCCTCCAACGACAGCTCGGGCAATCTCTCGAGCCAAGTGGAATCGGGAATCAGCATGCAAGGTAATCTCACCATCGCCGATGGGGAACTCCGCTTCCTTGGCGGAGGCGTCTACGAAACGGCTCGATTCGACCTCGATACGCTGCGCTGTCTCAATCCCGAGCGCAACGAACTCACGTCCCAGTATCGAACCGCGTTCTATCCCTACTACCCCGACTACGGAAAGTACGTCTCCTTGGAACACCGCTGCGAAGACGGCCGTTATCTCTGTCACGATGCCAGTTACGAAGGCAGCCTGTTTGGCAATCTCACGTTGGAAGCCGCGCTCGCTCCGGGAGAAAAGCGGCCGGTGAAGGACGCCGCGAGGGAAATCTTGCGTCGACGGGGAAAGAAGCCGCCTGCACCGCAGAAGCTCTGGCAAGACACGAACGACCGGCGCTTCACCAGCTTCATCGTCTCGGGCGACCGCCTCCTGACCACGGGCCATCCTGGCAATGAGACCGACCAGTCCTTCCTCGCCGCCATGATCATCGAGGACGGTTCCGATGCCTGGAAAATTGCGACTCCAGCGCAGGCCGTCAAAGGCGGAACCGCCATCGATCACGAAGGAAGGATCTACGTGGCGTTGGAGAATGGCCAATTGCTCTGCTATTCGGCTGCTGCAGAGTAGTTAGCACCCCAACCCTGCAGCTCTCATCCCGGAAATAACGAAGGAACTAAAGTCCCTGCCACTTTCTTGGAATGTGGCAGGGACTTCAGTCCCTCGGTTATTTGGAAGCATACCCTCTAGTCAGAGGCGGCGGCCCGGGAGAAAATGGAACTGGCATTGATGGTTCCGCCCGATACAATCCCGCCACTTCGCATTTCATGAGATCGCATCCCCTCTTGGCAACCCTCTCCGGCCTGTGCCTCCTTTTCGGCACCGAACAGACAACGACGGCCGCCGACGCCGCCAAACATCGCCTGAATCTGAAGCGTGGAACCCGTGTGGCGTTGATCGGCAACGGGCTCGGCTCGCGCATGATGCGCTACGGCCATTTTGAAACCGAGGTCCAACTCCGTTTTCCGCAGCACCGCCTGATCATCCGCAACCTCTGTGACGAAGGCAACACACCGGGATTTCGCCCCCACTCGGGGCGTCCTTCGCCCTGGGCCTTTCCCGGAGCCGAGGCCTTTCACCCCGCGCTCTCCGAGGCCAAAGACCGCTGGGGCTCAGGCCACGCGGGCCACGGCGACTACAACACGCCGGATCAGTGGCTCACCCGGGTCAAAGCCGATGTCCTCATCGCTTTCTTTGGCTTCAATGAATCGTTCGACGGCGTCGACCGTCTGGATAACTTCAAGGCCGAACTGACCTCCTTCGTCGACCACACACGAGCCCAAAAATACAACGGTCGCACCGCTCCACAGTTGGCCCTCGTGTCACCCATCGCCTTCGAAGATCTCTCGGCCACGCACGGCACGCCTAACGGAAAGGTGATCAATGCCAACCTCGCCCTCTACACCGCCGCCATGGAAGATGTCGCGGCGACCAAGAAGGTGCCGTTTGTCAATCTCTTCTCACCGACGAAGGCCTGGTACGATTCGACGGAGGCTCCCCTGACTCGAGACGGCGCCCTTCTCAAGGAAGAGGGCTATGCCAAACTCGCGCCCTATCTCGTCGAGGCCCTCATGGGAAGAGCTGCGACGACGCCGAATGAGAAATCGAAGGGCGAGGTCTGGCGCGCGGTCCAGGAAAAGAACTGGATGTGGCACAAGCACTACAAGATTCCCAACGGCGTGCACGTCTACGGCCGGCGTCACCGTCCCTTCGGGCCTGACAATTATCCTCACGAATTGAAGAAGCTTGAAGAGATGACCGCCATTCGCGACCAAGCCATTTGGGCCGCACTCGAAAACCGACCGTTTGATCTCGCCGACGCCGAGACCCACCCGCTGCCGGTGATCAAGACGAACTACAAACCGAGCCGGAAGAATGGCACCACGGCCTACCAGTATGGCGAAGACGCCCTCGCCACCATGACCCTGCCCGAGGGCTACAAGATCGAACTCTTCGCCTCGGAACAGGAATTCGCCAACTTGGCCAACCCGGTCCAGATGGCATTCGACAACCGCGGCCGGCTGTGGATCTCCACCATGCCGACCTACCCGCACTACGAACCCGGCGCCGCCAAGCCCGATGACAAGCTTCTCATCCTCGAGGACACCAATGGCGACGGCAAGGCCGATAAGGAAACCGTCTTCGCCCAGGGCCTCCACCTGCCCACCGGCTTTGAGTTTGCCCCCGAGGGGGTCTACGTCGCCCAGGGAACACACCTCATGCTCTTGCGCGACACCGATGGCGATGATCGCGCCGACGTGGAGGAAACCGTGTTCAGTGGGTTCGACGATCACGATACCCACCACGTCATCAGTGCGTTCTGCGCGGATCCGTCAGGCGCGATCTACATGGGTGAGGGCACCTTCCTCCACAGCCATGTCGAAACCGCTTACGGCCCCGTCCGGAGTTCCAACGGGGGATTCTTCCGTTACCAGCCGCAGCGGCATCATCTGGAACGCACCACCAGGCTTTCGATCCCCAATCCCTGGGGCACGGCGATCGACGACTGGGGACAGGACTTTTTCACCGACACCTCGGATCCCAATCTGCGTTGGATGGCACAGGGGAGTGTCAAGGTCCGTTATGGGGAATTTGCCCCCAATCCGCCTAACTTGATCGAACAGCGTCATCGCGTGCGCCCCACCTCGGGACTCGAATTTGTCTCCAGCCGTCACTTCCCCGATGATGTTCAGGGCGATGTACTCTTGCACAACACCATCGGATTCCTGGGAACGAAACAGCACAGTATGGAGGATGACGGCACGGGTTACGTCAGCCGCCACCGCCAGGATCTCCTGGTCAGCAGCGACCCCAATTTCCGTCCCGTGGACCTGGAGTTCGCCCCGGATGGATCCCTTTACTTGTTAGACTGGCACAACGTCCTCGTGGGTCACATGCAACACAGTGCGCGCGACCCCCTGCGCGATCACGTCCACGGACGCGTCTACCGCATCACCTATCCGGCGCGTCCCCTGGTCGAGCCGGCGAGGATCCACAGGGCGCCGATTGCCGAGTTGCTTGATCATCTCAAGCTTCCCGAATACCGCACGCGCTATCGCACACGGCGCGAACTCCGAGGCCGCGCGGCCGACGAGGTCCTCTCGGCCATCGCCTCCTGGAGAGAAGGCCTCGACGGGAAGGACGCCCGTCACGAACAGCATCTCCTCGAAGCTCTCTGGGTCACCTGGGGCCTGAACCGCGTCGATGGCTCCCTTCTCCGGGACCTCCTGAAAGCCAAGGATTACCGCGTGCGATCCGCCGCCGTCCGCGTGTTGCGCTACAACCGTCACCAGATCGAGAACCACGCCTCACTCCTCTTGCGGGCGGCCGAAGACCGTCACGGTCGCGTACGTCTGGAAGCCATCGCCGCCGCTTCCTGGCTGCACCCCGACCAGGGCCTCCCCATCGTGAAAAAGGCCGGCGAAAGCCCTGTCGACGACTGGATCCAACCGGTCTACGAAACCGCCCTGGCACACTTGCAGGGACAGACCATCGTTCAAGAAGCGGCAAGCCTTCCCCAGACGACGTTGGAAGGTGTCGCCAAGGAACTCTTCACCAAGGGCGTTGAAGTCTACCGGCGCGAGGGCCATTGCGTCACCTGTCATCAGGAAAACGGCATGGGCCTCCCCGCGGCTCAGTTCCCGCCGCTCGCCGGCACCCGATGGGTCAACGGAAATCCCGAACGCCTGATCAAGCTGACCCTCAATGGCTTGTTAGGCCCAATCGAGGTCAATG
>JANQJH010000289.1 GCA_028281705.1 Verrucomicrobiales bacterium
CATCGGCGGCGGGGACGCTGATATCGAGTTCGTTTTCGAAACGGGCGTAGCTCCAGGTCACGAGAAAGAAGATGAGAAGGAGAAAGACGACATCGATCATGGGAGCCATCTGCCAGGCTGCCGGTGCGTTCTCCCCTGTGTTGCGAAACTTCATCGTCTTGGTGTGGCGCGCACGTTACTTCGGGTTTCTCCGCCGCCTCTCACTAGAGGCCGTGTGGATCGATCGTGCGGTCGCGGACGGAATACTCCGAGAAGTAATCCGGCTCCTGCGTTTGGTAAGGTGGCTGGATTTGCTGCTGGGGGATGGGGCTGGCCGCCTGGGTCTGGGAGTGTGCCAGATTGGCGGCTGGTACGGTGCTGCGTTTGTACTGGGCGGCGAGCAGGGCGGACAGGTGGGTCGCTGCGGCCTCCATCTCGGCGATGAGTCTCTGGACGCGTCCGCGGAAGATGGAATAGAAGATCAGGGCCGGGATGCCGATGACGAGTCCGCCCGCGGTGGTGAGGAGGGCTTCGGAGACGCCGGTGGCGAGAACGTTCTGTTTGTCTCCCATGAGGGCGATATTGCCGATGCTGCGGAAGGATTTGATCATGCCGATGACGGTGCCGAGGAGGCCAACCATGGGAGCGATGCTGCCGATGTCCACGAGGTAGGTGATGCGCTGGTTGAGGAGGCTGGCCTGTCTCGTGCCCTCGGCCTCGGTCACCTCGCGGACCTCGTCGAAGGTTGCCGTGGGATTCTTGGTGGCGAAATCGAGGGTCTTTTCCATGAGGCGCGCGATGGCCTGGTTGTGCCGGTTGCACACGGCGAGGAGGCCGAGGTAGTCCTGTTTGCGGATGAGGGCGTCCGCCGAGTTCATGAATTTGTCACTCACGACCGCGCCTTGCCGGATGGTCAGGAGATAGAAAATGACGAGAAAGACCGCAGCCATGCTGAGCGCCGCCAGGGGGTAGAGCATGAGTCCGGTGGATTCGAGCACTTCCAGCAGGGTGGAGGGCCCTTCCGTCGCACCCTCACTGCCGGGCATCTCTTGAGCGTGCCCCGTGGCGAGCAACAAACCGAAGATGGCGAGAAAAAGGAGGCGGGAGAATTTCATTCAGAAAGGTTCATGGTAGCGGCCAGTGGGCAGGATGCAACCCGGCAACGAGGGGCACCGGGCTAGTAGACGAGGTTGGCGACGGATTGTTCACACAAAGGAATGGGACATTTTGGCGCGGTTTGACGGCTTGGCCCCGCGCCGGGATCCGTGCATCATCAACCCATGATGATGCTCTCAAGGATCGCCGTCGCCCTCTCGCTTGGCACTGTTGTTCTCGCCTTTTCCGTCCTCCTCCCTGACGCTCGGGCCGGCGGGGCCGACGATGCCCTCTATGCCAGGGAGAACCTCGTGGCCTGGTGCATCGTCCCTTTTGATGCCGCCAAACGAGGCCCCAAGGCCCGGTCCGAGATGCTCCGTGGGCTTGGACTCCGGCGTTGCGCCTACGATTGGCGCTCGGAGCACGTGCCCACCTTTGAAGAGGAGATTCGCCAGTACGCGGCACATGAGATCGAATTCTTCGCCTTCTGGGGTGCTCATGAAGAGGCTTTCCGGCTTTTTCAGAAGCACGGACTGGCTCCGCAGATCTGGCAGACGGCACCAAGTCCAGAGGGAGAGGGGAACGAGGAACGGGTTCGACGGGCGGCCCGAGCTCTCATGCCCCTCGTCGAGCGGACGCGAACGCTTGGGTTTCCGCTCGGCCTCTACAACCACGGGGGCTGGGGCGGAGAGCCGGAGAATCTCGTCGCCGTTTGCCGCTATTTGAGGACCACGGAGAAAGCCGATCACGTGGGGATCGTCTACAATTTCCACCATGGGCACGATCATCTCGAGGGGATCGAGGACGCCCTCGCCGCGATGAAGCCCTATCTCCTCTGCCTCAATCTCAACGGGATGAACGACCGGCCCGAACCCAAAATCTTGCCCATCGGGAAGGGAAAACACGACGATCGGCTCCTGGCCCTGGTCGAGGCCTCGGGGTATGAAGGCCCTATTGGGATCCTGGACCACCGCAGCGAGGTCGATGCCGAGATCGCCTTGAAGGCGAATCTCGAGGGCCTGGCAGCATGGAGAAAGAAAGAGAAGACCGTCAGTCGATGATGGCGTCGTAAATGACCTTCTTGAGGCCGAACTCGAGATTGAAGTTGAAGGGCACGGTCTGTTCCATGGTCACGACGATGAGTTCGTCCTTGGGCGAGACCCAATAGTGCGTGCTGGCGGCGCCACCCCAGCCGTATTCCCCGATGGGGGCCGCCGAGTCCCAGCCGGAGTTGCCGATGCGGACGGAGAATCCAAGCCCGAATCCCACGCCGGGGCGTTTGTCACTGATGCCGATGCAGGGGATGGACTCGGGTAACTGATTGCTCGTCATGAGAGCGACGGTTTCTTTTTTCAGATAACGTTTTCCTTCAAAGGTGCCACCCTGGGCGATCATTTGGAGGAAGCGAAGATAGTCGCGCGTGGTGGAAACGAGTCCGCCGCCGCCGGATGCCATCGCGGGCGGTTTGAGGAAACGGCTCTTTTCCGGATGGTCGGCGATGACGAGTTCGGGACCGTGATTGGCGGCAAAGCGAGAGACTTTGTCTCGGGGAACATGGAATCCCGTGTCGCGCATCTGTAAGGGTTCGAAGAAACGTTTCTCGAGAAAGCTCTCGAAAGAGTGTTCCGAGGCCACTTCGACCAGGCGGCCGAGGACGTCTGAGGCCACACTGTAGACCCATCTTTCGCCGGGATGATCGAGGAGCGGGAGCTCACCCAGCTTCTGGGGAAGCTCTTCCAGCGTGCCTACTAACACATTTGCCTTTCGGTAAGCTTTGTCGACCTCGGTGTCGCCAAAGAAACCGTAGGTCAGTCCGGAAGTGTGCCGCATGAGATCACGGACCGTCATGGCGCGCTTGGGTTGGACGGGGGGCTCCCCCTCGGCGGTGAAGACGCGCACTTTGGCCAGTTCGGGGAGGTACTTGGCCACAGGGGCATCCAGCTCGAGCTTGCCCTCATCGACCAATGCCAGAGCGGCGGCCGTGGCGATGCTCTTGCTCATGGAATAGATGCGGAAGATGGTGTCTTCCTCCATGGGCTCTCCCGTTGCCTTGTTGCGCACTCCGAAGGCCTTGAGGTAGGCGATCTGGCCGCGTCGCGCCACGGCGACGACGCAACCGGCCAGCTTTTTTTCCTCAATGAGCTGAGTGACCTTCTCGTCGATCTTCCCGAGTTTGTCCGCGGAGAGACCGACGGTCTCAGGGGCGACGACGGGAAGCGGCTCGGCCTTGCCGGTGCCGATGGCCAGGAGGCATGCGAGAATGACGGGAGTAATGAGGGGTCCTTTCATGTCGGCGAATAGGGTAAATGTCAGTTTGATCTGGGTGCCAAACCTCGCAGCGGAGGTGGTGACGCCTCCCCAAGGGCACGCTCACGCATTCCCCTACAAGAGACGCGTGTTAGAGAATTGTGAAGGCTCGGATAAAGACTACTTCAGTTCCTTGATGCGGATTTTTCGCCAGGCCACGGTGTAGGGTCCTGGATCCTTGCCGATCCCATGGACTTGAAGGCCGATGAATCCCTTGGGATGCGTTTCGTAAATGGCCTCGTCGGTGAGATCTTCGATCATCTGCCCGTTGATCCATGTCTGAATGCGAGGACCCTTTGCCACGATGCGGTAGTGGTTCCACTCGCCGTCCTTGAAAACTTTGTGAGCCTTGAGACGTTCCTCGGGGGTGAGCCATCCGCGGCCGGTGGCTTCGCCATAGACGTAGCCCGCCTCAGCGCCTTTGCTTCCCGAGGCCTCAATCTCGACCTGGGGACCATAGACCCGGCCGCCGTCTTCCTTCGACTTGGAACGGATCTGGACTCCGGAATTTAACTTGTCGTGAACCTTGACTTCAAATTCCAACTCAAAATCGCCGTACTCTTTGGCGGTGCAGAGAAAGGAATTCGGGCTCCCGGGCGTGGTGCGTCCCACGATGGCATCGCCGTCAATGCGATAGTGGGCCAGTCCATTCTTCTGCACCCAGCCGTTGAGGGTCTTGCCGTCGAAGAGTGAGACCCAGCCGCCGTGGTGGTCGGCCTGGGATACGGAGACGAGAAGAGCGGCCGCAGCCGATCCGACGAGAGAAAAGCGAGTCCATGCATTCATGAGGTTTTGATACGGTTTCTTTGTTGGGTTTCGTGGTGCCGCATCAAAGCAGTGCCGGCTGGGTTCGCCAAGCCCGGAGCGTGCGAAAGAATAGAAGTTTCCCGACCTCATTCCTGCGGGAGTTCTCCCTTGAGGAGCGGCAGGACGGCGAGGGAAGAGAGGAAGACAAAGATGAAACAGGTCCAGGCGAAGGCGGCGCCACCGTGTTCCCGCAGGAGATAGAAGCCGAGCCAGGGCGTGATGATTCCGCGGATGCCGGTGAAGAAGGTATGGACCGACATGTACTCGCCCACGTGATCCCCGGGAGCAAGTTTCGTCACCCAGAGATTCCAGGCGACGTTTCCCCCGCCGCGGAAAAACCCGAGCATGGCCGCTCCCAGGCAGACGCCCCAGAAGGCTGAGCTGAGATAGAGGACGAGGACGGAGGCGGCTCCGAGGGCGTTGAGGACGAGACGGAGGCGAAAGAAGCGAACGCGATCAAACCAGCCGCCCCAGAAATAGGTGGTACAGAGCTGCACTGACGTGGGGATGACGACGGTGATGAGCGCGATGTGGAGAGGGCGGTAGTGGCGGCCGTAATCCGGATTCGTCACATACTCGACGAGGAGGCCGCCCGCCATGAGCATGCTCATGCCGACAAACATCCAGGAGACGATGGCGAGGGCGAAACGCTTGTCGGTCAGGAGCCAGCCAAAGGCAGCCCAGAACGACCGGCGTGCCAAGCGGCCATGGGCCTGCAACTGAGGTGCCGTGGGTACGGCCCAGAGCGTGCTGCTGGCGATGAGGAAGGCCGCCACCGGAAGCCAAAGTGCGAGGCGGGAGGAACTCTCTCCCAGTTCGAGCCAGCGGCCGACGATGAGACCCGCGAGCACCGCGGCGATGCCGCGCACGACGGCGGCCATGGAAAAGAGCCGTCCGCGGCTTTCCGATGGGTAGTTGGTGCGGTAGAACTGGGTGACGAGAGGCGGCGTGCAAGAGGAGAGACAGGAAGCCACGGCCACGCCTAACGCAAAGACCATCGCCTCCGTGGTCGCGGCGCTGATGGCCAGGGCAAAGGAGGAGACCAAGAAGATGATGGCCGAGAGACGCGATGGCGCCATGTGGAGCCGATGCGCCAGGGCCACGGCAATGAAGCCTAACAACAGCCCGGCCCGCTGGCTGCTGAGAACGGAGGACTTCAGGGTGTCGCTCGCCTGGTAGACGGACTCGAGGAAATAGAGGATGAAGGTGGTGGAGAAGGCTTCAATGATTCCTCCCGCGAGAAAGGCTCGACTCAGCTCTAGCCGGATCGTCTGCTTGGTCACTGCTGAATCGCGCACTCCTCCCTCAAACGCTGACATGCGTGGTATCGCAAGCAGGAATGCCCTATTCTTCGGCGCAGGAACACCCCTGATCAGGGTGAATCCTCGTCCTCCTCGGGCGTCAGCCGTGCCCGCGATCGCCGCTTGAGGGCCGCCTGCTTGAGGATGAATTCGATCTGTCCGTTCACGCTACGCATTTCGTCGTGGGCCCAGGCTTCGAGCTCACTCCATAGCTTGGGGTCGATCCGGAGGAGGAATTTTTTTCGCTCGGCCACGATGTACGGAAGGAAGCGACGTTCGCTTGCTAGCGAGCTCGCTAGCTGTAGATGGTTCCGGTGTTGACCACCGGCGTCGCCTCGCGGTCACCACAGAGAATGACTAGCAGGTTGCTGACCATGGCCGCTTTGCGTTCGTTGTCGAGATCGAGGACCTCTTTCTCGGCCAGTTCTTCCAGCGCGTGTTCGACCATGCTGACGGCGCCGTCCACGATCTTGCGCCGAGCGGAGATGATGGCCTCGGCTTGCTGGCGTTTCAGCATGGCGCTGGCGATCTCGGGAGCGTAGGCCAGGTGACTCACGCGCGCCTCTTCGATGCGCACTCCGGCCTTCTCCACCCGTTCTTCGAGTTCTTTCTGCAGCCTGATGGCCACTTCCTTGCCGCCGTCGCGGAGAGTCAGCTCCTCGTGGCCGCCCTCGGTGTCCTGGCCGATGTCGTAGGCGTAGGTTCGCGCCAGATCCCGGACGGCGGACTCGCTCTGGACGTCGACGAACTCGGTGAAGTCTTCCACGTCAAAGGTGGCCTGGGCGGTGTCGGCCACTCGCCAGACGACGACGGCGGCGATCTCGATGGGGTTCCCGCGAAGATCGTTCACCTTGAGCCGCTCGCCGTTGAGGTTGTGGGCCCGGAGTGAGATCTTCCGCTTGCTGTAGAAGGGATTGGTCCAGTGGAACCCACTCTGGCGCACCGATCCCTTGTAGGCCCCGAAGAGGATGAGGACCACGGCTTGGTTTGGCTGGAGGGTGAAGAATCCGAAGATGGTGAGGACGGTGATGAAAATGAGGCCGAGAGCCGGAAGCGCGATCAATAGTGGTGCCTTGGTCTGGATACCGAGGACAATCGCGCCCACGAGGATGGCCATGAGGCCCACCAGGATCATGAGGACAAACCAGCCGCTCGTGGTTCCGATGGGGCGTTCGTGACTTTTCTGGGCCGATTCGGAAGATGGGGAATGCGTGCTCATGAAGGATATTACGATGATATCATAAAAATATCAAAAAGAAATCAGTGGGTGAGAAACTTTTTTTGGGTTTTCCTTCTCTTCGCGCTTGGTCTATCAGGGCGGTATGAACTGCCATCCGAAGTACCCACTGCTCGTCCGTCCAACGGCCGAGAGCCCGTCAGCCGGAGTTTATCAGCACCTCACACGCGAGGAGGCCGGTTGGGAGTTCTTGAATTTTGGCGCGCGGATTCTGAAACAAGATGAAACGTGGGAGGGCCACACCGGAGACCACGAATACGGAATCATCTTGCTGGGGGGCAATTACCGGGTGGAATCCAATCACGGTTCGTGGCAGACGGTGAATGGCCGGCGCGACGTTTTCCATGGAATCGCACACACGCTGTATCTTCCCCGGCAGACGGGCTTTCGGCTGACGGCGGAGAGTGAGGTCCTGGATCTGGCCTACGGGTGGTGCGAGGCCGATGAGGACCATCCCGCCCGATTCAAGACGCCGGATGAGGTGGCCATCGAGATTCGCGGGGGGGACAATGCGACGCGGCAGATCAATAGTCTGATCGAGCCGGGCTTCGATTGTCAGCGTCTGGTGAGCGTCGAGGTCTACACCCCCTCGGGGAACTGGAGTTCCTTTCCCGCGCACAAACACGATGAGCGCAAGCTCCATGAAGATGGCTCGGTGAGGGAAGCACGTTTGGAGGAGACCTATTTTTACAAGATCGAGAAACCGCAAGGCTACGCCATTCAACAAGTCTACACTTCAGATCGCAGTCTGGATGAGATGGCCTTTGCCCGGACTAACGATGTCGTCATGGTTCCTCGCGGTTACCATCCCGTGGTGGCGGGGCATGGCTATCATTGTTATTATTTGAATTTTCTCACCGGGAGTGATCAGAGTCTGGCCAACAGCGATGATCCCGATCACGCATGGATTTATGATAGCTGGTCAGGAAAGGATCCGCGAGTTCCTGTGGTGACTGCGTCTATGAATCAATAAAAAAACTTAAACCTGAACTTAAACTTCAACTTAAACTCCCACAGTGGATGTTGAGCTTAAAGGTTAGTCGTCTTCCAAGGAATGCTCACGCATTCCGCTACGTGACAGGGTGTAGGCACGAAGTGTAAGCTCTCACGGTTAATGTGAGAGTTTAAGTTTACGTTTAAGTGTAAGTTTAAGTTTTTGAGCAGTTAGTCTTCCGCAGCCAAGGATTGGAGCCGGCGTCCAATGAGGCCGTGGAGGAAACAGCAAGCGACGAGCAAGCCGAAGCTCCACAGCCCGAGGATCTCTTCCATGGATCCCGCGCCGCCGATCAAGATGCTGATGAGGAAGGCAAAGAATTGGAGGATGAAACAGCCGACGAGGCCGATGGGAAGGGCGCCCCATTTGAGATAGAGAGAGAGATAGGCGATGAGGAGGGAGCCGAAGACGAACCAACTCAGGACGTAAAAGATCCCGAGGACGACGTCATCGTCGATGCTCGATGCCCGGATGTCGTTCGCATCGAGGACGAGGATGAGGCCGAAGGCGGCGATGAGGAATCCGGGGAGCACGCAGATCATCGAGGCGAGGACTTTTTCATAGGCCAGGCGGCCGATCGATTTGGGTAAGAGAGCGAGAGATGACCACGTTTGGTTTTGCCTTTCGTGTTTGAAGACAGTGGCCATTTCCAGGGCCCAGCGGACGCCGGCGGAGAGGAGGCCGAGGGTGAGAAAGATGCCGCCTACGTCTTCCTTGGTCGGAAAGGCGTTTCCCGTGCTCGTGCCGACGAGGATGAAGAGCGTACCCAAGCCGAGAATGAAGAAAAAGGAGAGCCAAAGCCGCTTGGTGCCACCGCATTGAAAGTAAAACTCCCGCCAAGTGACGGCGAAACTGCCAGGCCTGGGTTTCTGCACGCCCGCGGATGC
>JANQJH010000313.1 GCA_028281705.1 Verrucomicrobiales bacterium
GGGAGGTCCCCTCGGTCCCCTGCACGGCGTTCCCATCACGGTCAAAGAGATGTTCGATGTTGGCGGCGCCCCCACAACGGCAGGTCTGACGACGCGGGCGGCGCACGTCGCGCCAGGTGACGCAGGAGCGGTCGCTCGCCTCAAGGGCGCCGGCGCCATCCTCCTGGGCAAGACGAACGTGCCTCAGGTGGGACTGCTGCCCGACGCCGACAACCCACTCTACGGGCGCACCGTGAACCCGTGGGATCCCCGCCGCACGCCCGGAGGTTCCAGCGGCGGCGAGGCCGCCATCATCGCTGCCGGCGGATCGCCGCTGGGACTGGGGAGCGATGGCGGGGGAAGCATCCGCCAGCCCTGTCACAGTTGCGGCATCTGCGGGCTCAAGCCGACCGGCCGGAGACTGTCATTCCGCGGGCACTGGTACGCCCCGAATTGGGGCTCCGATTGGGTCCAACCCGGCCCCATGGCGCGCTCCGTGGAAGATCTCTGGCTCGCCCTTCAAGCGCTGCAATCACCCAAGGATGATCGCACTGAGTTGGACATCAACGCCTCTCCCATCAGAGACTATCAGACCGTCGAAATCGATAAGCTACGCGTCGGCTACCACACCCGGCTCGGCTGGCTCGAGCCGTCACCCGCCAACGTGCGCGTCGTCAAAGAGGCGGTTGATTTCCTCCGCTCCGACGGCGTGCACGTGGAGCCTTTTACAGTGCCGGACATTGAGGAAGCTTGGGCCCTCTACTTTGCCCTATTCTACGCCGACGCTTGCGGCTACCTGAGAGCCCAGGCGCGGGGAAGCAAACTCGATTGGCGCATCAAACGCGTTTTTCAATTTTCACAGATACCCAGCATGCTTCGGCCACTCGCTGCCGGCGCCGCACGGCTGATCGGCGATCGCACGGCCAAGGCCTTCCTCGAAGCCGTCCCCAGGTCTAAGGTTTCGGCCAGGCGATTCGCCGAACTCCTCGCGCAGCAGGATCGCTACCGAAGGCGCTTTGGCGATGCCATGGCCGCCGCCGGGGTCGATGTCCTCATCGGCCCGCCAAGCCCAGTGATCGCCGTCACTCCGGAAGAGTTCTACGCCAGCTATGGGCTCATCTACACCGGCGTGTTCAATTTGCTCGGTACGCCCGCGGGCGTCATCCCTGCGAGCCGCGTGAGACCCAGTGAAGAGCAGACGAACCGGGGAAGGGACGGGGTTGAGCGCGCCTTCGCCCGCATGGAAGCGGGCAGCGCGGGACTTCCCGTCGGTGTCCACGTGGCCTCGCGCTGGTGGCGTGAAGACCAGGCCCTCGCGGTCATGAAACGACTGCAGGACCAATTTCGAGCCACCGCCGACTATCCGCGCACGCCGGTCGAGAGCGTACCCTGAGACTCGCGAACCAGGAATGATCCGGACACGGCCAAACGCCCTGGTCCTGATAGCCCGTTCAGGGTAACATGGATTCCCCACCCCCTCTTCGACCGCAATCCCGATGAACTCCCTTCGCCGCCTCTCTACCTTCACATGCTTGGCCTCCCTCTTCGCCGTCGCCCTTGCCTCTCTGCCTGCCATTGACCTCGTGGATGACTTCGATGGGGCCAATCTCGATCCCGATGTCTGGGAATCCACGGGGGACAAGACCGTTTCCACGGAGGGCGGCAAGCTCCTCTGGGCCAACGACGGCGGCAATTGGGCGTCGGGTGACATCTCTTCCCTGCAGTCGTTCTTTCTTCCTCCCGAAGGTGAGACCACGGTCATCGAGTGGACCTTGGGCAGCGGGGAGATCACCACGGCCAATCCCAACGGCGGGCAATCCATCCGCATGCAGATCGGGATTCACAGCGCCAACGAAACCTCAGCCCGCAAAGAGCACTGGAACAACACCACCGGCGGTGTGTGGATCGATCTGGATAACATTCGACCTGACGATACCGCCACCGCCTCGGGTGGTATGTTTTATAGCAATGACGCCAAGCAAAACAATTCCAACGGTGTCAATATCGGCAGCGTCACCCTCAACTGGAATTGGGAGACCGAGAACAAAGTCATTCGGCTAGAGATCACCCAGACGGAGTTCCATTGGTTTGATGGCGAGACCAATCTCGGCGGCGGCTTTTGGGAAGACTCCGAGATCGATTCGGAATTCGCCAATGGCTTTCGCGTCCTCGCCCTGGGCATGAATTTTGACGGCGGGCGAGGATCGACTTCCGTCGAACGTATCGCCGTGACCAATGGCGCCTTGCCTGCCAGCCTCATCACCTCGTTCGGCGCCTCCTCCCTCAGCGCCAAATCAGGCCACACCGTGGAACTCAACTGGCGGGTCGATCCCGATGCCGCAGTCTCCATCGACCGCGGCATCGGCGACGTGAACGCACAAACGACCGATGGCGTCGGTGCGATCGAAGTCGTGATCCCGGACGTCGCGGAGCCCACGGCACTCGACTACACCTTGACCGCCACCAGGGATGGCGAGGAAGAATCGCGCGTGCTCACCCTCAATATCGCGCCGGCGGAGAAAGTCGTGTTGGGCGCATTCAAGGACGAGTTCGAAGGAGACGAGCTGGATCCCGAGCGTTGGGAGCATCGCGGCGAGCGCACCTACACCGTGGCCGATGGCAAAGTCTCCTGGGACGCCAATGCCGCTGACTGGGGACACGGCGAACTCAATTCTCTGAATCTCTTCCTCGTCCCCGAGCCGGGCGACTCCAAGACGATCACCTGGACCCTGGGGCCGGCTGACGCCAGCGCCGAGGACGCCGAGGGGAACTCCCTGCGTCCCATGGTCGGCATCTTCAGCGCCAACGAGCAGCACGATTGGAGCCGGCAACACTGGCAGAACACTACAGGAGGCATTTGGTTAGACATCACGGCGATGGGCAACAGTCGCCCCGACGGTGTCTCCGGCGATCTCATCCATGCCAACGACACCAAAGCGGTGAACAGCAATGGCGTGCAACTGACAAACTTCGATGTCCCCGACTGGAACTGGAAAACGGACAATCATCAGTTCTCTCTCTTCCTCACGAACAAGGATTACTCCTGGTTCAGCGGCGACATTTTGCTAGGCACGGGCACGTGGGCCGATGCCGGGATCGACGACGAGTTCGCCGGGGGTTTCAAGATCATGATGATGGCGGGGAACTTCAATCAGGGGCGCGGACCGATGTCCTTGGAAGCCATCGAAGTCGAGAATGCCCCACTGGAAGATCCCAATCTGGCAGTCACGGCGAACAATCTCTTTGGCACTCTGGAGTCCAACTCCGGCGTGGTGGAACGCGAGATTTCCCTGAGAAACTCAGGTCCATCGAAGACGTTGACCATCGCCTCCGCCACCGTAACCGGCAGGGATCATGATCTTTTCACCCTGGGCGAAGTCCCAACCGAACTGGCACCTGGCGAGCGAGTCGTGATTCCCGTGACCCTTGATCCAGGCAATCGCGAAGGCGCCTTGATCGCGCAGATCGAACTGGACACCAACGATGAAGGCGGCGCACCTATCATTGTGGACCTCACCGCTCGGGTGGAAAAGGCGAACGGACTGCTCGTCCATTATCAAATGGATGAGACCGACGGCGAGACGATGATCGATGCCTCGGGAAACGATTTTCATGGTGCCTATCGGACGGCGAACGGTGGCAGTTTCACACTTGGCCAATCCGGCCTGGCCGGCGGCACCGCTGTGAGACTGGACGACGCCGGTGGGGACGGCGCCGCCTTTGGCGAGCTTGATCGTGACTCGAATTTGCCTCCCCTGGACAGCCTAACCATCTCCCTCTGGGTCAAAATTGATCCTGCGGAGGCGGGCGGCTCCGGCGTCCTCTTTTCCAAAGGCGACACGGTGGGCGACCCGTTCGCTGCCGTCGCTGGGATCGCCGCTGACGCCGCCAGTCCTTTTCAGTGGTACGCCGGGGGGAGCGAATCCATCACCACGGCACCCGCCCTGGAAGTGGACAAGGTCCATCACGTCGTTGTGAGCCACACGGACACCGACGGGAGCGAGCTCGATGCCGACAGGACAGTCATCTACGTGGACAATGTGATCGTCGGCGAAATGGCACCGGCTGAAGGATTTCGTGAGAATCGCCACTCGTCCCTACAGATCGGCGCTTTTGTCGGCACCCTTGGGTTGAACGGCATCATCGACGACTTCCAGCTCTACTCCAGGGCGTATGACGCGGAAGACATCGCCTTTCTTTTCAACAATCCAGGGAATGTGATAGGCCAAGAGACGGAAAACGAGCCGGCAACCCCGGCCCTCACTCAAGTGGGCCTCTCCGGCGAGGGATCTCTCCAGTTCACCGTGCCTCAGGGAGTCACTGTTGACATCGAATACTCGGAGGATCTCCAGAGCTGGGAACTCATCGCCACGGATGTCTCCGGAGTTTTTCAAGATGCTGATGCCGGCCGAAACGCCAAGCCGACGGGCTACTACCGAGCGGCGCAGCCGTAGAAAAACACGGCAAACAGCCTGCCCTTAAGAAGACCAGGGTTTCGCAGCCAAGCTTCGGCGGCGCCGTTCAAGGCCGCCAGAGACACCCGGCAGTGAGAACCGGGTCGATATCGGCAAACAAGACATGGGATATGCCGATCGCGGCTGGCCACTCCTCCTCCCGAAACGTACACATTCCCTGACACACAAAATAATCGGTTTGCCGTTTCTGCATCTATCATTCCCCCCGTAATTGAACCTAACCACCATTAAGTTCATTCCAAAAAAAGAACGAGGCCCTACGTACCGTACACGTAACCAAACACTCGCGTTCTACGTATCTATACGTAGGTGGATGCGTTTATATACGTAAACATTTACACCATTTTTTGGTTGCCTAAGGGTCGAAAGATGAAATCATCTTTTCGGGTTCCGACCCCTCTATCATAGCTCTTCTTGACTTGGAAGATTTGAGGGAAAGCTTCGCTGATGTGATGAACTGAAACTGAGTACAACCGATGAAAAGCCGATTTCTTCGCCTTCGAATGAACGATGCCTTCTCACCGCCACGACGATCATCTCTGCTACAGCTTCTGGGGACGGCAAGTTTGATTGGGCTAGCACTGCCCGGCCCGGCACGGGGAGATCTGATTTTTACCATCATGGAAACCGCCAACCCAAACGTCGTGGAATGGGCAGCCACCACCACAGGATCTGGATTGCTCGTGGACCCCAACTTTCAAGCGGCCCCTAACTCCAATGGTAATGGATTCATCTATTTCCCAGACGATGACAACAACGGTTGGACTCTGGTCCCGAATCAAGCTGATGTGTCCACCACCGACATCATCAAGAGCAGTGTTTGGGACGGCGCGTTTACCGGCACTTGGACGATCAATTATGACTTCCGTGATGGTTTTTCGGGTGGTGACATCAGCGTAGAGGGTGTGGGTGGGGGCGTTGCTCAGATGGAGGTACTGGATTCAGGGGATGGAGATCGGATCCGATTGGACCTCAATGGATCTTCGTTGGGCCCTCCAACGCTTAGCTATCCTGCTGTCTCCGCTGGAGACCTCGAGGCCATCACCTGGTCGGGATCCGGCACACTGTCACTCGGCACTCAAACATTCTCAGAGGTCTTTAATGTTGGGACGAGATCGTATGCCGGGGGCCCGGGCGGTTCGGGAACGATGCAGTTCACGGTCGTGTCTGTCGTTCCCGAGCCCTCCTCGTTGTTGTTGGGATTCCTGAGCACGCTCATGGTCTTTCACAGAAGAGTAAAAACTCGCCCTCGTTTCACCTAACCCGATCGGGTTTTCCTTAGCTGGACCATGGTCGGCTTCGCTACGAATGCTATGAACGCAAAATGTGACTGACCTCTACCCGTATCGATACGAATACAATCGGTCTAAAAATTGATACCGTAATTGATATCGACACGGAATCGATTCCCGTCCTCGGCCGAGCTCACGGAATCGACAAAGAATGATCTGGCCTGCAAGTCGACATGGTGGCACTTGCCCTTCCAGAGTCTCACTTTACCACTGATCTGGTGACCCCGAAAATCACTGGACAACGTCTGCCCGCGCCGCCCCCACCTCACCCAGTCATCCTGAGCGAACGAAGAGTTCACTGCCAGCCTCTCGATATAGCCATAAGCGTATTCGATTTCCCAATCCCATTGCTTCGTGAACTCGGTTGTTCCAATCTTCGCCCCGAGCATCCAACCATCAATCGCGTCGTGAAAGTCTTGCGTCGTGGGGTCGGAGTCATCTTCGGAGTAGCCCTCAAAGTTGTGCACCCAATCGAATCCCAAGGTCAACGAATGGCGCGGCGAAATCGATTGCCTGGCCCTCAATGATGCGATTCCGATGTTGTAGTCTCGTTCTCCATTGCCATCGAGATAACGATCCGAGGCGCCCCCACCATCGAGGCCAAGGAAGGTCACCCCGGTAAACAGATCCCATTCCTTCTGAGGAGGGCTCAAATCGAGCGTTGCCTGCCCACCCCAGAGCGCCCCGCTCCACCTGTTCAATCCTTCCGGCAAGGCGAAGGCGCCTCCACTCAGAGTGAACTTGACGTCACGAGACAGGTCGAAAGCGGTGGAAACAAAACCGCCGGTCAACGTGGCGTCCTTATCCCAGATCAATTCTTGAGAACTCAGAGCGTAGTCAAAAGGAAACTCGTTTCGGCCGACCCAAAACGTCGTCTTGTGCCGATCCGACTCGAAAGAAGCTTTTCCGTACCAAAGATCGAGCCCCCCATCAAAATCATCGGAGTCACCGCCATCGAAATCGTGCAACGTCAGGTGTGGCGACTGCTGACTCAAATGAGATCCCGTTCTCGCCCGCACTTTGAACGACCAAATGTCATTCGGCTTCCATTCAAGTCCAAAGCGAGCCCTCGTCCGAAGACGATCCCGATCATCACGAGCCGTGCCGTCCTCACGCTGTGAATTCCAATCCGACTCGAAGCGCAATCGCAAGTCTCCGAAGGCTGACCATGTTCGATCCTCATCGGCCGCTCCATCGCCCTTCACATTCGAATCAACGGGAGCGCCGGCGCCACAGGGCCATCCCGAGAC
The DNA here is from genome assembly GCA_028281705.1 of Verrucomicrobiales bacterium. GTDB lineage: Bacteria > Verrucomicrobiota > Verrucomicrobiia > Verrucomicrobiales > DEV007 > JAACDM01. Next base: position 6,997 of record JANQJH010000313.1, read on the forward strand.
AAAACAGTTCATCGCCACACAGGCGATTATCGATGCGGTCACGACTCTTCTACTGCTAGAATGATTGATACTCATAGAGATTTCTTGTTTCTTGTTCATTGATTGGGGCAAGTCGATCCGTGGATTCCACTACCACCTTCCGATCCCAAAGCCAACTCAGGATGACCCAGCTGCGTTCCTCGGTGAGGGTCCCGGACCATTGGCGGACGACGGAGCCCGCCGTCTGACCAGTTCCCATTTGCTGAATCAGGGGGACGATATTCGTCGTCCCCAAGAAGGCGACGGGATGGTCCAAACCACGATCGTCCAGCACCGGCCTTCTTGTCAGCACGTCACCCACGATGACAGGACCGCGCTGGATTCTCGCCGTCGTCGAGAGACGCAAAAGCGTATCCCGGGTCAAACGTTTCGCCCGCAATCTTCCACGACGACTGACGGTATCCCGAGGCCCACGATCTGCATCGGTCGTCGTGATCACCGATCGATCTCGCCAAAAGGCCGTATCGAGTCGATTGCGAACGCTCTGATAAAATTGTGCCGACGCCTCGCGATGTTTCTCGAGCCTCTCGCATTGCCGGGACCGAAAATAGTTGATGGCTGTTTCCGTTTCACGCGGATGCCTGAGCAGCGTATTCGCATGGCGGTCATCATGTTGGAAAATGGGTAACGCGCCCCTTTCAGAATCGCCTCCTCGAAAGTGCCACCGCACGCGATCATCTGCTCTAGCATCACACCGAGATCTCCACGGCTCATCTCGAGGGTCGCGCTCGGCGAACTGAGCATGGGAGAGAATCCCACTGTGTGAAATCCCCGGGCAATCAGTTCTTCAAGAGTCTTGGGGAGTTCAAGATTCTGAGGCGTGACGGTGACGCGGGCTGACACCTGCATGCGCCTCTGACGGACGAGGCAGGGTTGCACACGATCGAGAACCCTTTGAAAGTCCCGCTTCCACCCCGGGTGGGGAGCAGACGATCATGCGTCTCTCCGATGCCGTCGATACTGATGGTGACGGCAAAGCCATGCTCCTCAAAGAAATCGGCGTCCTCTTCATTGACCGACCCTGGCTTCTCGGAGCCCGATCACCAGCACGGTATCTGACCGGCCGGGCTC
>JANQJH010000317.1 GCA_028281705.1 Verrucomicrobiales bacterium
CGCCCGACTCGCGCAGCAACTACTGGCTCTGCACCATCCTGCTCGAGCCCGGCTGTCCCTTCGGCCGCGACGCGCTGCTCGCGGCCCTGCACGAGGCGGACTTCGACAACGTCCACAATCTCATCGAGAAACCCGAGCATCAGGAAAGGATCGCTGCGCTCCGAGCCGAGATGCGTCAACGTCAGCTTCAGCTTCGGGACTCCGGTCTGCTTCCGGAAGTGATGCGCGAGCGGCGTGCCGCGGCGAACAAGATCACCATCTATGAGTTGGTGCACAACGATGAACTCTACCCGCTGGCCACATACCTCGATGCCGCCGACCGTGCTCTTCTGCGCGACGAGAAAAACGTCGACGCCTTTGCCAAACAACTCAGCGACCCTGATGAAGGCATGCGCTGGTGGGCCGTCGTCGGCCTTCATCTCCTCGATCAAGCCGCCGCTCCGGCAAGAGATGCCCTGGCCAAAGCACTGGCCGACACGGCTCCCGAGGTCCGGATGATGGCTGCCTGGACCTTGGTCAAACTCGACCACGAGAAGGGGAATACCATGAAAATGTTAGAGGAGATGCTCTTGGCCGAGGATACGCCCGAGACCAACACCCGGCTGTTGCACAATGTCCTCGACTGGATGGGCGAGCCCGCGCTGCCCCTGGTGAAGAAGTACATTGAGAGCGGCGGCAATCGTGAGGGACGCTATGGGATCGGCGTTCTCGGCCGCATCGCGCAGTTGAACGGCTGGTAGGGTTCGCTCAGATAGTAGCGAGCGATCTCATTTCATCTCATCTTGTAGGACTCGCTGGTGTGATAAGGGCCTGAATGCCCTCCCACATTCTGAAAGACGGAGTTGAGGATGAATCACAAAAAGAAAGTGGCAGGGACTTCAGTCCCTGGGTTCGCTCGAATGAAAAAGGGACTAAAGTCCCTCCCACATTCTGAGAGATGGGGTTGAGGATGAGCCACAGGTGTGCGTGTCTGTCAACTTGAAGAGTAGTTAGTTAGGCGCGCTCCGGTAAACACGGTGCTATTCATCAATAAGGACATCGTCGACGAAGAATCCAGCGCCGTCGCCATTGCCGATGAGTTCGAATTGAACGATCACTTTCTGGCCGCCGGCGACTTCATTCAGGTCGAAGCTCATGTCCTGCCAATTCTCCGTGGACTCGACAAAGAACAGAGCCTCCTCTGGTGAACCGGGCGCATAAAGTTCCGCGCCGTCTTGGTCAAGAATGCGGACGCGCGCCGCCGAGCCCTCGCCGACATCGAGGAAGTAAGAGAAGGTCAACTTGGGCTCGAGGAGAGTGTTGCTCGCGGCCAGCGGCGATTCCAGAATCACCCAGGTGCCTGGAGTGTAGTTGTTATCCAGGTCGGTCCCGGCCACGCCTGTACCGGTTTTGGCGGCGTCCGGACCGTTGCTTGGGGCGCCAAATTCCCAGACGACGTCTCCCGTGTGATTAGCGCCAAACTTTGTCGTCCAGCCGTCGGGAACTCCGTTCTCAAACCCTTCATTCAAGGGAGGCGCGGATCCGGAAACGAACACGCGATAGAATTGTTGTCCCGCGAAATCGGCTACTGGGTCCGTATAAGTTGTCTCCTCCCCGGGAGCTCCCAGGACATCGGTGACGAGATCGGTCCAATCGGTGAGATTATCCGAAACGGAGATGCCGTAAGCTTGTGAGGGCGAAGATGCCCAGGAAATGTCCACCCCGTCGCCTGCTTCGTTCACCACCAGATCGCCGATCTTCAAGGGAGCCTTGCCAGTGTCGATCAGGCGGATGTTATCGATGTGCAGTGTCATTCCTCCGTCGCCCCAGGCTCCTTGATTGATGATGGAAATGCCAGGATCGATGCGGTCGGGATCGCCGGGGTCTCCGGGCTCGAGATCGAGCTGATCCAAGGGGAGCGAAAGAGTTCTCACATGCCGTTCATCGATCTCGCGAAACATGGTGAGGGGCTGGGCCGCGCCACTGGCGGCACGGATACTCACGTTCTGCCAATTCCCGTTCCAGCCTTCACTGGTATCGGCGAAGATGTAGTCGAGCCGAATGGTATAGCGCCAACGGTCTTCTTTGGCCACGCGGGCCACCGTTTCCATGATCGTCCCCGTAAACGGAATGGTGAAGTCTCGCGTCCAGGAACCTCCGCTGGTGAACTCCACCTGCAGAGATCCCTCGCCCTCCGTCACCGCGATGTCATCAGGGCCCGTTTTCTTGTAGAGCGAAGCTGTGTAGCGATCGGAGACGGGCACGAGCTTGTTCACGTCTTCTTCGGTCTCGAAGCTGTTCAAGATGGTGGTCTCCGGGATTGCGCCCGGGGCGTAGTTGTCGACCAAACGAATGTTATCAACGATGACGTCCTTGCTCGTCGCTTCACCGTTGGCGTCATACTGACCGACAATATTGAGGATCACGGGGCCTTCTTGCGAGAGATCCGTGTTCATCACGTCGAGAGGCAGGGAAAAGGAATTGTTGAGGCCGCTCCCCAGTTCGAGTTGCCCGTAGGGCTTGCCATTGACCCAGGTGATGAAGTTACCCCAGCCAACGCCCTCGTTGTTGAATTGCACATCATAACGAATCACGTAGCGCGCCTCTTCTCCCTTGGCCCAGGCCTGTTTCACCAGGGCGCTGGCCTCATCCGAAAGCGTGATATCCGCATCGCGGTTCCATGCCAGATTGCCCGTGATGGTGATCATCAAGGCCTTCTCGCCGTCCGTGACGGCGAGGTCATCGTCTCCCGATTTGGTGTATTGAGAGAAGGCGATATCCTCATCTCCCCGGTTGTTGCCTCCGACAACGGTGACATTGTCGATATTATCCTCAAACGATTCGAGGAGTGTTTCCGTCTGAGCTTGAAGGCCTGTGAGCGCGATGCCAGCCGAGGTCAAGATCGCTCCGAGCTTGAGAGAGGATTGGGATTTCATGTTAGGATGAATGCGTGTTGTTTGTTCGAAAACCGCGGGTCCCTGATCTTCCAGGGATTCTGCCCCGATTCGTTCCTCGGCGGCAATGAAATTCGCGAGAGTCGGCTCGCCAGGTGTGCGCAACAGGCGAGACGTGATCACTACCAACGTGATGCCGGCGTCCCACCGGCCCCATCGCATCCGATCACCACATGATGGCCAGATCGTGCTTTCCTCGGCGGCGGCGAGGCTTCATGCTCGCCTTTGTGATGCGACGACGTAGTTTCTTGAGTGCTTCCGCGGGTCTTGCGGCGATGGGGCAAAAGCTGGTAGCGGGTGCGGCGACCGACGATGCGAGGCATCCTCTGGTTGGAAAAGCGGTGGCGGCACTATCGCAAGAAAGTTACCTGACGCCCCAGGGAGACTTTTACAATGTCGAGCGGGGAAATCCCATTCCCTACACCCTTCCATTGGAGAAGCGTTTGGAAGTCGGGTTGGAAAGGGAAACGTGGAAACTCGAGGTCACGGCCGATCCGGAGGACGAGGCGAAAACCGGCAAGGCGTGCGAGTTGGGGAATCCCATGACGCGTGCTGATGGCAATCCCTTCACCTTCGCCGATCTGATGAAACTCGCGGAGACCAAGGCGGTGCGTTATCTCAAAGTAATCTCCTGCAACAACCTTTCGGATCCCTTGGGGATCGGCCTGTGGGAGGGCGTGCCGTTGCGTGATGTCCTGTGGTTGGCTCAGCCGCGGGCCAACTATCGCAGTGTCTACTACGACGGCTACCACAACGAGGATCCCAAACAGCTTTTCCAATGCTGGTTGCCGGCCAATCGCGTCTTGGAAGATCCGTCGGGTTTCCTGCCGGTGATCCTCTGCTACAAGATCAATGGTGAGTGGCTTACGGGAGAGCGCGGTGGACCGGTGCGCATGATTGTGCCGGAGGCTTACGGTTTCAAGTCGGTCAAGTGGCTGCAGCGCGTGGTGGTGACGAATAAGTATCAGGTGGAAGATACCTATGCCCGGCAGAACAATGATGTGAATGATAGTTGGCTCAAGACGCGTGCCCTCTTCGATGCCCTGCCGGAACAGGTGCCGGCCAATGAGCCACTGGCCATTACCGGACAGGCTCAAGTGGGTGTCAGCGGTTTAGACAAGGTGCAGTGGTGGGCCCAGCCGAAGGGGGAAACCTGGCCGGCGGAGGATCCCTACTTCACCAAGGCGCCCTGGAAAGATGCCGAGATCCTTCCTCTGCCCGGCAACTGGGCGGGAAAGGCGGATACGAGTGCCTTGCATCCCAGTCAGTTTGAAAGGGGCACGGGAAAGCCCGCGACGTGGCCGATGCGATACACGCTTTGCTCTTGGGCTGCCTTGGTGCCTCCTCTGTCGGCGGGGCGCCGCGTCTTGCGGTGCCGCACGATCGATCTCGCGGGAAATGCCCAGCCCATGCCCAGGCCCTATAGGAAGTCCGGGCGAAACGCGATCGACGAGAGCGAGATCTTGGTGAGTTAGTGTTGGTATGAGTCGTTAGGGGCGTGCATCGGTGGACCGCCGTTGGAGTTTAAACTCTAACCTGGAAAAAATCTTGAGTAACTGCTCTCAATTAATTTGTATGAAACTCGTTACCAATGAGTTATACGGCAGTTGAAAACTCAACTGACAAAGCCGCAATTCGTGACAAATTGTCTCGAATTGGAGCCACTCAGGGTAACATCGTTGGCTTCACTTGTGCCAAAGGGTCGCAATAAATCCGCGAAGCGGGCCAGAAATTCCAAAGCCTCTTGGTTAGGTTTAAGTTTATGAAAGGGGCCGGCACATACCGGGAAACACCCATTCGCCCCAATCAT
>JANQJH010000363.1 GCA_028281705.1 Verrucomicrobiales bacterium
CCGTCCCCGTCCTCAGCGGCCGTCTCACGGAAGACGGCGAATCCCTCGATGGCGGCCGGTTAGACTTTGCCCGTGAAACCATCGACCCACTCACAAGCACCAACCCATAGAAAGAAGACCGCTATGAAACCTACCTGGAAACAATCGAGTGCGGCTCTGGCCCTGGCCTCCGCCTTCGGCCTCACCAGCGCCGATGCCGGCGCCATTGGCCTCAAGGAAATCAGCCCCCAAAGCGCCCAGTGCATCGCCTGCCACAAGCAAGAGAACCGCGCCATCTATGAACAGTGGGGTTCGAGCAAACACTTTCGCGGAAACGTCGGCTGCTTTGAATGTCACAGCGCCGAGAAGACGGACAAGGATGCCTTTCTCCATCATGGGCAGACCATCGCGGTTCTCGTCACGCCCAAGGACTGTTCCCGCTGTCACGAGCGCGAAGTCACGGAGTTCATCGGATCCCATCACTCCAAGGCCGGCCGGATCCTCGGTTCCCTGGACAACGTCCTCGCCGAAGTCGTGGAGGGAAACCGCGGCATGATCACCCCGGGGTTTCCCCATGGAAACTCCGCCGCCGCCGTCAATGGCTGCTGGCAGTGCCACGGGAGCGAAGTCAAAGTCCTCCCCGGCGGCGAAGGCAAACTGGACCCCGCGACCTGGCCTAACACCGGCATCGGCCGATTGAATCCCGACGGGACCGAGGGCAGCTGTTCCGCCTGTCACAGTCGCCACAGTTTCTCAGCCGCCCAGGCGCGCCACCCCGATACCTGCGGCAAATGCCACATGGGCCCCGATCATCCGCAAAAAGAGATCTATGAGGAGTCCAAGCACGGCATCGCCTTCTTCGCCAACATCGCCAAGATGAATCTCGATTCGCCCAAGTGGATCGTCGGCGAAGATTACTCCGCCGCCCCCACCTGCGCCACCTGTCACATGTCGCAAACGCCCACCCAGCCGGTGACCCACGATATCGGCATGCGCATCAGTTGGAACAATCGCCCCGCCATCTCCACCCGGCCCGAGGTTTCCGACGCCAAAATGGGGCTGCCGGGAAAGGATGTTCCCTGGCAAAAACGCCGCGCCAACATGCAGGACGTCTGCATGAACTGTCATAACAAGAACTGGGTGGAAAACTGGTATGTCCAGTACGACGCCCTCATCGAACTCTACAACGAGAAATTCGCCAAGCCCGGCCTCGCTCTCTACGATGCCGCCAAGCCGCTCCTTCGCCCTGTCAAATTCTCCAACAAACTCGACTTCATCTGGTTCGAAATCTGGCATCATGAAGGCAGACGCGCCCGCCATGGCGCCTCCATGATGGGACCGGACTACACCCACTGGCATGGCACCTACGAGATCGCCCAGCATTTTTACGTCAAGTTCATCCCCGAACTGGAACATCTCATCGAGAAAGGGAACAACTCTGACGATACCACCAAACAGGAAGCGGCCCAGAATCTCCAGAAGCTGCTCGATGAAACTCTGGAAACGCCCAACCATCGCTGGTTCATCGGCAAAATGGATCCCGACGAAAAAGCCGCCCGGGAAAAAGCCGCTCAGGAGTTCCGTGAACGCTATAAATGAGTAATCCCCAAAAAACTTAAACTCCATGGCTACACCAAGCGCCATCACAGTATTCCATGATGCGAATCTCGTAGAAGAAGCGGTGACGCTTCTCCCGTGGAATTTAGACTCTATTGCTAGTTTAAGTGAAAGTTGAAGTTGAAGTTGAAGTTTGGAAAACTCGTGAATCCCACCCAATGCATGCCCCGCCGCATCCGGCCAACCGAAGAGGACGGGAAACAGTCCCTCCTCGACCATGCCGCGGATCGAGCCCTTCAGGCCCGCGAGTTCTATCTCGACGACACGCAAGATTCATGGACCCTTGAGGCGCTGGAGGCCCTCCTTCAGGATCGACGGTTCGTCCGCTATCCCGTGAGCCTCGTCTTCGACGACCAACCCCTCGAACCCGATGAATTCGCCTATGTCGAGGCGAAGAACACCGAGGATCTCTCCCAGGGTTTCGTCATGTATCTGCGTCCCTGCTTCCAGAGCCAAGAGTCCATCCTGCCCGCCCTCGTGGCCTACCATTTGGTGGTGGTGAACTACGGCGACATCGCCGGACATGAAGCCGCCGAGGTCTTCGGAGCCTCCTTGATAGGCCAGGACGTCGACACCTATTACCGGAAACTCTGTCACATCACCGACCACATGAATGGAGGAATCCAATGACCAACAGAATCGTTCTCTCCACCGGCCTGATTTTCTCCGTGCTCTGCACCGGCTGCGGCCCGGGAGGCAGCGGTGCCGACCGCAACTCAGAATCTCAGAAAGACAGCGTCGTCATCGAATGGATGCGTCACCAATCCGAAGGCCTCACCGTCGAACGCTCTGTCAACGTTCCGAAATCGCGCAGCTCATTCAACCTAGCAGAGACTCGATTTCGTGTCCTGGACCGCTGGCCTCACTCCGAAGCCAAGCACGAAGTTTTGGATGACAATCCAAACGAGTCCCACGCGGTCGAACTCTCCTGGGAAAGCCCAGGATCTTCCGAGGATAGCGACGAGAACAGCCCGCAGAACAAATGGATCTTCCAGTCCGATGGCCACGAGGGAGTGGTCACGCCGCTGGGAAAAGGTCTCCAAGTCCGTCTCTTATCCCCCGGCGCCCGCCCCAGCTGGGACGGGCTCTGGACCCAAGACCCGCGCCGCACCATCCAGTTCGCCCTGCATGGAGTGCACCATGCGCTACCCGCCGACGGTGAAGAGGTCTTTCCCGGTTGGAAGCTGCGCCAGGTGCGCTTCCTTACCCATGCACTCTTACAAGATTCCGGTGGATTGCGCGAAAGCAGCGACACCGGCTTCACCAATCGCGCCGTCGAAGCCACGCTCGTGTCGAATGACGGAGCCACCGTGGAACGGCACATCGCCTTTCTCGATCACCCGGAGATCACCAAGGGCATTCATCCGGCCCTGTTGCCCGTCTCCCGTCTCTCTGGCGAAAGCGCCAGTCACTCTCGACTCGTGGTCAGCGATCGTCTCGACAAGCCGGGCAAAGCAAACAGCCTCTTTCTCTCCCCGACCCCTTCCGATCCCGAACGGTTGATTGCCTTCACCTGGGACTATCAATCCAAGGCCATCAGCGAAGTTGCCATCGATCAGTTGCCGGCCGAGATTACCCTGCCCGACAGACGAACGGTTTCTCTCCGTCGTCACCTGAGACATGCGCGGCCCGTGGTGAAATGGCGCCGTCTCGAACCTCCCACCGGCGGCGATTCCATTCCGGCCACCGTCATCGGTTGGGCCGAGGCCGGCACCGGACATCATCAGGTCGTGCTCATTGACAACCACCCAACACCGATCCGCCTCGGAGGCCAAATCCACACCTTTCGCTCGCGTCATCAATCCCGTGCATCGTCGCCCAAAAAGAAAACGTGAGACCAACACCTCTCCTCACGCTTTCCTTCTTCGACCCGCCATCGCCGCTGCCACACCCGCGTGATATCCCGTCGTCCACGCATTCTGAAAATTGAACCCGCCGGTTAGTCCGTCCACATCGATCACCTCACCCGCAAAATACAGCCCGGGACAGAGACGGCTCTCCATCGTTTTCAAATCGATCTCCGGCAGCGCCACGCCCCCACAAGTCACGAACTCATCCTTGTTCAAACTCTTCCCTTGCACCTCGAACTGAGCCTCCGTCAGTTGTCGCTCTAGCCGTTTAGCCTCCTCCCGGGAAACACGCGACCATACCTGACCGGCCTCCAGGTCCGCCGCCTCGAGGAACCGCTCCCAGAGGCGCTTGGATAGGCCCTCGAACGGAGACTGCGTCTTCAACTGCCGGCCTCCCCACGTTTGCCGGCACTGCCGAATGCGCGCGGCCACGTCCATCCCCGGCAGCCAATCGACGACGAGAGTAAAGCGATAGTCGATCGCCGCCAGCTCCCGCGCCCCCCAGGCCGACAATCGAAGAATGCCAGGCCCGCTCACTCCCCAATGCGTGATCAGCAGAGGACCCGTGGCCTTCCACCGTGTCCGGGTCCCCTCGATGGCACAGGCCACCTCGGGAACGGACACGCCAGGCAGCCCCTTGATCCGCCGATCGTTGATCTTGAAGGTGAACAGCGAAGGCACCGCACGCTCCAGCCGATGCCCCGCGGACGCGGCCAAGCGCGCACCGGCCGCCAACCGTGTCCCGCCCGTGGCCAGTAGAAGGCGACGTGCTTGCAAGCGCTCACCGTCATCGAGGATCAGCTCAAAACGCGGCCCATGCTCCCCATCCTTTACTCCCTCTCGCATCTCGATCACATTCATCGCGTTCACGCCCGCCCGCGTCCGCACCCGCACACCGGCCTTCTTGGCCTCCCTTGTGAGACAATCGATGACCGTCTGCGAGCGATCCGTCCGGGGAAATATCCGGCCGTCCTCCTCTGTTTTCAATCGCACGCCCCGTTCGCTGAACCACCGGACCGTGTCCTCCGCGCCCCAGCCGTGCAAGGGACCGATGAGCGCCTTTTCTCCGCGCGGATAATGCGCGCTAAACGCCTTCGGGTCCGGGCAATCATGCGTCACGTTGCAGCGGCCGCCACCCGAGATTTTCACCTTTCCCAGAACTTCGTTAGAGCGCTCCAGGATCAAGGTCGATCCCCCACCCTCCTGCGCATGGGTGATCGCCCCAAAGAAACCCGCCGCGCCGCCGCCAATGGTAATCAAATCCCAGATCATGCCACGGTCACCTCAGTCCTTCCGTGAGTCGCTGTTCGCCCCATCACGCTCGCGTCGTTGGGGATTGTCCGCCCAAAAACTCGCCACCAACAGAGTCCCCGGCACCAATCCTGACAACCACAAAATCGGCCCGTAACTTCCGAGAAACCGCTGCGACAGACTGAACATCAGGGGCCCAAGCCCGCTCGCGATCACCATGCTCGACATCCCCACTCCGCTGATGGCTCCGAGTGAACGCCGCCCGAAAAAACGCGGCCAGACCAATCCGGAGAGCGAGACGAAAAAGCCTCCGCACATCCCATTGCCGGCGATGAAAGCGGCCACACCCCAGGACGAGCGCAATTGAATCAGACCCAAGACGCCTAACAACGCTGCCCCATTCATCAGCGCCAGGTGATACTTCAAACGTGAGTGCGGGCTGGCCCAACCACTCAGGAGAGTCGTCGCCACGCTGACAAAGGCGATCGGAACAAAATAGCCGATGACCTCCGTCCGCACGCGCCCGGCCTCGGCGCCGATGGATTCGATGTGGAAGGTAAACGCCGTGTGATTGAAGGCCACGAAGACAAAGGTGCCATTGAAGGTCCAGAAAGCCCAGGTGCGCAGCGCCTCACTCCTCGTGTAGTCCCGGTGGATCACCGTGTCGGCGTGGGCCACCTTCTTCTTCGCCCCCGCCCGATCGCCGTCCATCCGCAGACCGCACTCCTCGGGATTGTCCCGAAAAAAGAGCCAGCCGAGCACGACCATGACCGAGAGCGTGGTCCAGCCGAGGACCATCCATGCCCCGTCCCAACCGAATCGTGTGATCAGCAGATCGAGGAAGCGCGGTGCGCTGGAAAAGGCAAAGGCGGTGGCCACGCCGCTGTAGGCCAGGACCGGTCCACGATAGTAGTCGAACCATTTCCCCATCACATTGCGGCTCGTCAAGGTGAGCACCCCTTGTGCCGAAGCCCGGATGAGAAAGAAGCCCACCAGGATGACGCCAAAACTCACCACCGTGGCCGAGAGCCAAGCCGGACTCCATGCCAGCAGAAGATCGATCACCTTTCGGGTCTGGCTCAGGTAGAGCAAAACCAGCCCCGTCGCCATGGCCGAGCCCACCACCATCTTGCGCGCTCCAAAGCGATCAAAAGTCCGGCCCAGATAGGGCAACGAGAGCCCGCTCATCACCGTTCCCACACAGTAGGCCAGGCTCAATTGCACCCGCGAGAGTCCCAGCTCCGCCATGAGGATATTGGTGAAGACGCTGAATCCCATCGTCTGCCCCGGAATGCTGAACACAATTCCCACCGTGGCCACGGCCACGACGACCCAACCATAGAAAAACGGACAGCGCGCCGGATCAAACGGCACCCGAGGCGACCACCAATCGAACCGGCCTTTGGAAGGATTCATAGAGGAGCCACCGAGAAGTCAGACATGCGGCTCCCCTCTCCGGGCTTCTGGCCGTTTCTCAACCGAAATCCGATTCAGTTTAAGTGAAAGTTTAAGTTGAAGTTTAAGTTTGGGATGAAGAACCATTTCACCCCATGACTCGACCTCAAGACGAACCCGGTCCACTCCGCGGATGGACCTCTCTCTCCGGCCGTTGCCGCTTCCTCCTCACCGGAGCCGATCGCGTGCGCTATCTCAACGGCCAGATCACCAACCAGGTCGATCAACTGCCCGAAGGTGAATCCCGCTACGCCGTCATCACCAACCACAAAGGCCAGCTCGAGGGCGACCTTTACGTCTATCAATCGGGCCCGTTCGACGGAGACGAATCCGCCGGCCTTGGCCTCATCGTCGATGCCCCCGCCGAACTCCGCGAGAGCCTCCACACCCGGCTCGATCGCTACATCATCGCCGACGACGTCGAACTGACCGACATCACGGAGTCCTGGAGCGGCTTCCATCTCCTCCTCGGCGACGCCGAGCCCCCGGCACTCCCATCCGGCCTCGCTGGCGAACTGAAAGGGACCGAGACGCCATTTCAGCAGACCCGATCCCGCCGCTTCGGCCCCCCCGGCCTCGATCTCTGGATGCCTTCGGGATCCGAGCTGGCCCAAGAGGCCCTGGCGGCCCATGGCCTCGAGGAACTTGGCCACGAGGCCTTGGAACGGACGCGCATCCGTCACGGTGTCCCCCTCTGGGGCCGCGAATTGATCCCAGGGATGCTCCCCCCGGAGGCACGCATCGAAGACCGCGCCATCGATTACGAAAAAGGCTGTTACATTGGTCAGGAAGTCATTTCCCGGATCAAGAGCGTCGGCAAAGTCAACCGCCAGCTCGTCCTTCTCTCCGTCCAGGTCGGCGACGAAACCGATCTCCGCCTCCCCGAGCCCGAAGCGGCCCTCGATCTTCACCTTCCGCCCTCCGGCGGCACGAGCGCGCCCGTTGGCAAGATCACGAGCGTCACCAACGCCGGCAACAGCCCGATGATCGTCGGCGACCAGGCCTCCTCCTCGCCGTCAGAAGTTCTTGCTCTGGGATACGTCAAAAGCCAACATGCCGCCCCTGGAACGGACCTCGTTGCAGTTACGGTATCGGCATCGGCACCGGCTTCGGACTCGTCGCCGCAAGAGAGCGATTCCATCCCTTGCAACATCCTTCCATTTCCCACTTCCTCTTCCTCTTCGATCTAACGACCAACCATGATGATGAAGTTCGCCCGTCCCCACGCTCAACGCATTCACCGCTGCCCCCTTTCTGCCTTCGCCACGCTCCTGTTTTCCCTTTTCTGGCTGTGGTTCGGCAGTTCGTGCACCGTCATGCGCAAGGTCGAGCGCATGGTGCCCGAGATCCCTGAGATCATCCTCATCGGAGAGAAGCCGCCCAAGATCGACCCCGGCGACCCGGAATCCCTCAAACCCGACCTGGAGAAAGACGCCGCCGTGTTCAAGATCGACGTCCAGGGCCAACGCCGCCGCATCGTGATTCAGCTCTATCCCGATGCCGCCCCCATGACGGTGGCCAATTTCCAGAACCAGGTCCGCACCGGTCACTACGAGGGCATGGCGGTCCACCGCGCCATCCCCAACTACCTCGTGCAGATGGGCGATCCTCAATCCAAGGTCCCCGATTCCCGTGCCGCCTGGGGCACCGGAGGCCTGAAAACGACACTTCCGGCGGAGATCAATCTCCGTCACCGCCTCGGCTCCGTCGGCATGGCCCGCCTCGGCGACGCCTCCAACCCCACGCGCAGCTCCAGTGGAAGCCAATTCTACATTGCCCTGGGCGAGATGAAGAAATCCGACGGCAAGTACACGGTCTTCGGCCAAGTCATCCAGGGCTACGACGCCCTCCAAACCATCTCCGAGTTCCCTGCCGACGAGAACGACAATCCGTATCAGCGCCTCGAAATCAAGTCCGCCCACCTCGACCGCGCCCGCGAGCTATCACTATGAATCTCATTATTTCACAACCACCTCACAGACAACTCATTTATTTCAGATCCATTCGTGGTAAAACTTTATTTCTTGTATACCTCTGAGTTAGCATCAGAAACTGACCAGAGTAAGCTGACCCTTGACCCTGTCCATTAACGTAGAGCTTTTTCAATTATTGGACTCCATGTTGATTTGCAAGTGCCCAAAATTAAAACTTTGAACTTTATTAAGAAAAGCTTTACTTCGTTGTGTAGAGCAAGTTTAGAAGGACCAGCAGTCAAAATTTCACATCTCTAGCTTCAAGTGGAGGTGAGTTATAC